>NZ_JBHSNC010000033.1:0-1208 GCF_042655785.1 Cohnella yongneupensis
GTTTAATATTCTTGTTCATTAATCGATCTTGGATGCCCTTACGCTCTCGGAGATTTCAGTTAACGTTGTTGTATTCACGACGTCCCACCACCTTAAGCCCGAAGGGCGGCCGCGATGCGGTTAGGTGGTGGGATGTGTTCGGCTGATTACACTTCATGCTACTGAAATGCCTCTTCGAATCCACTTCTAACTTCGTGCCGGACCGAGGGCGAATGCCCGATGCGTGAATATGGTGTTATCAGAAGGTCGGGGCATCTTGAGATACTATCAATAAGATCTTAAATCGTTTTTACATGTCTTGTTTCATAATTCACAATTCTTGTTCGAGTATCATTCTTGGATATAAAAATGTCCTTACCGTCTTTATCAATACAATAGGCGATCGGGATTGAAATATCACTATCTCCAAATGAACCATCTGCATGACTCGTGCCAATCACCATCGTCTTATATTCAATTGCATACTTCCTGGCCTCAGATGTCCATTCGTCGAACTGTTCCTCACTGAACATTCCAACACCAATTGGGTGAACAATTAAGTCTATCTTTGTCGGTTCAAGACCTGACATCCCTTGAATTACGATTTCATCACATAGCATCATTCCAATTACAAGACTATCAACCTCTACAAGTGTCGACTTGTCATACTTCGCACGATCGAGAAGTAGCTCACCTTCACGACTAATGATTATGGCTCTATCTTTTGGCAGCTTATGTCCTGAAACAATGATCTTTGAATAGTTTCTAGCCAACTCACGTGCGAGTTCAATATTGTGGTTTATGTATCCCTCTGGATAAATGATTATATCAACATCACGGTGATTCTTAATCTCATGTTCAAGTTGTTTGAGCTCTTTCTCTAATTGAGGTTGTGCAATTAGAATCTTCATCTCATCTCTCCGATTTTGTGAATTTCCCCGACTTTCTGATAACGTTGTTGTATTCACGACGTCCTACCACCTTAAGCCCGAAGGGCGGCCGCGATGCGGTTAGGTGGTGCGGATGTGTCCGGCTGATTCTACTTCCCGCTGCTGAGATACCTCTCCGAATCCACTTCTAACTTCTGCCGGACCGAGGGCCGAATGGCCCGAAGCGTGAATATGGTGTTATGTGAAGGACCCTCTTCATTGAATTCACTCTATAAAATTTGTATTTAATGTCCATTGCAATCTTCTAATCCATTCCTTCTTAACTTCTAGATTTGCATT
>NZ_JBHSNC010000034.1:0-593 GCF_042655785.1 Cohnella yongneupensis
ACACAGATAAGCTTGGATGTTTCATTCTTTCTCGCTTTGTTTCGCTATCCAGTTTTCAAGGTACAAACGAGCAACCGTAAGGTTGGCTCGACCGTACACCGTAGCTATGTGCTTCGGGTGTACGAAAAGATCGATGGTGGAGACTAGCGGGATCGAACCGCTGACCCCCTGCGTGCAAGGCAGGTGCTCTCCCAGCTGAGCTAAGTCCCCATGGGAAAATATTTGGTTGGCCTTAGTGGACTCGAACCACCGACCTCACCCTTATCAGGGGTGCGCTCTAACCAGCTGAGCTAAAGGCCATCGATATGGCTTATTCATTCAGCCCTATTATGGGCCTGCCTGGCAGCTTCCTACTCTTCCAGGACCCTGCGGTCCAAGTACCATCGGCGTTGGAGGGCTTAACGGTCGTGTTCGGGATGGGTACGCGTGGAACCCCTCCGCCATTACCACCAGACAGGTTGCGCATGTCGCCAAACGTGCGCGGTATTGCTATAGAAAGGGACTTGCCCCTTCAAAACTGAACTCGAGCGTCATTTACGGTAACGCGCCACTCTGCTTGCGCAGCTGTGGACTTTTATAGCCCTTGCGGGCTC
>NZ_JBHSNC010000035.1:0-78727 GCF_042655785.1 Cohnella yongneupensis
GTTAAGACCTCCAGCGCCGATGGTACTTGGACCGCAGGGTCCTGGGAGAGTAGGACGTTGCCAGGCAGGAGCATACGAAGAAGCACCCTTTGCGGGGTGCTTCTTCGTATGCTTGTATTTACATTTAGACTTGAGAGTTACAGCTCTCCGGCTTTAACGCTAATCTTCTCGCCCGGAGCGAGTAACTTCCCGCGTTGTCCCTGAGCTTCCAGACGAGCAACGAACGCCTCCGCATCTTGGCGGATCGGCGGGAACGAATTATAATGCACGGGCACAACCAACTTGGCGCCGTACCACTGCGCGGCCTGTAGCGCGTCGTCAGGGCCCATCGTGTAATGGTCGCCGATCGGAATAAGCGCAATGTCGATGGCGTGCCGGTCGCCAATGAGCTTCATGTCCGAGAATAGCGACGTATCGCCGGCGTGAAGAATGGTTAACCCCTCAACCTGAATGATATAGCCGACAGGTACTCCCCCGTATACGGTACTCCCGTCTTCCAATGTAATCCCCGAGCTGTGCAGTGCCTGCACCATTTTCGCCTTGGCGAAGCCTAGGTCTACTGTTCCACCCAGGTTCATGCCGATCGTCTTCAGCCCTTTGCCGCTCATAAAATCCGCAAGCTCCACGACCGCGACGATAGGCGCATCGTTAGCTTTTGCGATCGGTGCAGCGTCTAGAATATGATCCGTATGCGCATGCGTAAGCAACACATAATCTGTTTGAACGTCTTCTGGCTTTGTAACCGCGATAGGATTGCCACGCAAGAACGGATCGATGACGAGCGACTTGCCGTCGGTGACGATCTGAACGCACGAATGTCCGTGATAGATTAACTCCATAATGGATTGCCTCCCTCATATACGATATTTTCAAACCAAGTCAGTATGTATGCGTTTACTCTATCGTAACATGGCAACAAGTCAATTCCAAACGTTTCAACCTGTGATGTACGTCACGTTAGCATGCGCTGGAATGTGTTAATTTAATTCCAAGGCCATTATACAATGAACGACGGGCGGTGATCTTATTGATGGAAGTGGAACCGCTGCTTAAGGTAGAACAATTGGCGCTGAAGAAATACGGTATTTATAAGCAAAGTCTGCTCAGATACATTGCCCGTTCGATGTTGGCGAGTATGTTCATTGGCTTCGGGGTTATCGTAGCTTTCAAAACAGGCAATTACTTTTACGTAGAGCATTCGCCGCTCACTTATCCGATGGCCGCGATCACGTTTGGAGCAGCGATCATTCTGATCTCCTACGGAGGAGGCGACCTGTTCACCGGCAATACGTTCTACTACTCCTTTGCGGCTCTGCGCAAAAAAATAAGCTGGAAGGATACCGTTAAGCTTTGGCTTACGAGTTATGCCGGTAATTTGCTCGGTGCTGCCGCTTTTGCATTCCTAATCTACACAACGGGGCTGTTCGACGATTCATCCGTTAATGGATTTTTGTTAAGCGTCGTAGATAAGAAAATGCATACGCCGGCGACGGAGCTGTTCTTCCGGGCTATTCTCTGTAACTGGCTCGTCTGCCTCGCGTTCTTCATACCGATGTCGTTCAAGGACGACGGTGCGAAAATGTTCGCGATGATGTTGTTCGTCTTCTGCTTCTTTATTTCCGGATACGAGCATAGCATCGCCAACAGTGTGCACGTTCGCTATCGCGCTCGTGTTAAATCATCCCGGAACGATATCTCTAGGTGGCGTCATGCACAATCTCATTCCGGTGACTTTCGGGAATATGATCGGCGGGGGCGTGTTCATGGGCTTTATGTACCATTATGTGAACAAACCGTATATGCCGGACAATCAATAGGGAGGCGACTAATCATGAACAAGACAAGGATCGTTGTCATTGGATCGGGAGCGGTGGGCTCGACGACTGCGTTCACACTTATGCTTCGCAATCGGGCAGATGAATTAGTGTTAATCGATGCGAATCATTCGAAAGCCGTCGGGGACGCGCTGGATATGAATCATGGCATTCCTTTTCTGGGCGCGACGAAGCTATGGGCAGGGACGTACGAGGATTGCAAAGGAGCGGACATCATCATCATCACGGCAGGCGCCGCGCAACGGGAAGGCGAGCCGCGTACGGATTTGCTGAAGCGGAACGTATCGATTATGGAAAGCATCATTACTGAGGTATTAAAATACAATACGGACGGTATCTTGCTCCTTGCTTCCAATCCCGTAGATGTCATGAGCTATTACGCTTGGCGCAAATCGGGTTGGCCGGTTAATCGGGTCATCGGATCCGGAACGTTGCTCGACAGTGCCAGGTTCAGATACTTGATCGGCAATCATCTAGGCATTGATCCGCGCAGCGTCCACGCGCATATCGTCGGTGAGCATGGCGATTCCGAGTTGCCCGTGTGGAGTCTAGCGAATGTTGCCGGAACCGCGCTACAGATCGACGAGTCGGATAAAGCCGAATTGTTTGCGAATACGCGCGATGCGGCTTACCAGATCATTAGCGCAAAGGGAGCGACATATTACGCGATTGCGCTGGCGCTGGATAGAATCTGCACCGCCATTCTTCGTGATGAAGGCGCCGTATTGAACGTTTCCACGCTGCTCGAAGGGTACCACGGCATTAGCGACGTGTATCTCGGTGTCCCTTGTATCGTTGATCGTAACGGCGTAAGAGAAATCTTAAAGCTGGACTTATCCGAGGAAGAGCAAGCGCTCTTGCAACGCTCGGCCGATAAGCTCAAGGGGTTGAACGATTCGATCACGATTTCGCCTACCGTATAACAGTAAAAAGCCCGCGGCTGTGGGCTTTTTTATATTGTCCGAGCATGAAGTTATTGGTGATAATACGACACTTCGTCTGCGGCAAGCCGGATAATGCCGGCCCCCTTCTCGCGCCTAAGCGTTAGCAGTAATCGCAGTCTCGGCGTAATAAGCCAAAGGTGCCAATAGAAGAGCGCAATAACAAGCGAAGCGTGCGCCCAAGGGTAGAACAGGCCGGTCACGCAGCATCCGACAAGCAACAGGTGAAAATGCAGCCTGCGAAACAGTGCTAACTGGGTGTCTTGAATAGGAAGCGGCCCGATCCAAGGCCAATCCCGGCGAAAAGACCACTTGTTCTCGGAAAACTTATCGACGCGCCTAAGCGTAATTCGCATAACCAAAGAGTGGACGACCACCATAAGGATTGCGGCGATGACGGAGAGGACCAGCCCCGTCCAGCTATAAATGCCGAATAGCGCCGCCGGAACGAGCAACGCGGTCGCCATATAACTATATTTCCTCTCGGGTCTAAGCGAGATTCGACGGATAAGCTTATAATGATAGAAAGTGGGGTCATTCTTCGAAGCGCTAGACGTGTTCAAGCCATGAGCCTCCTTACCATGCAGCATGACAGCTTCTGTACCTTAGTATCGGTCTTACGAGGATTGAATGTTAGGGTTAACCAAATTCTCCGCTATGAATGCGTATTTTTTCATAGACTTTGGGGAAGACTGCAAAGCATCAATAGAAATGGGCAGGGGTGTTTAATATGGAGGAGAATGCGCCGAAGACGTGCATTGTATGCGGAGAATCGAAGGATGAAGGCATTACGATCGTAACCGAATTCATATGTAACTCATGCGAAGCAACGATGGTTCAGACGAAGGTAGAAGACGAGAAGTATCCGTTCTTTGTTCAGCAAATGCGGCAATTATGGGTTAAGTTTAATGCCTAGTAGTTTCATGAACGGAGCGTTAGCGCCTTTTAAGAGGCACTGACGCTTCTTTTATTGCTATGCGCGCAACATTTGGCAGAAGATTGGTAAGTTGATACAATGGTTAAATGGAAAAAAACGAGGGGTCTAACATGTCGATGGATAAGCAAAGGGCACCGCTATATGAAGCGTTAGCGACTCACGCCGGGCTGTCGGCGCACGCTTTTCACGTGCCGGGCCACAAGCAGCGGGTCGCAAGGGAAGATGACGATGCAGCCGGGTTTTATCGTACGCTTCTGCAACTAGACGTGACGGAGCTTGCGGATACGGATGATCTGCATCATCCGCAAGGGGCGATCGTAGAAGCGCAGAAACTGGCGGCGCAATGCTTCGGAGCGGAAGAGACAAGCTTGTTGGTGGGCGGCAGTACGTCCGGCAATCTAGCGATGATTCTCGGTACGAGCAGTCCAGGCGACGTCTTCATCGTCCAGCGTAACGTTCATAAGTCGATCATACATGGTTTAATGCTCGCGGGAGCACGGGCGGTTATGCTCGCCCCGCAGTTCGAGTCAATGTCCGGGCTTGCCGTAATCCCTTCTTTGAGCAGCATGGAAGCGGCTCTGGAGCGCTATCCGGATGCAAGCGGAATTATTTTATCTACTCCCAATTATTACGGCATGACGGTTTCGCTCGAACGGATCGTTCAGCTTGCGCACAGGCGAAGTGTTCCTGTACTTGTCGATGAAGCGCATGGCGCGCATCTTGGCTTTCACGACGCATTTCCAGAGTCCGCGCTCCGTGCCGGCGCCGACGTCGTCGTTCAATCTACGCACAAAATGCTCTCGGCGATGACGATGGGGGCCATGCTGCATATGCAGGGCAACCTTGTCGATAGGGAAGCGGTTAAGCAAGCGCTTCGCATGGTACAAAGCTCCAGCCCCTCCTTCCCGATTCTCGCATCTATCGATCTGGCTAGACGACAGCTACATACGAGCGGATCGACGCTATTCGAACCAGCTCTCGAGGCCGTTCGAGTCGTTATCGAAAGCTTGAACGAGACGCCGTTCCGCGCTATCGGTTATGGAGCTCATAAGAACGATTCGATTCAATATGATCCGCTTAAGCTGGTATTGTTCGATGAATCGGGTAAGCTTAGCGGCGCACGGTTACGGGATGAGCTTGCCGCAAGAAATTGCATCGCGGAGATGGCGGATGATCGTTATGTCGTGCTGGCGCTAGGACCGGGGAGCAACGAGGCGGACGGGATCGCGTTGCGGGACGCGTTATTCGAACTTGCATCGATTAGCCGACACTTACCGGAAGTACCGGAAGCAGAGTTATCGCCAACTAATCCTAATGGTGGGGTAACGAGGCTCGATCAGGACGCCGCGGTACCGGAACCGGTCACGTTTAGACGCGACCGATTATCCGTGAGGACGGTCCGTCTAACGAACAGCGTAGGATTAACGGCAGGGGAATGGGTAATCCCCTATCCGCCAGGCATTCCGGTTCTCTATCCTGGAGAGGTCATTACGTCTGATACGATCGAACAGCTTGTCCTATGGCGCAACAGCGGCGCGCAAATTCAAGGCGCTCAAGACGAGGCGCTGGAGCATATTGTCGTGCAAGGAGAATGTTAATGAAAGATCGCGATATACGCCCCATCATCGCCTGGGCTGCAGGACTCGGCTCGGCTATCCTCATCGTTGCGCTAATTATGATCCCGCCGGTGCTGGGTTTAGCCGACAGCGGCGATTACAGTCGCGTGCTTGGGGGATCGGGAATCGCACCGCTTGATCCGAAGGAGTCTTACCACGATCAATATTTCGGGTTCGCACATCAGCTGTACGGATATGGCGGTTATACGCTCGGAGGTTATTTCTCGACGCACATTATACTCGTAACGATAGCGGGTTGGATCGGAAGAGTGTTGAGCAGCGCGCATTTCGATGTGAGAGTTCTCGGAGTGTGCTACATGTTGCTCTACGTATGGGCGGTTATGTTACTGATCAAATACGCGCCTAAAGTTGGTAGTCGACAAACAACGGTAATAGGCACCCTCGTGCTCGCCGCTAGTCTTGTTTTCATATTCGACGATATCGGGTATGTCGTCTATTTTCAGTCCTTTTTCGGAGAGCCGTATGCTTTGATCGCAACGTTGTTAACGGTAGCCGCGGTAATGGCGCTACTTAATTCGGACAAGCCAAGCGGCGCACTCTTAGCCTTATTCATCGGCGCGGCGCTCGCGCTGGCCACTTCGAAAATCCAAAACGCTCCCCTAGGCTTCGCGTTTGCGCTCCTTGCGTGGCGAATGATGCGGCTGCGCGACGATCGAAGATGGAGAAAGCAAGTATGGTCGGGAATCGGTGTGTTAATCCTGGGTTCGGCGTTAATGATCGTCGTCGCGCCCGATCGTCTGAAAAACACCAACTTGTATCAATCTATCTTTTTCGGAGTGCTCAAAAACTCTCCAGACGTCGCCGCGGACATGAAAGAGCTGGGCATTCCGGAGAAATATGCGGCGCTTGCCGGAACGAATTATTTTCAGAAGGATACGGTCATCCCGCAGAGCGACCCGGTCTTGCGCCGGGAAGTGTTGGAGACACTGAGTCATAAGGACATCGCGCTATATTATTTACGCCATCCTTCGCGGTTCGCGCAAAAGCTTGAAGTAGCGGCCGATAACGCGGTGTACATCCGTCCAGGTTACTTAGGCAACTACGATCAATCCGCGGGCAAGCCTTGGGGTGCGATATCTTATCGTTATAGCGCTTGGAGCGAGTGGAAGGTTAGGCATATGCCGCATAAGCTAGGTGTATTCCTACTCTTCTACGTCATTTATTACTTCGCGCTCGCAACGTTATGGTGGAGGACCCAATCGCGCAGGTTTAGGCTAGGCCTAGAGACAATGGCGATCATCGGAATAGCGGGAGCGTTCGCATGCTTCGTCGCGATCATCGGGGACGGCGAGGCGGACATGGGCAAGCATTTGTTTATGTTTAATGTGTGCTTTGATATGATGGTGATAAGCATAGTCACCGGAATGGCTTATGGGCTCGCGAAGCTCGTTACGCGCTATAGGCGCGCATAAGCGGATCCATAGGAGAGGGGCAACGAGCAGGTGCGAGGCGGAACGTTCATAACGCTCGAAGGCGGAGACGGCTCGGGCAAGACGACATTAATCAGGGCAATCGAACGCAAGCTGCAAGAGATTGGCCATGAGGTTAGGGTAACGAGGGAGCCGGGCGGCAGCCCGATTGCCGAAGCGATACGCAACATTATTTTAGGCAGAGAGAATACGGCGATGGATCCGCGCACCGAAGCGTTGCTTTATGCGGCGGCTAGGCGACAACATTTAGCGGAAAAAGTCATGCCGGCGCTCGAGCAGGGTATCGACGTCATTTGCGACCGGTTCGTGGATAGCAGTCTCGTCTATCAAGGCATCGGAAGAGGTATAGGGTTGGATCCGATTTGGGACATTAATCGGTTCGCGACGGAAGGCTGCATGCCGAATCTTACGATTTATTTGGACATCGATCCGGAAATCGGACTAAAGCGCATAGAAGCTAACGAGAACCGCGAGCTGAACCGGCTGGATCTGGAGAGCTTGAACTTCCATCGTCGCGTGCGGGAAGGCTACCTCCGGGTAGCGGAACAGTTCAAAGACCGCATCGTCACGCTTGACGCTTCCGTTCCGGCGGAAGTTCTAGCCCAGCAGGCATGGACGATCATCGAAGCAAAACTTAACCTTAATGCGTCGTAAAAAGAGGATTTTGGACGGTAGTTGTCCAATTTGTTAGGTAGTACAGACAGACCCCAATTATGAACCGAGGAGGGCCTGAACGATGAAACTTCTTATTGCGGTTATTCAGGATAAAGACAGCAACCGGTTATCGAACGCGCTTATTAAGGAAGGATTTCGCGCAACGAAGCTGGCGAGCACCGGAGGATTTCTCCGTGCGGGAAATACGACGTTCTTGATCGGTATCGAAGACGATCGCGTACAGAGCGCGCTCGACGTCATTCGCGCCAACTGTAAAGTGCGCGACCAGCTAGTTACGCCGGTGTCGCCTGTTAGCGGCGCAGCCGATTCTTACATTCCGTTCCCGGTCGAGGTTCAAGTCGGCGGTGCCGCCGTGTTTGTATTGCCGGTCGAACGTTTCGAGCACTTCTGATGCGTAAGCAACCAGGAGGTGAACTTACATGAAGATACAGCCTCCAGGTTATCCGTTGATCAATAAAGCGGTACAACGAGGCGAGCAACCGAATCGTCCGGCGCAACCGCAAAGCTTCGGCGATCTGATGCAGCAGCAAGACGGGCAACGCACGCAAGAGCAGTTGCAGCGCAAGCTTGAAGATATCCGAGTGCAAGGAGACCGGCTTGCCCGTTCGATGACGGTGCGCGAGCTCGTACTCTATCGTCAGATGGTCAAATCGTTCCTCGAAGATACGGTAAAGCGAGGGATCGGCCTCAAGGACACGAGGGGCTGGGATCGTCGCGGCCGGGGTAAACGGTACAAGCTTCTCGAAGAAGTGGATGAGATGCTCGTCGCTATGGGCGAAGAACTGCTCTCTACGGAAGAAGGACGATTGGATTTGCTTCAAAAGGTCGGCGAAATGCGCGGCTTGTTAATAAATTTGGTATTTTAGGCGATCGGCAGCTTCGGCTGAAGCGATCGCGAAGGAGTTCGCAGCATGGGCTTTGAGCACATCCACGGACAGGACCGCGTGAAATCGCTGTTGCGGAACGCCTTGTCCACTCGCAAAATCGCCCATGCGTACCTGTTCGCGGGACCAAGCGGCTCCGGCCGCCGGGAAATGGCGCAAGCGTTCGCGCAGGCGATATTTTGCGAGCGCGGCGGAACGGACGCTTGCGAAGAATGCTTGTCCTGCCGCAAGGTTATGCATGGCAACCATCCGGATTTGCACGTCATTACGCCGGACGGCGCCTCGGTCAAGATCGAGCAAATTCGCGCGTTGCAGCGCGAGTTGTCTTATCGGAGCGCCGGAGCGGGGTATAAAGTATATATTATCGAAGCTTCGGAGACGATGACGACGCAGGCGGCGAACAGCCTGCTGAAATTTCTCGAGGAACCGCCTTCGCCGGTCGTCGCCATCTTGCTCGCGCCGAGCGCGCAAGCCGTACTTCCTACGATATTATCCCGCTCGCAGCTGATCGCATTCGTGCCCGGCGATCGGGAAGCATTGGAAGCGGCGCTCGTCTCGGAAGGCAGACCGCCGCTCCTGTCGCGGGCTGCGGTCAATTTGGCTTCCGGGCTAGCAGCGAGCCGAAGATTGGTAGAAGAGAATTGGTTTGCAGAAATTCGAAGCGTAGTGATACAATTAGGCAAGGAGCATCCGTCCCGGTTCTCTGCTAATCTGCTACAAGCGCAGCAGCAGGTGTTTAAGACGGACCTCTCGGAACATGTCGAAATCTTGCTACAGCTGTTAGCGCTGTGGTATAGGGATATGATTTACGCCATGACCGGACGCCAGCAAATGATGGTGTTTCCGGATCAAGGGGAATGGATCGCGAAGACCGCTTGGACCCGTTCGATCGACGGATGGGTTACAGTGATGGAATCCGCGCTCATGGCGGCAAGAAGAATCAAAGCTCATGTGCCGCCGCAATTGGCGCTTGAGCAATTTTTGGTTAACATGCGGGAGGGATAGATTTGTACGATGTCGTCGGTGTCCGCTTCAAGAAAGCGGGCAAAATCTATTATTTCGACCCCGCTGAGCATCCGGTGTCCAAAGATCAGCATGTTATCGTCGAGACGGCGCGAGGCGTAGAGTACGGCAAAGTCGTCGTCGGACCGAAGACGGTCGGTGAATCCGACGTCGTTCTGCCTTTGAAGAAGGTCATTCGCGTCGCCGGAGAGACGGACGCGAAGGCCGTCGACGAGAATCGCAGCGCGGCGAAGAACGCCTTCAACGTCGGATTGCAGAAGATCAAGGACCATGCTCTTAAGATGAAGCTAGTGGACGTGGAATACACGTTCGACCGGAATAAAATCATCTTTTATTTTACGGCTGAAGGGCGCGTCGATTTCCGCGAGCTGGTCAAGGATTTGGCCGGCGTATTCCGGACCCGCATCGAATTGCGGCAGATCGGCGTGCGCGACGAAGCAAAGATGCTCGGCGGGATTGGGCCGTGCGGGCGCGTACTCTGTTGTTCCTCGTGGTTGGGCGATTTCGAACCGGTCTCCATCAAAATGGCCAAAGACCAGAACCTATCGCTTAATCCGACGAAGATCTCGGGGCTATGCGGCCGTCTCATGTGCTGTCTGAAATACGAGCACGACAATTACGAGAGCGCTAAGGAAGAGTTGCCGGCCGTCGGTAGACTTGTCGTCTCCTCGATGGGCGAAGGCAAAGTCGTCGGCATTAACGTCGGCAGCAGAAGCGTGCACGTGCAGCTGTTCGACCTTGGCAAAGTGAAGGAGCTACCATTTGACGATGTCGTCTTGAAGTGACGAACTCGACATACTCGGATGCCTTGAGGTGGAATGTTGTTCATGAAAGATATTTTCGCTCGCGTAAATGAGCTTGAATCGCATTTGGGTACCGTGCACGCCGATTTCGGGTCACTCAAGCAGACGATCAAGGAGCTGCTCGAAGAGAATCAGCGGCTTCGGATCGAGAATCAGCAACTGCGCAAAGTACTCAAGCGAGAGAACGAACCTGCGGCGCTCTCCGAAACGGCGGAACAACCGGCTGCCGTCGAGGGTAAGCCATTGCCGGCAGCGATAGGCGTCGGCGAAGGATACGATAATCTGGCTCGGCTGTACCATGAAGGCTTTCATATCTGCAACGTCTACTACGGGCATTTGCGGATGGAAGGGGATTGCTTGTTCTGTTTGTCTTTCTTAAGCAAATAAGTTTGTAGCATAGGGTTTTGAGCGAAGCACGCCGTCTTTCCTCTAGGGGAAAGGCGGCTTTTGTTAAAATATCGAAGAGGCAGGCATGGCCATGAACGAAGAGAACATAAAGGCGAGCGTGCAGTTGATGCCGGGAGAGCGGCTGGACGATCTGTTGACTCACGACCTTCGAATCATACAGAGCCCCGAAGTATTCAGCTTCTCCTTGGACGCCGTATTGTTGGCACGATTCGCAGGCGTTCCGCCGCGCGGGCGCGTACTCGATCTATGCACGGGCAACGGAGTTATCCCGCTGTTGCTGACGACTCGGACGGAGGCGCGGATCGATGGCGTGGAAATTCAACCGCGACTTGCGGACATGGCGAATCGGAGCGTGTCGCTGAATGGATTGAACGAACGGATCGCGATATTCGAGCAAGATTTGCGGGAATGGAAAGTCGAAGGCGAATTATACGATGCGGTTACCGTTAACCCTCCTTACTTGCCGTTGCAAAGCGGGGACCATAAGGGCAATCACCACCAAGCGATGGCTCGCCATGAGCTTGGCTGCAAGCTAGAGGATGTCGTAGCCGCCTGTGCCAGATCGGTTCGGCGCGGCGGACGGGTATCAATGGTGCATCGCCCGTCGAGACTGGTTGATATTATCGATTTGATGCGGCGAAATCGGCTCGAACCGAAGCGAATCCGATTCGTTCATCCGCGCAAGGAAGCGGAGGCGAACATGGTATTAATAGAAGCAACGCGCGAAGGTAAACCGGAGGTGCGGTTGTTGCCGCCGGTTATCGTATATGGCGACGATGGCGACTATACGCCGGAATTGCTGGCGGTCTTCTACGGAGAAGCAGCCGAGCTGCCTGGCTTTAAGCGGCACAATGGACGAGCTCACGGCCCGAGCTTCACCGGCCAACAAGAGGAGGAGTCGCTATGACGGAGCGGGAATTGGCCGCAGGCACGGGGGAGGCGAGCGTGCAACGCAGCTTCGCGACACGCGAGCGCCCCGGGACGCTTTACTTAGTCGCAACGCCGATCGGTAATTTAGAGGATATGACATTCAGAGCAATACGCACGCTGAAGGAAGTACAGCTGATCGCCGCAGAGGATACGAGGCAAACCCGTAAGCTGCTGACGCATTACGAGATCCAGAACCGTCTGGTCAGCTATCACGAGCACAACCGGGAGGCAAGCGGTCCCGAGCTGATCCGAATGCTCGCGGAGGGGCAGAGCATCGCATTAGTCAGCGATGCAGGCATTCCTGCGATCTCCGATCCAGGAGCAGAGCTTGTTGCGTCGGCCGTAAGTGAAGGCATCCCTGTCGTGCCGATTCCTGGCGCGAATGCCGCGCTATCCGCGCTCATTATTTCGGGTCTGCCGACGGATCGGTTCATGTTCGTCGGATTTCCGCCGCGAGAGCGCAAAGGGCTTAACCGATTACTGGACTCGCTCGAGGGAGAAGCGGGCACTATTCTGTTCTATGAATCGCCCCATAGGCTGAAGAAGACGCTGGCCGTCATTGCAGAGCGATGGAGCGGGAGAAGCATGGCGATCGTACGCGAGCTTACGAAGCGCCACGAGGAAGCCGTGAGGGGAAGCGTGCAAGCCTGCTTGGCGCATGTGGAGCAGCATCAGCCGCTTGGCGAATGTTGCATTGTGCTGCAAGGCAAGTTGTCAGTGGACGGTGCGGAAGCGAGTGGACAAGATGCCGCCGCATGGTGGTCTTCGCTTACGCTTGCCCAGCATGTGCAGGCTTATGAAGACAAAGGGCAAACCCGTAAGGAAGCGATGAAGTCGGCTGCCGCGGACAAGGGCTTATCCCGCAGGGATGTGTACCAAGCGCTGCTCGAAGAAGAGTAATTACGGTTATCGCTCAAGACGCAAAAAAAAACACCTCCCGATACCAATCTCGGGAGGGCTGAAAGGAGTTATAAAAAGGTTAGAATTAACAGTTGTAAGAGTACAAACTCATTATAAACTATTTTCTTTAATTTGTCACAGGTGAAGGCAAATCCTTCAAACATTCTCTGCAAACAATTTTACCTTTGAAGTACGTGACGTTCTCCGCGTTGCCGCAGAAGATGCATGCAGGCTCGTATTTCTTAAGCATGATGCGCTCGCCATCTACATAAATCTCAAGAGCGTCCTTCTCACCGATGCCGAGTGTGCGGCGCAGTTCGATCGGAATGACCACCCGTCCTAGCTCATCGACTTTACGTACAATACCTGTGGATTTCATCATTTGGAATTACCCCTCTCTTCAGGTTAAAATTAATAACAAACGGACCAATAGCGTCCAGAGCTTGTCCGTTACCGCCAGCATTCGACAAGGGATTTCGACAAAGTTCTCTGTTTTCCGATCTCTATAGTACCAACCATTCCCAAAAAAGTCAACCTGAAAGCGGTTGAAAATACTAGTTTTATTGATGATAAACTTATAATATAAGGCGAAATTGAGAACTGGAAGCAAAAACAGCAAGAATTAAATAGGGAAATGAAAAACGACTTATTTCGACAAATTTCGATTAAATATGAGACTTTTGTCGACTGTCCACAAACGCCGAGGTGAAATCGATGCTTGCGAAGCTCCAGGAAGAGAAAGTATTCAAAGATCCAGTCCATTCAGCCATCTACGTGCAGGACATAACGATCTGGAAGCTGATCAACACGCCGGAATTTCAAAGACTTAGAAGAATCCGCCAGCTAGGCACTTCTTATCTGACCTTCCATGGGGCGGAGCATAGCCGATTCTCGCATTCCCTTGGGGTATATGAGATAACGCGCAAAATCATCTCGCAATTCGAACGCAACGGCTATACGGATTGGCCGCAGGAGGAGAGACTGCTCAGCTTGTGCGCCTCTTTGCTGCATGATGTCGGGCACGGGCCTTTCTCCCATTCTCTCGAGGAAGTGTTTCATACGCACCATGAAGAGTGGACGTGCGAAATCATCTTGGGCGATACGGAAATCAATCGCGTGCTTGCCGAGGTATCGTCGGATTTTCCGGGGGATGTGGCTTCGGTCATTCGCAAAACCTATCATAAGCCGATCGTCGTCAGCCTCGTCTCCAGCCAAATGGATGCCGACCGGATGGATTATTTGCTACGGGACGCTTATTTTACGGGCGTGAACTACGGAACCTTCGATTTGGACCGCATCTTGCGGGTGCTCCGTCCTTACCAAGGTAAGATCGTCGTTAAGGAAAGCGGCATGCATGCGGTAGAGGATTATTTGATGTCCCGGTATCAGATGTATTGGCAAGTGTACTTTCATCCGGTCACGCGCAGCTCGGAAATCGTGCTCCGGCAAATTTTCCGCAGGGCTGGCGAGTTGAAGCGGGAAGGTTATGCGTTCGCGTTCATGCTTCCGGCGATCGCGCATTTATTAGAAGGAACGCTAAACTTGTCGCATTATTTAATGCTAGACGAGTCGTGCGTGCAGACGGCGTTTCGACAGTGGGAGCTCGAAGAAGACGCGTTGCTGTCGAATTTATGCAGTCGATTTTTGAACCGGCAGCTGTACAAATATACGCCGCTGGAGGATAAGGACGAGGCATGGCTTGCTGATGCTAGGGAGGAGTGGCGATCGATCGGCTTGAATCCCGACTATCATCTAGAGGTCGATACGCCTTACGACTCGCCCTACGATATCTATAAGCCGGAACTGCTGCCGGGTAGCAGAGGGAAGCTTCCGATCTTACTCCTGGACGAGCGTGAACAGCTTACGGAAATATCCGTGAAGTCAGACATCATTCGGTCGATTGCCGGTATTCATCGGGGCAAATACTATATCTATTACCCCGATGACGAGGTACGAAAGCACATTTTGCGGCTAAGCTCAGAAACTCGCAACAAACTCTCTATATAATAGAAGGGAAACAACTTCCGACATGCTAATCGACACCCATGCGCACCTGGACTCCCCGAAATTCGACAACGACAGAGAAGAGGTTATCGCGCGCGCTAAAGCGGCAGGAATCGACACGATCGTCAACATCGGCTTCAATCGGGAAACGATACCGACAACGATGGCGCTTGCCGAGCAATACCCGTTCATCTATGCAGCCGTCGGTTGGCATCCGACCGACGCGATCGATATGCGGCTTGAAGAAGATCTGGCTTGGATCGAAGCGCTTTGCGCGCATCCAAAAGTCGTGGCCATCGGCGAAATCGGTTTGGACTATTACTGGGACACCTCGCCCAAGGAGCTTCAACATACGGTTTTCCGCGAGCAGATCCGGCTTGCGCGCCGACTGAACAAGCCCATCGTCATTCATAACCGCGATGCGCACGAGGATATCGTTAAATTGCTGCGCGAGGAGAACGCCTCGGAAGTCGGGGGAATCATGCATTGCTACTCCGGAAGCTGGGAGATGGCCAAGATGTGCTTGGACATGAACTTCTATATTTCGTTCGGAGGACCGGTTACGTTCAAGAACGCGAGGGTGCCCAAAGAGGTGTTGGACCAAGTTCCGTTGGATCGATTATTGGTGGAGACGGATGCACCCTATTTGACTCCGCACCCCCATCGAGGACAGCGAAATGAATCCGCATACGTGCGACTCGTGGCCGAGACCGCGGCAGAGATTAAAGGGCTAAAACTGGAAGAAATTGCACAAATTACGAGCGACAACGCAAGGCGCTGTTTGGGTCTACCGAGATAAAACGGTTACAATCGAAGAAAAAGGGTCCGTTGCGTAGAAAAAACTGTATTTTGTAGCTCTAATTGCGGTTTTTCTCGGAGAATTCAGGAAAAAACGGTCAAATTCGTCCTTTACGCCATCTTTACACGGTCTATAGGTAGAATGTATCATCTAGTTCAGAAGTTTGAATATGGCATCCCTTTTCCAGTGCGCTGAATCTCCAATACGGAGAGCGGGGGACCCGACGCGGCGACGATTCATTATTCGTCCAAAGCGGTCCGAGCAATCTTGGGGTGAATTTCGCGAGGCCGGTTAGGAAGCTTTCTAAGAAGCTCTCCTGAACGCGCAAGAGCGAATAGGGCGACTCTCTTCGCCCGAACCCGACAGCTAACCTCGTAAGCGTAGTAGAGAGAGGTCAACCTCGTGCTGCCCCATTTCCCTTATTCGTCTAAGCGGAAGCCACGAACAGGTCCTCTGTCGGTGGCTTTTTGTGTTGAAAAAAAGGGTTATGGATGATTGTACCCGCGTAGTTGAATCGAGATTGGAGCAAGGCGGCGCGCTGCCGAACGGTCAAAGCTGCATGGCCGGAAGCGGGCGTCGTTAACAAAATAGGATAGTCGCGTCAGACTACAGTCGTGCATCACAGTCGACGGCGGGGCTATGAAGGAGGAGCGAGAAAATGGGAGACATTCCTGAGGCTTTCGGGCAGGAAACCCATGATCCACGACCGACCGGCAAGCTTATCGCACTGTTGCGATGGAAACATGAGCACTTGCGCATCGTTATTCTAGGCGCAATTCTCTCTTTCGCAATCATCATCATGTTCGTGTCGTTACTGAATCCCGTAGCGGCCAAAAACATTTCCATCGTAGACAACGGAATGACTTCGGTCATCCAGACCAGAACGTCCGATGTTCAGAGCGTTCTGGAAGAGCAACAGATTAGAGTCGGTCCTTACGATCGTCTGTCATTGACGACGGGGGAATTGGTCGAGGGAAGCACGATCGTTATCGATCGTGCGAAGAGCGTTACGGTTAAAGCCGACGGGAAAGAAGCCGTGAAGTATACGGCTGCGGACACGGTCGGGCAAGTGATCAAGGAATTGAATCTTTCGCTAGGCAGCGAAGACCGCATTTCCCCGTCGCAGAACACGCCGCTAACCGAAGGAATGAAAGTGGTCATTACGCGCGTTCGGACGGAAGTCGATGAGACGTCGCACGCGGTTGCGTTCGAAGTCGTCGAGCAGAAGAACGCGGATCTGGCCGAAGGCAAGAAGAAGGTCGTAAAGACGGGTCAAGAAGGACAAGTGGTCCTTCGCACGGCCAAAGTGTACGAGGACGGGAAACTTGTAAGCGAGAAGCTGTTGGAGAAGACTGTCTCCAAGCCGGCTGTTCAGCAAGTGGTCGCGATCGGCACGAAGAAACCCGAAGTAAAGACGTTGACTTATAACGGCAAGCCTTCCGCTTCCGAAGCGTCGACGGTAAAGCTGAACGGCAGGTCGGTTAAGGTCAAGCGGATGCTTAGTAACGTTACGCTGACGGCGTATTCCGCCGGCTTCGCGTCAACGGGCAAATCGAAAGGCGACGAGGGCTTCGGCGTAACATCGTCAGGCGCCATCGTTCAAGAGGGCCGTACGATCGCCGTGGACCCTAGAGTCATTCCGATCGGTTGGTGGGTATACATCGAAGGGATCGGCTTCCGTCGCGCGGAAGATACGGGCAGCGCGGTCAAAGGCAAGAAGATCGACGTGTATTACGACAGCGAGAAGCATGCCGATCGCTTCGGCATGAAGAAGGGCTACACGGTATACGTGATCGGTCCGGTTAAGCCGTCGTCGAATTAATAGCGGCTACGTGAACAATCGGGAAGAGGCGTCATTGGCGCTTCTTCCCGTTTTGTGTTATACGATACATAGGGGTGGCTTCGGCTGCCGGGACGAGTACGGTAAAGGCGGAATGAACGAACATGTTTCAAGAGATGATTGTCGTAGAGGGCAAAGACGATACGACGGCCGTAAGGCGGGCAATCGGCGCCGACACGATCGAGACGGGCGGCTCGGCTATCGGAGAGAACGTGTTGAGGCGAATCGAGCTGGCGCAGGAGAGGCGGGGCGTCATTATTTTGACCGATCCGGACGCGCCCGGGGAGCGCATTCGCAAGATCGTCGCAGAGCGCGTTCCGGGAGCCAAGCACGCTTTCTTGACGAAGGACGAAGCCAGAGGCTCGAGAGGGCTGGGCGTCGAGCATGCGTCGGACGAAGCGATTCGCAGGGCAATCGATCGCGTACGAGGCCCTGAGGGCGGCGTTGGGGAGCTACAGGAGATCGAATGGAGCGATCTGCTGGACGCGGGTCTAATCGTTCACGCCTCCTCCGCGCGCCGCAGAGAGCGGATGGGCGAGTTGCTCGGTATCGGGTATGCCAACGGTAAACAATTTCATAAAAGATGTCTCATGTTCCGCATCACGCGCGAAGAGTTCGTCGCCGCGTTGGAACAGCTGGAGCGGGAAGGGCTGTAAATTCAAGTGAACAAACCTACTAACACGAAACCTCCGTACAAACCGTATAAGGCTGGAGGCAAGGCGGAGAAGTCGAACTTCGCGGGCAAGGCGGAGAAGCCGAACTTTGAGGGCAAGGCAACCAATCCGAGATACGAGGGCAAGAAGGCTAAGCCGAACTTCGCGGGCAGAAGCCCAAAAGCAAGCGTCAGTACGAGCGGAGCGGCAGCGTCGACTAACGATATCGCAACCTCTAGCCGCACGAAGGAGATTATCCGCAAGCACGGGTTTACCTTCAAGAAGAGCTTAGGGCAGAACTTCCTCATCGATCTGTCCGTCCTGGACCGTATAATCGACGCGGCGGGTCTTGATGAGACGAAGGGCGCGCTCGAAGTCGGGCCGGGCATCGGCTCTCTGACGGAACAGCTCGCGCAAGCCGCGGGCAAAGTAACGGCGGTAGAGATCGACAGAAGGCTCATTCCGATTCTAGGCGACGTGCTGTCGCCTTATCCGCACGTGAGCGTCGTGCATAGCGATATTCTTAAGACGGATTTGAAGAAGCTATGGGAAGAGCAGTTTTCGGGCTTCGCTAAAGTCAGCGTCGTAGCCAATCTGCCGTATTACGTAACGACGCCGATTATCATGAAGCTGCTCGAAGAGCAATTACCGATCGAGAACATCGTCGTCATGGTGCAAAAGGAAGTCGCGGAGAGAATGGCGGCTAAGCCGGGAGGCAAGGAGTACGGCAGCCTGAGCATCGCGGTGCAATATTACTGCGAGCCAGAGCTCGTATGCATCGTGCCGGGCAAAGCGTTCATCCCGCCGCCGAACGTGGATTCGGCCGTCATCAAGCTGCGTCGGCGTACGGAGCCGGCCGTTGCCGTGTCGGACGAAGCGAAATTTTTCCGCGTCGTGCAGACGGCTTTCACGCAGCGGCGCAAGACGCTATCCAATAACTTATCCGCGTTGTCGGGCAAAGAACGCAAAGGCGAGCTGGGCGAGCTGCTGCAGTCCTGCGGCGTACAGCCCGAGCGGCGCGCGGAGACGCTGTCGCTAGACGAGTTTGCGCGGGTCACCGAGGCGCTGGAAGCGCACGGGATGCTCTAGGAGCAACGAGAGCAAACTGGCAGGCTAGGGACGCGCACAGGAAGAGCGTCGGCTCCATAGGATAGACGAAGAGGTGATTGCCCATGAAGCAGGGGGATCTGGTCGTCCGCAAATCCTATGGCGGGGATATCTTATTCCGGGTCGCGGCATTCGCCGGACAACAGGCCGTGCTCAGAGGGATGGATTATCGGTTGCTCGCGGATGCGCCGATGAACGATCTTCAGACGGTGCGGAATCCGGACGAGCTCGGTGGGACGCGCCAGGCGCGCATACATGCAGACGAATCGTTGAGGCGCATTAGCGAGCTGCATAACCGTCAATCCGGGATCTCGGGTTATTTGGCTCATCTAGACGACCGACGTCCGCCGTACTTCGAGCTGCCCGGTAAAGTGTTGCATCTGGACGGCGACTTGAACTATTTGAATAAAAGCATGCAAGTGTACCGTCAGTTGCGCGTACCCGCGGAAGGCGTACACTGCCACGAGTCGCAAATGCCTCAAGTGCTCATGCGAATGCTTCCGCAGTTCCGTCCCGATATCGTTGTCATAACGGGGCATGATGGCGTACTGAAGCAAAAGCAAGACCTGCAACAGCTTGGTAGCTATAAGAATTCGCTCAATTTCGTTCGCGCGGTCGACGTTGCCAGAGAGTACGAGCGAAGCCGCGACTCGCTTATCGTTATCGCCGGTGCGTGCCAATCGCATTTCGAAGCGCTGCTGCAAGCGGGGTCCAACTTCGCCAGCTCACCAGGCAGAATTATGATCCATGCGCTCGATCCGGTCTACATTGCCGTACGCGCATCGTTCACGCCGTTCCGTGAAACGATCAACATTAACGACGTAATCGCGCATACGATCAGCGGTAGACAGGGCGTCGGAGGCATCGAGACGATGGGGCGCTATCGCGTTGGCGTACCGAATCTGAAAGCCGCAAATCCGGAGCAAAATGTGAACATTATGTGACGAAAATAAAGCAAACTTTTGAAAATCCCGTCTGCAGTAAGGAAAATGACCGTTGACAGCAATTCAGTACCGTTGATATAATATTGAGCTTTATTTGACACCTCCCCTGTTTTTAGATATAATTTACAGGGAAAGAGGTGGTAGTGGATCATGGCTAAAAACGCGCTTCTAGAGATCAAACGAAGCCTGGAACCGCACGTCGGTTCGAAGATCATGCTCCGCGCCAACGGTGGACGCCGTAAGACCATCGAACGCACGGGCGTGCTGGAAGAAATCTACCCATCGGTTTTCATCGTCAAGCTCGATCAGGAACAACACGCTTTCAAGCGTGTCTCGTACAGCTACGCTGATATCCTGACCGAATCCGTTGAAGTGATGCTGTGCAATGACGAAGGTCAAGTACGCATCAATTATTTATCGCATTGACTTGATTGATTGCACGGGCAGCACTGCGCCGAAGAGGCGCCGGGGCTGCCTGTTTTGCATGTAAGGGACTAGGCCCGGGCAAGCTATAGACGATAAATGTCTCCATCCTGAGGAGGAAGCGGAATGAGTCGCAGAAGAGGCGTCATGTCGGAGCAGTTCAAGGCGGAGATCGCCAAAGACCTCGGCATCTATGATACGGTGCAACGGGAAGGCTGGGGCGGCATACGCGCCAAGGATGCCGGCAACATGGTGAAGCGGGCGATACAGATTGCGGAGCAAGCGGCCGCCAAGTCGACGCAGCAGTAATAAGGGCCGAACCTGCTAACGCGAGGGGTTCGGCTTATTTTTACGCTTAGCGAATTAGGCGCTAAATTACACGGGTTCGCGGAAAATCGCAATTGGTGAACGGGTTTGTTATAATATGTAAAGTGACGAACAAGCAAGCGAGGATAACGATGACGAAAATTTACGAGAAAGCGCCTGCCAAAATCAATTTGTTGCTTGATGTGCTGCGCAAGCGCGAAGACGGCTTTCATGAAGTACAGATGATTATGACGATGGTCGACCTGGCCGATCGGCTCGAAATGGAAGAGCTGCCTCGCGACCAGATCGTATTGTCGAGCCAAGTCGGATTCATTCCGCTGGACGAGAAGAACTTGGCTTTCCAAGCCGCTAAGCTAATTAAGGAGCGGTACGGCGTTAAACGAGGGGTGTACATTCACCTCGATAAACAAATACCGGTGGCTGCCGGGCTCGCAGGAGGCAGCAGTGACGCTGCAGCCGCGCTCAGGGGACTCAATCGGTTATGGAATCTGTCCCTGAGCGGAGCCGAGCTGGAAAGCCTGGGCGCGGAACTTGGCTCGGACGTCCCGTTCTGCGTTCGCGGAGGAACCGCGTTGGCAACCGGGCGCGGAGAGAAGCTCACCCCGGTCCAATCGCCGCCCCAATGCTGGGTCATTTTGGCTAAGCCTCCGATCAACGTATCCACGGCGGACGTCTATGGGAAGCTGCGCGCGAACGAACTGAAGACCCACCCTTCGTTGCCGCGGATGTTGGATGCGATCTCGAATCAATCGTTCCCGGAAGTGTGTAAAGCGCTCGGCAACGTGCTGGAGACGGTTACGCTCGATCGTCATCCGGAGGTCAGGCAGATCAAAGATTGCATGGAGCGACTTGGCGCGGACGGCGTGCTAATGTCCGGAAGCGGACCGACGGTGTTCGGCCTCGTATCCAAGGAAATGAAAGTGGCTAAAATTTATAATGGGCTTAGAGGCTTCTGCAAAGAGGTGTACGTGGTAAGAATGCTTACATAAGAGGTTAAATCATAGTGAAATTGCGGCTTCTCCTTGCTGAAAACCGTATAAAAGTGATATGATGCAGTTATATTATTCGGATTTAGACAGGAGAGAGGACAGTGAAAAAGTTGAAACGCAGCGCTAGACTCGTTGAGATGACACAATACCTGTTAGCTCGTCCTCATACGTTAATTTCTCTAACAGCATTCGCTGAACGCTACCAATCTGCGAAGTCTTCGATTAGCGAAGATTTGGCGATCATTAAAGAAGTTTTCGAAGATGAGGGCATCGGAGAATTGAATACGCTTGCCGGCGCGGCGGGCGGCGTTCGTTTCGTGCCGAAGGTTCGCACGGATCTCGCGCTCGAGAAGATGGGTTCGATTTGCCGCGAGCTTGAACAGCCGGATCGGCTGTTGCCGGGCGGCTATCTCTATATGACCGATTTGCTCGGACAGCCCGGCATGATGCAAGAGGTCGGACGCATGTTCGCTTCGGCGTTCGCGGACCGACACATCGACGTCATTATGACCGTGGAGACGAAAGGAATCCCACTGGCCCATGCGACGGCCGTCTTCTTGAACTTGCCCGTCGTCATCGTGCGCAGGGATCACAAAGTGACGGAAGGCTCGGCGGTCAGCATCAACTACGTCTCGGGCTCCACGAAGCGAATCCAGACGATGTCGCTAGCAAGACGCGCACTTAAAGAGGAATCGCGCGTGCTTATTATCGACGATTTCATGAAAGCGGGGGGAACCATTCAAGGAATGGTCGATCTGCTGCATGAATTCCGTGCCGTAGTTGCCGGAGTCGGCGTGTTCGTAGAATCCGGAGAAGTAGAGACGGACGAGCGACTGC
The DNA here is from genome assembly GCF_042655785.1 of Cohnella yongneupensis. Taxonomy (NCBI): domain Bacteria; kingdom Bacillati; phylum Bacillota; class Bacilli; order Caryophanales; family Paenibacillaceae; genus Cohnella; species Cohnella yongneupensis. Next base: position 22,327 of record NZ_JBHSNC010000035.1, read on the forward strand.
TACATGACTATGTGTCCCTAGCGCGGCTTACGGAAGTGGATTTGAAAACCCGCCAAATTACCGTGCAACCCGGGAACTTTTTTCAATAACTAACTCGGAGGAACCTCCCATGAGTCTTAAAATCATATCTACGCCAGAAGCTCCCGCCGCTATCGGTCCGTATGCGCAAGCCGTGCGCGCAGGTAATCTTCTCTTTACATCGGGTCAAATCCCACTCACTCCCGCTGGCCAACTCGTAGAAGGCGGCATCGAGGAGCAGACGAACCAGGTGCTGACCAACTTGAAAGCGGTGCTTGCGGCAGAGGGAGCCACTTTCGGCGACGTCGTGAAGGCAACCGTCTTTTTGAAGGACATGAATCAGTTCGCGGCGTTCAATTCGATCTACGCTTCGTACTTCGGCGAACACACGCCAGCCCGCTCCACAGTAGAAGTCGCAAGGCTTCCGAGAGATGTTTTTGTCGAAATAGAATTGATCGCGGCGATTAATGTCGAAACTGTCAGGAATTAAAAAATTTTTTCATTTTTAACATTGGCTTTACCAGAATTAAGAAGGAATCGGCGCGATTTTGTGGAATATTACACCAAGTCTTCTGATGGACAAAGGTGGTGAACACAAAGTGCAAATTACAGATGTGAGACTCCGCCGCGTCAATTCGGAGGGGCGCATGAAGGCCATTGCTTCGATTACCATTGATAACGAATTCGTCGTACACGATATTCGGGTCATTGACGGCAACAATGGCATGTTCGTGGCCATGCCGAGCAAACGGACTCCGGACGGAGAGTTTCGAGACATTGCTCATCCGATCTCTTCCGGCACGCGCGAGAAGATTCAAGCGGCCGTGTTGGCAGAGTATGAGCGTGCTGCGCAAGATGAAGAAGTTATGGTCGAAGGGGCATAATGATGAATACTCGGAGAGAGGGCCTATGAGGGCTCTCTTTTCATTTATAACGGAATAAGCTATGATGCTGATGTAATTGAAGAAACGGATGAAGGGAAGCGTTATACCTCATGAAGAAAATGGCGATCGTGCTTGCGGCCGGACAGGGCAAGCGCATGAAATCCAAACTATACAAAGTGCTTCACGCAGTATGCGGCAAGCCTATGGTGAGCCATGTGCTTGATACAGTTAAACAAGCTTCTTGCGAGCGTACGGTAATCGTCGTCGGGCATGGCGCGGAAGCGGTGCAAGCGACGCTCGGACAATCGGTAGAATACGCCTTCCAAGCCGAGCAGTTGGGTACGGGACATGCGGTTATGCAAGCTAAATCGCTTCTCGGACTTGAGGACGGGGTTACGGTCGTCATTTGCGGAGATACACCGCTAGTGCGCGTGGAAACGGTAGAAGCGATGATCGCGCAGCACGTGGCGCAAGGCGCTGCCGCTACGGTGCTGACGGCAGTATTCGCAGATCCGACCGGATACGGGCGGGTAGTACGCGGAGCGAACGGCGACGTGGAGCGCATCGTGGAGCATAAGGATTGCAATGCGGAAGAAGCTGCCATACAAGAAATCAATACGGGCACGTATTGCTTCGATAACCGGAAGCTGTTCGCCGCTCTTGATCTTGTGACGAACAAGAACGCGCAGGGCGAATACTATTTGACGGACGTTATTGGCATTCTGAAGGGGCAAGGCGAGCGGGTCGGAGCCAGCGTAACCGGCGACGTCGCGGAAGCGATCGGCGTTAACGACCGCGTCGCGCTAGGCGAAGCGGAACGTCTCATGCGCCTTCGCATCAATGCGAAGCATCAATTGAACGGCGTAACGCTTATCGATGCCGGCAATACGTATATCGGCGCGGACGTCACGATCGGATCGGATACGATCATTTACCCTGGAACGGTGCTTAGCGGTAATACGGCTATCGGTTCCGATTGCGTCATCGGGCCAGGAGCAGAGCTTACCGATACGACGGTAGGCAGCGGATCGACGATTCGGCACTCCGTCACGGAGAAGGCGCAGATCGGCGACGATTGCAACGTAGGACCTTTTGCTTTCCTAAGACCGGGCACGAAGCTGGGGCGTCACGTGAAAATCGGAGATTTCGTAGAGATCAAGAACACGGTAATCGGCGAGCATAGCAAAGTCCCGCATTTGAGCTATGTCGGCGACGCGATCGTAGGCTCCAACGTAAATATAGGATGCGGAGCGATTACCGCCAACTATGACGGGTATAATAAATCTGTAACCGAAATCGGCGACGGCGTGTTTATCGGCAGCAACGCGAACTTGATCGCTCCCGTGAAAATCGGCAGCGGCGCGTACGTAGTTGCCGGCTCGACGATTACGCAGAACGTCGAAGATAACGATGTCGCGATCGCGCGCGAACGGCAAGTCAACAAGCCGGGATACGCGGCTAAGCTTCGCGCCCGCGCGAAGGCGAAGAAGGAAAGAGAGTCCGAATAAGCGGTCAAACTGAATAAAAAAGGCGGTTGTCATATGGCGTACCCTGATGCCACATTGAAACTGTTCTCCTGCAGCTCCAACCCTAAGCTGGCGGAAGCGATCGCCAGCTATATTGGCGTGGAGCTTGGCCGAGCCGAGATGGGCCGGTTCAGCGACGGAGAGACGCACATCCGCCTAGACGATAGCGTCCGGGGAGCCGATGTGTATGTCATCCAATCGACATCCGCGCCGGTGAACGATCATCTGATCGAGCTGCTCGTTATGGTAGACGCGTTGAAGCGGGCATCCGCCAAGACGATTAACGTCGTCATGCCGTATTACGGCTATGCAAGACAAGATCGCAAGGCGCGCTCAAGAGATCCGATCACGGCTAAATTAGTAGCGAACTTGATCGAGACGGCAGGCGCGCATCGTGTCATTGCAATGGATTTGCACGCGATGCAAATTCAAGGCTTCTTCGACATTCCGGTCGATCATCTGCTCGGGGTACCTATTCTGGGCGAATATTTTCAAACCAAAGGGCTTCGCTTACCGGTCGTCGTATCACCGGATCACGGCGGGGTCGTGCGAGCTCGCAGGCTGGCCGATGAGCTGGGGGCCTCTCTCGCGATCATCGACAAGCGGCGTCCGGAGCCCAATGTCGTCGAAGTGATGAACATTATCGGGGACGTCTCTGGACGAACGGCGATCTTGATCGATGACATTATCGATACGGCTGGGACGATCGCGCTGGCAGCCGCTGCGCTAAAGCAAGCGGGGGCGGTAGAGTTGTACGCTTGTTGTACGCATCCGGTATTGTCCGGAGCCGCAATCGAGAGGTTGGAAGCATCGCCGCTTAAGGAGATCGTTGTCACGGACACGATCCCGCTGCGCCAACCGTGCGGTACGGAGAAGATCAAGGTGTTGTCCGTCGCGCCGCTCATCGGCGAAGCGATCGTCCGTATTCACGAGCAGCAATCGATCAGCAAGCTGTTCGAACCGCATGTTTAATTGAATGGGCGAGCGGGCAATAATAGGATATCTCTAACCGAGGAGGTACGCCTATGAAAGCAAGCGCGACATTGCAAGTAGAGCGGCGGGTAACCGGAAGCCGCAACGAATTGCGCAAAATCCGAGAGTCCGGCAAAGTACCGGGCGTCATCTACGGCAAAGGGTTGGGCGCGCCCGTGTCCATATCGCTAGACGGCAAACAATTGGCGGCAATGCTAAGAAGCCATCCTCACTCCGTGATCGAAGTGGACGTGCCCGGTGAAGGCAAGCATCCGATTATGATGGCCGAGCTGCAACGCGATCCGATTTCCCATCAGATCATGCATATCGACTTTCAGCGGATCGACATGAACGAGAAAATCACGACGTCGGCGAGAATCGATATCGTCGGCAGTTCGATCGGAGAACGCGAAGGCGGCATGCTGCAGTTAATTTTGCACGAGCTTGATATCGAATGTTATCCTAAGGATATTCCGGACGTTATCGACGTCGATGTCAGCAGTCTTGAATTGGGAGAACATATTTCGATTGGGGATTTGAAGTTGCCGGAAGGTATCAAGGCTACGCAAGACGCGGAGACGGTGGTCGTGGCGATCCTAGCACCTCAGAAGGAACGTACGGAGGAAGAGCTCGATCATATCCACGATGAGGAGTTGCAGAACGCGAAGCATCGGGATGCGGCGGTGGCCGTGGAGAAGGATTAAGGATTTTACTTATCGATTGCATGATTAAGGGGTCGCGCCTAGACGCGACCCCTTCTTTTGACGGTGAAGCACAAATTAATTAATATCCCGGACGAGATACGAAGGTAAATTGCTTGCGGCTGTAGAAAATATTGTTGACCTGAACAAACTCTTTGCCATACTGTTCAATGAAACCGATGTCGCTGTGCGATCTGCCGCAGTAAATCTGTACGGGCACCTCGGAACTCATATGATCTTGGAAGTGCCGGTCGTCATAGATCATTTGGCCATTCATGTACACGTCAATTCACTCCATTTCTCCATTGGTGTCTGTATTGAATAGGACACATTAGGGATATAAATCGTTGCATGGCACGGAAATTTTTTTTGAATCGGACAAAGGAACCATTAACGGAGGTTGAAGCAAGCGATGAAATGGATCGTCGGACTGGGGAATCCCGGTACCGCTTACGCGAATACGAGGCACAATGTGGGATTCATGGTGATCGATGAATTGGCGAGGAGACACGGCGCGGACGTCGGCAACAACAAGTGCAAGGCGCTGACGGGGGAAGCGCGCATCGGAGGGGAGAAAGTCGCGTTATTGAAGCCGATGACTTATATGAACTTATCCGGAGAATCGGTTCGCGCTTTTATGGATTATTACAAGGTTAAATTAGAAGACTTGATCGTCGTCTATGACGACCTCGACACGGAGGTGGGCCGCATTCGTCTAAGATATCAGGGCAGTGCGGGCGGACATAACGGGATCAAGTCGATCATTCAGCATACCGGCACCCAGACGTTCAACCGCGTCAGAATCGGCATTTCGCGGCCGAAGCCGGGCGTCGTTATCTCCGATTACGTGCTCTCGCCATTCGCGAAAGCGGAACAAGCGGAAGTACGCCGCATGGTCGAAGAAGCCTGCGATGCGATCGAGCATGCGATCGGCCATCCGTTCGAGCAGACGATGGCGAAATTCAATACCGCCGGCGGAACGGGCAGCGCGCAAGCTTAAAATACGCATCGATGGGGCATACTGAACCAGAAGGCGGCGATTGCCGCATAACCCTGTTTCAGGAGGCATACATATGGCTGTAAACTACGTTTGTAGGCATTGCAATATGGCGCTGGGGCGGTTCGAGAACGCCGAAGTTCCGGAGTATCGCCTCGGTTTCCAATTCTTGACCGACGAAGAGCGAAAGCGTATAATTGCGTATAATTCGAACGGGGACGTGACCGTACGGTTAATATGCGACTATTGCAGCCAGACGTTGGATGCTCATCCCGAGCTGGCTTTGTTATCGAATCCATTGCAATGATCGCAGCATCATCACGTTCCGACACCTTCAACAGGAGGCCTTGGCATGTGCCGGGGCTTTTTCCTATGATCAATACGGAGCGGATTGACGGGAAGAAAGGGGAAATGCCATGAAACCGCTCATTCAGTCCATGATTGCGGATCCCGATCTGATTAGTATATTGGGCGGGCTCAAGAGCGGCATGCGCGAGCAACTCGTAGCCGGACTGTCCGGTTCCGCTCGCCAGGCGGCGATCGCCGCGATGTATCGCGAGCTGAATCGGCCGATGCTCGTTATTACGCACAACATGTTCTCGGCTCAGAAGATGGCGGATGATCTACAAGAGTGCTTGTCCGCGGATGAGGTGCTGATCTATCCGGCTAACGAATTGATAGCGGCGGAGACGGCGATCTCGAGTCCGGAAACGTCGGCGAGACGTCTAGAAGTATTGCTTAAGCTTGCGGAAGGCTTCCGCGGGCTCGTTGTCGTGCCGTTCGCCGGCGTTCGGAGGTTCCAGCCGGACAGTAAATCGATGGCGGAAGCGCGCATTGATATGCAAGTCGGCCAGACGCTGCCCATGGAGCAATTCCTTCGCAGTATGATCGAGATGGGGTACGAGCGCGTCGATCGCGTCGAACAGAAAGGGCATCTTAGCGTGCGAGGGGGCATCGTAGACTTCTTCCCGCTCGCTTCCGCTAACGCCTACCGCGTAGAGTGGTTCGACGACGAAGTCGATTCGATCCGTACGTTCGATCCGACGGATCAACGCTCTATCGATAAGCTAGATAGCTACACGGTTCGGCCTTGCAGAGAGTGGATCGCCAACGAACGCCGTTTCAAGAACGCGGCGCAGCACGCGCACGACCTTCTCGACAAACAGCTTGAGAAAATGAGCGATCGTCAGGCGAAAGAACGGCTTAGCTCCGAAATTTCCCGGGAAATAGACCTTTTGCGACAAAGTGTGTATTTTTCCGAAATCTACAAATATATTTCCCTTCTCTATCCGGAACGTCAAACGTTGCTCGATTATATCCCTAAGGACACGATTCTGCTCATGGATGAGCCGAATCGGCTTGCGGAGACGGCGCGTCAGCTGGAACGGGACGAGACCGAATGGACGACGCATCTGCTGCAACAAGGAAAGTCGTTGCCAGGCTTCATGCTGGCGGTCGGCGCTGAACAGGCGCTCTATCCTAAGGGATACCAGACTGTCTATTTATCTTTGTTCGTTAGGCAAATTCCGCATACGCAGCCGCAAAATATCGTGAACTTCGTCTGTCGCTCCATGCAAAACTTTCATGGCCAGATGAACGTACTTAAAGCAGAGATGGAGCGCTGGAAGAAGAGCGGGTCGCGCATCTACATGCTCGCCGGAAATACCGAGCGGGCGGAGCGCATAAGGCGCGTCCTCGAAGACTACCAAATCGAGCCTCCCGAAATTTTGCAAGGCAACTTGCAGAGCGGGTTCGAGCTGCCCTCCATTAAATTGGTCGTCATTACCGAAGGGGAGATGTTTACCCAGAAGCAGCGCAAGGCGAGACGGGTAGACCGCCATCTGGACAACGCGGAGCGGATCAAGAGCTATACCGAGCTTAAAGTCGGAGATTACGTCGTTCACCAGAACCACGGCATCGGTAAGTATCTTGGTATCGGCACGCTCGAAGTGGGCGGCATTCACAAAGATTATCTTCATATCCTCTACGCGGGCAGCGACAGGTTGTCCGTTCCGGTGGAGCAATTTGATCTTATTCAGAAATATATCGGTTCCGAAGAAAAGGAGCCGAAGGTTAGCAAGCTAGGCGGCGCGGAATGGAACCGGGTTAAAACGAAAGTCCGCAGCTCCGTGCAAGACATCGCCGACGATCTGATCAAGCTGTACGCAGCGCGTCAGTCGACGCAAGGGTTCGGCTTCGGGGACGATACGCCATACCAGCAGGAATTCGAAGCGATGTTTCCTTACGACGAAACGGTGGATCAGCTTCGCGCTATTCAGGAAATCAAAGAAGATATGCAGACGGCGCGCCCGATGGATCGGTTGTTGTGCGGTGACGTCGGATACGGCAAGACGGAAGTCGCGATCCGTGCGGCGTTCAAGGCGGCAATCGAAGGCAAGCAGGTAGCGGTACTCGTGCCGACGACGATTTTGGCGCAGCAGCATTACGAGACGTTCCGCGAACGTTTCTCGGGCTATCCTTTCAATATTAAGGTGCTTAGCCGGTTCCGTTCCCGCAAAGAGCAGACGGATACGATGAAAGGGCTGAAGGCCGGCACGGTCGATGTCGTCATCGGGACGCACCGGTTGCTCTCGCAAGACGTCATCTTCAAAGACCTTGGCCTCCTCATCGTGGACGAAGAGCAGCGTTTCGGCGTCACGCACAAGGAGAAGCTGAAGAAAATCAAGACGAACGTGGACGTGCTGACCCTCACGGCGACGCCAATTCCGCGTACGCTTCACATGTCCATGTTAGGCGTGCGGGATCTATCGGTTATCGAGACGCCGCCTGAAAATCGGTTCCCGGTTCAGACGTACGTGGTCGAGTATAGCCCGACGCTCGTGCGCGAAGCGGTGGAGCGGGAATTGGCCCGGGATGGCCAAGTCTACTATTTGTATAACCGGGTACAAGGGATCTACCAGATGGCCGAGCAGATTAGCGCGCTCGTTCCGGACGCACGCGTCGCCGTCGGCCACGGCCAGATGAGCGAACAGGAGCTGGAGCGGACGATTCTCGATTTTCTGGACGGCGAGTACGACGTACTCGTCAGCACGAGCATTATCGAGACGGGCGTCGATATTCCGAACGTGAACACACTTATCGTCCACGATGCGGACAAGATGGGGCTGTCGCAGCTGTACCAGCTGCGGGGCCGCGTTGGTCGTTCGAACCGGATCGCTTATGCGTATTTTACTTACCAGCGGGACAAGGTGCTCACCGAAGTGGCGGAGAAGCGGCTGCAGTCGATCAAGGAATTTACCGAGCTCGGCTCCGGCTTCAAGATCGCGATGCGCGACTTGTCGATTCGCGGCGCGGGCAACTTGCTCGGAGCGGAACAGCACGGGTTCATCGCTTCCGTCGGATTCGACCTTTATTCGCAAATGCTGGCCGAGGAAATCCAAAGCCGCAAGCTCGAGATGGGTGGCGTGGCGTTGCCTCCGCAGGTTATCAATACGCAGCTGGATTTGGGCGTCGATGCTTATTTGCCGCCGGATTATATTTACGACAGCATTCAGAAAATCGAGATTTACAAGAAGGTCGCGACAGCATCGTCGCTCGACGATGTGAGCGATCTCTTCGAAGAGCTGATCGACCGTTTCGGTGAACCGCCTAAGGCCGTGCTCAACTTGCTGACTGTCGCCAGACTGAAAGTACATGGCCGACGCTACGGAATCGAGTCCATTATCCGTCGCGGGGACGAGGTCTCCCTCAAATTCGAGGAGCGACGCCGCGAGGATATCGACCTGACCAAGCTTAAGGCGATGGAGTCGAAGTTCCAAGGACGTCTAGTTAATGCGATCAATGCGTCGCAGCTTGTCCTTCGATTTAAGATTCGAGGCCTCGATGAGAACGCTTTATTGGCGCTAATCGAGCAATTTCTGTTACAATACAAAGAAGCGACAAAATCGAAGGGAGAATTGCAGGATGTTGCACCATAAGCGCATGCCGTACCGTCGGCTAGCCACCATACTGCTGACGGCGGCCATGCCCGTCGCGCTCTTGTCCGGCTGCGGAAATAAAGACGGGGATTATCCAGGATCTAGCAAGGGTGACGTAATCGCTACCTACAAGGACGGCGGTACCGTTACGGACAAAGAATATGACAAATACGCGGCATTCGAGATGTTCATAAATCCCGATAAAGCGATGTACATGTCGATCGAACAGTTGAAAGAGAACTTCGTTAAGCAATACGTCGTTTCCAAAGTATTCGCGCCGCAAATTTCGGACGCGGATAAGAAAACGGTCGATACGAACGCCGAGAGCTTCAAGACGGAATTGGAGACGGAGCTCAAGAACGCCGAGCAATCGGCCCAGCTCAAGTCTTACATGGACGAGCATAACTTGTCCGTCGCCGAAGCGGTGAAATTCTTTAAGCATGATTATGCGTTCCAATTGTATTACATGGCGAAGATGAACGAATATAAAGCCGCCGTCACGAATGACGAGATGAAAGCGGAGTACGATAAGAATCCTGCGGATTTCAACGTCGTGTCCGTTCGTCATATTCTAGTTCAAACCGTCGATCAGTCGACCAATGCTAGCGTTCGTACCGACGATGAAGCGCTCAAGCGCGCGCAAGAAGTCAAAGCGAAGCTGGATGCCGGCGGAGACTGGAACGCACTGGCGAAGGAGTACTCCGACGACCCGGGTTCTAAAGACAATGGCGGCCTATATGATAAGAAGACCGTAAGCGGCTATGTCGCCGAGTTCAAGGACGCGGCTAACACGCAAGAAATCGGCAAAATCGGCGAACCGGTCAAAACGCAATACGGGTATCATGTTATGAAGGTGGAGAGCCGCGAGGCTACGGCGTTCGATAAGCTGACGGATGAGGACAAAGACACGTTGAAAACGAACGTGGCGGGCACCAAAGCCGGCGACTTCCTAACGGCGGAGCAAGAGAAACTCGAGATCAAGGTAACGTTGCCTGCACCGTCGCCAAGCCCTTCGAGCTCGCCTAGCGCATCGGGATCCCCTAGTGCATCTCCGAGTGCATCGCCAAGCGCTTCCCCAAGCGCATCGCCATCGGCGTCGGCGAAATAAAAGAATTCCACGTTAAGACGTGCAAAGGAACTTCGGTTCCCGAGCACGTCTTTTTTTCGTCGAATTGAAAGTCTGTTATGTTACCTTTCATAACATAAACTAAGTGTAATCCGTCGATATATGTGATATTTAATTACGTTAAGTGCATATAAATAGAGGATATCTTCTTGTAAAATAGATATTTTCCTATTTATATGTCATGTATATTGACATGGACTAGAAACTCGCCATATAATGGGATCACGAACGGTGCGGTTGTGGAGAGAACCTAACGTTCGGATTTTAGAGAGAAACCATACAATAGATCGGGGAGTGGAAGGATGAGGAAGGGTAATTGGGTTAAAGGATTCGTATTGGTGTTATCCGCCAGCTTGGTGTTGGCAGCTTGCGGTAACAACAACAATGATGAGGCGGGGAGCTCATCCTCGGCGCCGGCATCGTCCGCGGCGGCGACGGGAGACACGGTTAAGGTTGGTATCTTGCATTCGTTGACCGGAACGATGTCGATCAGCGAAGTGACGGTCAAGAACTCCGAGCTCATGGCGATCAAAGAGATTAACGCCAAGGGCGGCGTGCTCGGTAAACAGATCGAGCCCATCGTCGAGGACGGAGCGTCCGACTGGCCGACATTCGCGGAAAAGGCGCGCAAGCTTCTATCGGAAGATAAAGTCGCGACGGTATTCGGGGGATGGACTTCTTCCAGCCGTAAAGCGATGCTGCCGGTATTCGAAGAACTGAACGGTCTGCTCTGGTATCCCGTACAATACGAAGGCTTGGAATCATCCCCTAACATCTTCTATACCGGCGCAACGACGAACCAACAAATCATCCCTTCCGTCGACTTCCTGCTGGAGAAGGGCAAGAAGAAAGTGTTCCTTCTTGGCTCCGACTACGTATTCCCGCGCACTGCTAACAAGATCATTAAGGCGCAGCTGGCCGCCAAAGGCGGAGAGACGGTCGCCGAAGAATATACGCCGCTCGGTCACACCGACTACACCACGATTATTACGAAGATTAAGGAAGCGAAGCCGGACGTCGTGTACAACACGCTGAACGGCGATAGCAACGTAGCCTTCTTCAAGCAATTGAAGGATGCCGGCATTAGCTCCAAAGACCTCATGACGGTATCCGTCAGCGTCGCGGAGGAAGAAGTGAAGGGCATCGGTCCTGAATACTTGACGGGGCATCTCGTCGCTTGGGATTACTACCAAACGACCGATACGCCGGAGAACAAAGCATTCGTTGAAAACTTCAAGAAGGAGTACGGTGCGGACAGCGTAACGAGCGATCCGATGGAAGCGGGTTACGTCGCTGTCTATCTGTGGGCGGCAGCGGCCGAGAAAGCCGGATCCTTCGACGTAGACAAGGTGAAGGCCGCGGCCAAAGGCATCGAATTCAACGCGCCAGAGGGCAAAGTCACGATCGACGGAGATAACCAGCACATCTACAAGACGGTTCGGATCGGCGAAATCCAAGCCGACGGTCAAATCGTAGAACTGTGGAATTCCGGTGGTCCGGTCAAACCCGATCCATACTTGAAAACCTACGATTGGGCGAAGGGGCTCAGCGAAGGGTCATAAACTAGTCGCAGCAAACGTAGGGGGAAGCGTTCGGCGAAAGCCGAGCCTTCCCCTCGCTTGTACCAAGGCAGGGGAGGGTTCCATCGATGGATATATGGATTACGCAAATGTTCAATGGTCTTAGCGTCAGCTCCATTCTGCTCTTGATCGCGCTCGGGCTAGCCATTACGTTCGGTCTTATGCGGGTCATCAATATGGCGCACGGCGAGTTTATCATGATCGGCGCTTACGGCGCTTATATGACGCAAGAAATATTCAAGTCTTCCTTCCCTAAAAGCATGTTCGACGCGTATTTTCCGGTCGCTATACTCGTGAGCTTCGTGCTTGCGTTCGCCATTGGCTTCTTGCTCGAGGTGACATTGATCCGGTTTTTGTATGGCCGTCCGCTCGACAGTTTGCTCGCCACTTGGGGCGTCGGCTTAATGCTGCAGCAGCTTGCAAGGTCCATCTTCGGGGCGCCGAACGTCGGCGTCGAGAGCCCTTCGTGGCTTAATGGCGGGTTGAAATTGATGGGCGGTGACGTTGTTCTCCCCTACAAAAGGTTGTTCATTATCGCGCTAGTCGTTCTGATTTTGGTCGCGATGTACTTCTATATTTACCGTAGCGGTGCCGGGCGCCGAATGCGCGCGGTTATGCAAAATCGGGACATGGCGGCATGCCTAGGAATTTCGACGAGACGGGTAGATTCGGTTACTTTTGCTATCGGCTCGGGTATCGCGGGCATCGCGGGTTGCGCACTTACGTTAATTGGATCAATCGGGCCTTCCATCGGCACTTATTATATCGTGGATGCTTTCATGGTCGTCGTGCTGGGCGGCGTCGGCAAGCTCGTAGGGACCGTAGCCGGAGCGCTCGGCATCGGCGTGTTCAACACGATGTTCGAATGGTGGACGGATGCGTCTCTCGGCAAGGTGCTCGTCTTCTTGTGCATCGTCGCCTTCCTGCAGTGGAAGCCGATGGGGATGTTCGCGGTTCGGACGCGTTCGCTCGACTAAGCTGCATGCGGGTCCGCATGCGCTACGCAATGGATATTCGTATGGGAGTGGGTGATTGCGTTGCTATCCTCGATCAATATACCGCGCCGAGTCTGGCTAATTATCGGCTACGTCGTCTCCTCGGGCTTGCTGTTGTCCGCGCCGATGTTTCTGAGCGACTTCCGGTTGAATTTGTTGGCTAAGTGTCTTGCCTTCGCGATCGTAGCGCTGGGGCTTGATCTGTTGTGGGGTTATACCGGCATTCTCAGCTTGGGGCACGGCGTGTTCTTCGGCCTTGGCGCCTACGCGATGGCAATGCACTTGAAGCTTGAAGCGGGTGGCAAGCATTTGCCCGACTTCATGGATTGGATGGGGCTGACGAAGCTGCCGTGGTTCTGGGAGCCGTTCAAGAGCTTTGCTTTCGCAGCGCTGATGGGGATCGTAATTCCGGCGGTGCTGGCGTTAATTCTCGGTTTCTTCACTTTCCGCAACCGCATTCGCGGGGTGTATTTTACGATTCTTACGCAAGCGCTCGTTATCATTACCGTCACCTTGTTTGTAGGGCAGCAAGCATACACGGGAGGGACGAACGGGTTGACCGGCTACAGCAAGCTACTCGGTTACAGCTTGAAATCCGATACGGCTAAGTCGGTCGTTTACTTGGTGACGGTCGTTGCGCTAATCGTGTCGTTCATCGTCTGCAGATATTTGGTCAAGAGCCGATTCGGCAAAGTGTTGCGCGCCATTCGCGACGGAGAGAACCGCACGCGGTTCCTCGGCTATGATCCGGCGAAGTATCAGATGGCCGCATTCGCCGTGTCCGCCGCGCTGGCGGGTCTAGCCGGAATGTTGTTCGTGCTTCATGTCGGCATTATCTCGCCTACGATGATGGCGATCGTTCCTTCGATTGAGTTGGTGTTGCTCGTCGCCATCGGCGGTAGAGGGACGTTAATCGGAGCGGTTATCGGGGCCATTATTATGACGCAAGCGAAAAGCGAGCTGAGTGCATCGTATCCGGATTTCTGGCTGTTCTTCCTCGGCGCGCTGTTCATCGTCGTGACGGTATTCCTGCCGGGCGGCCTCGTCGGCCTGATCCGGCAAGCGAGTCAACTACTCTCAAGGAGGCGGAAGACGGATGAAATCAAGCTCAATACTGTCGTGCCAGAAAGTAACGGTGTCGTTTGACGGCTTCAAAGCCGTGCAGGATATGAATTTGGAGCTGCTTCACGGGGAGCTGCGGTTTCTGATCGGGCCGAACGGGGCCGGGAAGACGACAATGCTGGATGCGATCTGCGGCAAAGTTAAACCGGCGTTCGGTTCGGTGCTGTTCAACGGCAAGAGCGGAGCGGTGGATGTGACAAGGCGCAAGGAGCACGAGATCGCGCAGCTCGGCATCGGGCGCAAGTTCCAGACGCCGTCGATCTTCGCCGGCCTTACGGTCGAGGAGAACCTGGAGATCGCGATGGCTCAGAACCGCGGCGTATGGGCGACGCTTCGGGCGAAAATGAATAAAGCCGACCAAGAGAGAATCGACGGCGAGCTGGCGCTCATCGGGCTAGGCGATAAGAAGAAGCTGCGCGCCGGGCTGCTCTCGCATGGAGAGAAGCAGTGGCTCGAGATCGGCATGATGCTGCTGCAGGAGCCGGAAATTTTGCTGCTCGACGAGCCTGTAGCGGGGATGACGGACAAGGAAACCGACAAGACCGGCGAGCTGCTGCAGGAAATCGTGCGCAAGCGGACCGTCGTCGTCGTGGAGCATGATATGGAGTTCGTTCGCAATTTCGCCAGCAAAGTAACCGTTATGCACGAAGGCAAGCTTCTTAAGGAAGGTTCGATGGAAGAGGTACAAAGAGACGATCGGGTGGCGGAAGTCTACCTGGGCAGAAGGCGGGATTACGATGTTAACCGTTCAACGGCTTGAAGCGGGATATGGGGAAAGCGTCATTTTGCGCGACGTGTCGCTCACGGTAGAGCCGGGGCAGGTCGTCTGCCTGATGGGGCGCAACGGCGTCGGGAAGTCGACGCTCGTAAAGAGCATTATGGGGTTGCTTAAGGCGAGACAAGGCTCCGTCTCCTTCAAAGGCTCCGACGTGACGAAGCGAGCGCCGGGCGAACGGGCGAGAAGGGGTATCGGGTACGTGCCGCAAGGGCGCGAGATCTTCTCCCAGCTGTCGGTCTACGAAAATTTGCGCATCGGCCTGGAAGCCAACCGCGATTCGGCGAAGCGTAAAAGCAGGGACATTCCTGCGGTGGCCGTAGAGAAATTCCCGATTTTGCCGACGTTCTACGATCGCCGGGGCGGGGATCTTAGCGGCGGGCAGCAGCAACAGCTGGCATTCGCGCGCGCGCTCATCTCCGAGCCGGAGCTACTTCTTCTTGACGAGCCGACCGAGGGTATCCAGCCTTCGATCGTCGAAGCGATCCAAGATGTTATTCGTTCGATTCGCGACGAGGGGAAAACGGCTATTTTGCTCGTCGAGCAAAGCTTGGACTTCGTGCGGAGTGTCGGAGACCGGTTCTACATTATGGAGAAAGGCTCCATCGTGTGGCAGGGCGGGCGCGAGGAATTGGATGACCCGGCGGTTATGAAATATTTGACGATTTAATTATGTAATAATATCTAACATAATTGTTGACGGGATTCGCATATTGTTGGTAGTATGTTACTAAACCTAACAATTAAAACTGAATATCGGTTTCCTGATTCACTTAAGGGAAACGCAAAGTCGTCTAGGGTTCCGTTGGGCTTCCAAGCTGGTCCGAGAGACGGCGCATGGTTCGCGGGCGATATGTATGGCGTTCAGGACCATTCACACGGAAGGACAAAAGCCTGGGAGACCCTCTCTCTCAGGCTTTTTCTATTACTTAAAAGATACGATAAGGGAGTGGGAGTCATGAAACCGAATCCGAAAAGTCCGCGCAAGTTAGTATTTGCCCTGTTGTCGACCGTGTTGATCAGCGCATTGCTGTTGTCCGCCTGTGGTGGCAACAAAGATAACGCAAGCGACTCGAGCGAGCCGATCAAGATCGCGCTTAGCCCGTGGCCGGGCTGGTTTTTCTGGTACCTCGTCGAGGAAAAGGGATTTTTCGAGAAGCATGGCGTCAATGTCGAGCTGGAATGGTTCCCGGTATACAGCGACTCCCTTCAGGCGCTCGCGACAGGCAAAGTCGATGCGAACAGCCAGACGCTCTCGGATACGCTACCCGCCGCATCCAAAGGCATCAAGCTGAAGGCGGTGCTCGTCAACGACAACTCCAACGGGGGAGACGCCATCGTCAGCAAACCGGAATTTTCGTCCATTAAAGACTTGAAGGGCAAGACGGTCGCGACCGAGCTCGGTACGGTCGACCACTTGTTGCTCCTAACCGCCCTGGAACAGAACGGCATGTCGGAGAGCGACGTGAACTATACGAACATGACAGTCAACGATGCGGCTCCGGCCTTTATATCCGGGAAGACCGATGCTTCCGTCTTATGGGAGCCGTTCCAGACGACCGCGGTCAAGGAAGGCAAAGGCAAGATTCTGTTCTCGTCCAAAGATACGCCGGGACTCATTCCGGATTTGCTCGTGTTCAAGCAAAGCGTCATAGACAACCGTCCGGACGATGTGCAAAAGATCATCGATGCTTGGTTCGACGCCCTCGCCTACTTCAAGGATCACGAGCAAGAATCGATCGAGTTGATGGCCAAGAAGGCGGAGACGTCGCCGGAAGACTTCAAGCTCGGACTCGACAGCATCAAGCTGTTCAGCGCTGCGGATAACGTCAACGCGTTCGGCGTACGCGAAGAGTATACGTCGCTTGCGTTCACGGGCAAGAAGACGGCGGAATTCCTGAAGAAGCTCGACATGATCACGTCGATTCCGGACGTAGAAGCGCTGCTAGAACCGAAGTTCGTCCAAAAAGCCTCAGGAGAGTGATCCGACATGAATAC
The DNA here is from genome assembly GCF_042655785.1 of Cohnella yongneupensis. Taxonomy (NCBI): domain Bacteria; kingdom Bacillati; phylum Bacillota; class Bacilli; order Caryophanales; family Paenibacillaceae; genus Cohnella; species Cohnella yongneupensis. The sequence goes on from NZ_JBHSNC010000035.1 coordinate 38,959, forward strand.
GGCGAATGAGCAATCGGGAGGACAACAAGTCGCGGCGATCCCGTCCGTTACTCCAAGCGCGGCGAAACAGGCTAGAACGAAGAAACGCCATGTGATGCAAATTTTCGAGGACGTTCCGAAGAGCAACTTTGGCATCGTCGCCGTCATCTCCTTCGGGATCATGCTGGCCATCTGGTCCGTGCTTAGCTACGGCGAGTTCGTGAATCCGCTTTTCCTGCCGACGCCCGGCAGAGTGCTGAACACGATGTTCGATCTGCTTGGCACGTCCACGTACTGGCATCATATCGGAATTAGTATTTTCCGCGTTAGCGCGGGCTTCGTACTAGCCTGTATCGTCGGCATACCGATCGGCTTGTTCGCCGGTACTTACCGGTACGGGGAAGCATTCGTGGAGCCTCCGATGGAGTTCATTCGCTACATGCCAGCCGTCGCGTTCATTCCGCTCATCATGGTATGGGCGGGGATCGGCGAATGGGCGAAAATATTGCTCATTTTCATCGGTTGCTTCTTCCAGCTCGTGCTTATGGTCGCCGCGGACACCCGCCTCGTCTCCAAAGACTTGGTGCAGGCGGCGTTCACGCTCGGGGCGAGCCGGTGGCAAGCGATTCAGACGGTCATTATTCCGGCTGTTCAGCCGAAGTTGCTCAATACGATGCGCTTGATCCTTGGATGGGCATGGACGTATTTGGTCGTCGCAGAGCTCATGGCGGTTAACAGCGGTCTCGGATACGCGATCTTGAAGGCGCAGCGGTTCCTGAACACCGATCAAATTTTCGTCGGCATCATCGTCATCGGACTTCTCGGACTAATCAGCGACCGGATATTCGCGTTTCTCAACCGTCGCTTCTATCCGTGGGTTTAATACAGGACAAAGGAGGCGTCAGCCATGAGCGAGGCCGTTCTGCAAGCTGTCAAGGTTACCGGTTCGGGATCCATCTCGATCCAAGGTTTAGGCAAGACATTTAAGGCAAAGAAGACGGAATTCCGCGCTTTAGCCAACATTAACCTGGAGATCGGCGCGAACGAGTTCGTGACGATTGTCGGTCCGTCCGGGTGCGGCAAATCGACGATTTTGCGTATCGTCGCCGGATTGGAGGAGTCGTCCGAAGGCGAAGTCCGGCTGGACGGGGAGCTTGTCGTCGGTCCCGGCGCGGACCGGGGCATGGTGTTCCAAGGGTATACGTTGTTCCCGTGGCTGTCCGTTCGGCAGAACATCGAGTACGGGCCGAAGCTCAAGGGGATCTCGATTCTCGATCGGCGCCGCATCTCCAACCATTATTTGCGGATTACGCGCCTAGAGCGGTTCGCTAACCATATCCCTAAGCAATTGTCCGGAGGCATGAAGCAACGGGTCGCTATCGCGAGGGCGATGGCCAACGAACCGAAGGTGCTGCTCATGGATGAACCTTTCGGCGCGCTCGACGCGCAGACGAAACTCGAGATGCAGGAAGCGCTTCTGGAAATGTGGGATACGGAGAAGACGACGGTCTTGTTCATTACCCACGACATCGATGAAGCGATCTTCCTCTCCCAGCGCATCGTCGTAATGGGAGCGGGACCGGGGCGCATTTTGCGCGAGTTCCCCGTCACCCTGCCCGCGGAGCGCACGCCCGAGGTACGGGAGCATCCGGAATTTCTGAAGCTGCGGCGGGAATTAGCGGCGTTGCTGAAGCATAAGGAAGAGTAGTCGAAAGGCTTGACGAGCCGACGGGGATAAGGGATCATTGGAAAAAAGGAGGGGAAGTCGATGCATATCCCTGACGGATTTTTGGATGTGAAAACCTGCGCGGCAACGGGGGCTCTAGGCGCTGCATCGGTCGCTTATAGCTTGCGCAAGGCGCGGTTGTCGCTTTCCCGTTCCGAAGTTCCGAAGATCGCCCTCATCGGCGCGTTTATCTTCGCGGCGCAAATGCTTAACTTCCCGATCGGAGGCGCGACGTCCGGACATTTTCTCGGGGGAACGCTCGCCGCGATCTTGTTCGGGCCTTCCGTGGCGGTTATCGTCATGACGTCGGTGCTCATGATCCAAGCGCTCGTGTTCCAAGACGGCGGATTAACGGTGCTCGGGGCGAACATTCTGTGCACTGGCGTAATTGGGATCTATACGGGGTATGGCTTCTATCGCCTAGGGACCGCTCTGCTTAGAGGCCGAGCGTCGTCCGTCGTCACCTTCGTCGCCGCGTGGATCTCTATCGTGACGGCTGCTGCCGGGGTAGCTTTCTTGCTGGCATGGTCGGGGACATTCCCTCTCGACATCGCCCTGAAGGCGATGGTCGGTTGGCATAGTCTGATCGGAATCGGAGAAGGACTTCTGACAGCGATGGTCGTCGCCTACTTAACGGAGCGCAAGATCGCGATCGAGCCTGCGCAGACGAAGGGGGTTCCGCTAACATGAACGAGCCTCGCAAAGTGACGGGCAGCAAGCGCAAGTGGATCGTCCTTGGGGTGATCACGCTGCTGGCCGGAGGGATTATCTCTTATTTCGCTTCTCCGCGCCCGGATGGGCTTGAGCGAGTCGCGGAGGACCATGGATTTCTGGACAAGGCGAAGACGCCGTCTTGGACGGCTTGGATAGCGGATTACGAAGTGCCGGGCATCCATGTGCCGATCGTAAAGGTAGGCTTGGCCGGACTTATCGGCGTAGGCTTGCTTTTCTTGGTGCTCTATCTACTAACAGGCTCTTTAACGCGCCGTGGCAGGGGGAAAGAAGATGTCGGGGAAAGTGACCGTCACCCTTCGTGAGAACGAAGGCATAAGGCCGCTAATCGCCAGCCCTTCCTACCGGCTGTGGACGGTAGCGGTTCTTCTCGTTACGATCGTCGCCTTACGACAACCCGCCGTTCTCGCCGGAACGGCAGGGTTGTTCTTGTTTGTAATGCTATGTTGCGGCATCTCGCTCCGAATGATCTTGCGCAGAATGCTGCTGCTCATCCCTTTCGGGGCAAGCGCCGCGCTGTTCATTCCGTTTCATACGGCCGGACGCCCTGCATTCAAAGTGCTCGGCTATACGGCCACGTCCGAAGGCGTTGAACGGGCGGTCGTCTTGTTATTGAAGCTGGCGGGCGCGAACCTGCTTATCACCTACTTGATCGCGGTCACTCCGTTGTTCGTGTTGATCCGCAGCTTGAGGGCTATCGGCATTCCCGCGATCATGCTCGAGATGATGTCGCTGCTGCTGAGATACTTTTTCCTCCTCAAGGAGGAGGCGCGAGGCATGTCCAAGGCGCAGCGCTCGCGAGGGATGAAGACGTCCGGCTGGCTCTGGAACGCGCTAACGTATAAGCGCTTTGGGCAGTTGATGGGGGCGTTGTTCGTTCGCGCTTATTTAAGAAGCCAGCGCATTTATATGGCGATGTCCGCGCGAGGCGGATTCGAAGGGGGAAGAAGCGTGGAACGTCTTGCGGAGACGGATCGTACGGTACCGGTCGTAGAGGTCAAAGCTGTCTCGTACGCTTATGGCAACATTCAAGCGCTCAAGGGCATAAGCTTCGATATTGCCAAGGGAACGAAGGTTGCGCTTATGGGGCCCAACGGGGCGGGGAAGTCTACGCTGATTTCGCTCTTGAACGGGCTAGAGCTCGCTCACGCGGGAGAGGTGCGGCTATACGGCGAGACCGTTAACCGGTCGAACGAGCATCGCCTGCGGCGGAGCGTCGGCGTCGTCTATCAGGACCCCGACGATCAGATCTTCTCCGCGACGGTGCTGGAGGACGTCGCTTTCGGACCGCGCAATCTCGGCTTATCCGCCGAGGAAGCGGCGGAGCGGGCGGCAGAGGCGCTCAGCAGCGTCGGAATGCTGGAATACAAGACGAGATCGCCGTTCGAGCTAAGCTACGGCCAGAAGCGAAGGGTAGCGATCGCTGGCGTGCTCGCCATGCGGCCGGATTTCATCATTTTGGACGAACCGATGTCGTTCCTCGATCCGCGGGGGCGAGATGAGCTGCAGGAGTTGCTGGAACGGATGCATCGGAGCGGGCTCACGATCATGGTCGCGACGCACGACGTCGACTTCGCGGCGGAATGGGCTGACCGCGTGCTGCTGCTCAAGGACGGCAAGTTGCTAGCCTCGGGAACTGCGGAATTGCTGTTCGACGACGAGCTGCTGACGCAAGCTTCGCTCCATCTGCCTCGGTTGGCGCGTCCGTTTCGCATGCTGCAAGGCGCCGAGGACCTGCGGCCGCGCTCGGTGAAGCAAGCGGCGCAGCTCATCTGGAAGCTGATGAACCGCGGCGGCGAATATGCCAAGGAAACGGGGAAACCCTTAGAAGGCGACCGGATCGCCAAGCCGTGAACGCGCCCGGAAGCAAGGTTGGTGGATTGCACCAGTGCAGGGCGAGCGCATAAGAAAATGGGAGAGGTTGAATACTACTATCACGACTCAATGACACCTTTTTCCGAACGTTATCTAGCGCTCGTCATAAAGGCCGGAAGTCATATGCACCGGTAGCACGCAGGTTAATACATCAACGAAAGTGGGGCAACACGAGCTATGAAAGCAACCGGGATTGTACGCCGTATTGATGACCTGGGGCGGGTTGTCATTCCGAAAGAAATTCGCCGCACGCTTCGGATCCGTGAAGGGGATCCGCTGGAAATATTCGTGGATCGCGACGGAGAAGTTATCCTAAAGAAATATTCCCCGATCGGGGAGCTAGGCGACTTCGCCAAAGAATATGCCGAATCTTTGTCGGAGAGCACGGGGCATATTTGTCTGATTACCGACCGCGATACTGTCATTGCCGTAGCGGGCGCACCTAAGAAGGAGTTTCTGGACAAAGCGATCGGCACGTTGCTCGAGAGCTGCATGGAAAACCGGAAAATCCTTCTTGAACCGGGGGCCGGCAACCATGAGATCATGCGCGATAACAACGATGCCAACGGCTCGTTGGTCGCGGCGCCGATCGTCGCCGGTGGCGATCCGATAGGGACGGTCGTCCTGATCGGCAAGGACGATTCGGTTTCCGTAGGCGAAATGGAGAGCAAGATGGTGGAGACGGCCGCCGGATTTCTAGCGAAGCAAATGGAGCAGTAAATCTGCTTAAATAGATGATAACGAAGCGTCTGCACCCGCCGAGAGGAAGGGGACAGACGCTTTTATGTGCGATTATCAAGTATAATATTCGCAATACTTGCTAAATCGCCTCATGGGAATGAAGCGGGAATGGGGAATGGACGTTCATGTCGTCGTCGGAAAAGGTAGAGGGAACAGGCAAACAAGGGGCTAAACAAGCGCTATGGCAAGGTGCCGCGTTGCTGGGCGGGGCTGCGCTGTTATCCAAGCTGATCGGGACGTTGCAAAAAATTCCGCTGCAAAACATGGCCGGGGACGAGACGTTCGGCCTGTATAGCGCGGTATATGCTTTGGCGATCATGTGGATGACGCTCGCGGCCGCAGGCGTGCCCGTAGCGGTCAGCGTGCTCGTCTCGGAGCGCGTGGCCGTAGGCGACGAGCACGGCGCGCAGCGCGTGCTGCGCTGGTCGCTGAGCCTGCTTGGCGCGAGCGGGCTCGTCATGTTCGCGCTGTTGTGCTTGGGCGCGGATCATTTCGCGCATGGGATGGGCGTGGACGAAGCGGCATCCGCGATCCGCATGTCGTCCATCGCCCTGCTGTTCGCGCCGGCGACTGCCGTGCTTAGAGGTTACCGGCAAGGACGGATGCAGATGGTGCAGCCGGTGATCTCGCAGATCGTCGAGCAAATCGCCCGCGTCTCGTTCATGCTCATTATGTTAATTTACGCCGTGCATGCGGCTTGGTCGCCTTCGTCGACCGCGGCTGCCGTTCACGGCGGATTAGCGACCGGCGCCGTCGCCGGACTGATCGCCATGCTATGGGGTCAGTTGCACTGGCGCCGTCGCGGGGAACCGCTTGTCATACGGGGCAAAGGCGCCGGTTCGCGAGTGACCGGCTTGGCTGGACGCGCGGCTATCCAGTATCCGGAGTCGCGCAAGAAGCTGCTCGGACGCATTGCGGCGGTTGCTATCCCGGTGGCCGTTGCTTCCGTCGTCGCGCCGTTATTCGGACTTATCGATGCTTTCTCGATCCCTCGGCTACTCGGACAACGAACGGATGCGACGTCCGCCTTCTCCCTTGCGGAGTTCGGCATCTACAATCGCGGCGTCGCTTTGAACCAGCTCGTTATAATGGCTGCGGCCGGCGCGGCCGCAGCGCTCGTGCCCGCCTTCACGGCGGCTCGCGCACGCGGAGACGACGCGGAGCTCGGCAAGCGGGCGCTGTCCGCTACCCGTCTAGCGTGGTGGTTCGGCACGGCCGCCGCCGTAGGCTTGGCGATTCTTGCCGGACCGATCAACGTGTCGTTGTTCTCCGACGACAAAGGTACCGGCGCGCTTGCGATCATCGCGATCGCCGCCGCGGGCGGCACGCTGCAAGCGGTCAGCTCGGCGCTGCTCCAAGGGCTCGGCGACATGCGCTCGCCCGCCGTCAACCTCGCCGCCGCCGCGCTCTTCAAGCTCACGCTCAACGCGGTGCTCGTCCCCGCGTATGGCATACGCGGCGCAGCCGCCGCGATGGCCGCGGCCTTCGCCGCCGCGGCACTGCTCAACGCGCTAAGCTTACGCCAGCGCGTCCAACTGCCCGCCCCGCGCCTAAGCGTCGCGTGGCGCTCCGCCGCTGCGCTCGCCGCCATGGCGGCAGCGGTCGCGGCTATCGCGCTAGCGCTCGGCGCCCTAACCGGCGCCTTGCCCGCGCGCGCGGCGGCGCTGCTCACCGCCCTGCCGGGCATCGCGCTCGGCGCCGCCGTATTCGCCGCGGCGCTAGTCTCCTTCGGCGCCGTCGCTCCTAGCGAGTGGCGAGAGCTGCCGGGCATCTCCGGCACCCGCATCGACGGCTGGCTGCAGCGCATCCATGCTGCAGCCCTCAAACGCAACCTAACCAAGGAAGGATGACCTTACCTATGCCAGCTTCCATTACCGTCGTCGGGCTCGGCTCCGGCGGCGAAGATCAATTGACACTCGGCGCGCTTAAGACGCTAGAACGCGCTTCGCATCGCTATGTCCGCACGTCCGACCATCCGGCAGTCGCCGACCTGAGCGAGCGGGATATCGTCTTCACGTCGTTCGATTCGATTTACGAGCAGCACGATGCTTTCGAGGACGTGTACGAAGCGATTGCGTCCCGACTGCTTGAACTCGCACAATTGCATCCTGATGAGACGATCGTCTACGCCGTTCCCGGCCATCCGATGGTCGCCGAGCGCGCCGTGCAATTGCTGCGCGAGCGTGCGCCGGCCAACGGCACGCAGCTCACCATCCTCGGCGGAGAGAGCTTTCTGGACCAAGCTTTCACGCGGCTCGGCTTCGATCCGATCGAAGGCTTCCAGCTGCTTGACGCGTCGGGTTTGACGCGCGACATGCTGCGTCCGCGCATGCATACCGTCATCGGGCAAGTGTACGATCCGTTCACCGCTTCGGAAGTGAAGCTGACGCTCATGGGCGTCTATCCGGACGACCATCCGGTGACGATCGGGCAGGCGCTGGGCGTGCCGGGTCAGGAGTCGATCCGCACCGTACCGCTGCACGAGCTCGATCGCCAAGCGGACTACGGCAATCTTATGCTCGTCTACGTTCCCGCCAGCATGGACGACAGGCTGCTCCGCGGATCGTTCGAGCGGCTGCATGAGATCGTCGCCACGCTTCGCAGCCCGGAAGGCTGCCCGTGGGATCGCGAGCAGACGCACTTATCGATTCGCAAAAACTTCATCGAAGAGACGTTCGAAGCGATCGAAGCGCTCGACAACGACGATCCGGACGGCATGAAGGAAGAGTTCGGAGACGTGATTTTGCAGGTGCTGCTACATAGCCAGATGGAAGAAGAGGTCGGCACGTTCGACGTATTCGACGTGCTCGCCGAGTTGAACGACAAGCTGATCTTCCGCCATCCGCACGTATTCGGCGGCGAGAACGCGCAAGACGCCGAAGAAGCGCTTCGCAACTGGGAGCAGATGAAGGCGGAGGAGAAGAAGCGCAAAGGCGTGCCGGAGCGCGAGTCGTTGCTTGACGGCATTCCGAAGGATTTGCCCGCTTTGCCGCGCGCGCACAAGCAACAGAAGAAGGCAGCCGGCGTAGGCTTCGACTGGCCGGATCTCGGCGGCGTTTTCGACAAAATCGAGGAAGAGCTCGGAGAGCTTCGCCACGCTTCCGAGCACGAGACCCGCGATCGCCAGCAAGACGAGCTAGGTGATTTGCTGTTCGCCGTCGTGAACGCGTCGCGGTTCCTTAAGGTCGATCCGGAGGAGGCGCTTGCGGGTACGAATCGCAAGTTCGCGCAACGTTTTCGCTACATCGAAGAGCGGCTACGTATGAGCGGGAGAACGTTCGGGGATACTAGCTTGATAGAGATGGAAGCGTGGTGGCAGGAGGCGAAAAGCCTAAGCTAGCTACAAAGTTACCTAAAACTTACGTAAAATCCGACGAAATTCCCATACTTTCTACCTATTTCGCGATTTTTTTTGAATGTTCGGCAGGATTTTTTTAGTAAGTAACAGAATAATATTCATCGTGTATTAAACAAACAGCGTTCCAGCAAGCCTTTGGGCCTTAGGCGGGACGAAATATGAAAAGAATCATTAGGAGGAATAAGTAACATGAACAAAACCGACCTGATCAACAACATCGCAGAAAAAAGCGGCTTGACGAAGAAAGACGTAGAATCCGTATTGAACGGCTTCCTCGGCGAAGTTACGGACGCACTTGCTGGTGGCGACAAAGTTCAACTGATCGGCTTCGGCACGTTCGAAACGCGCAGCCGTTCCGGCCGCGTTGGCCGCAACCCGCAAACGGGTAACTCCATCGAGATTCCAGCTTCCAAAGTTCCTGCTTTCAAAGCGGGCAACAAGCTGAAAGACGCCGTTAAGTAATTCATGCGTCTGGATAAATTTTTGAAGGTGTCGCGGCTCATTAAGCGCCGCACCGTCGCGAAGGACGTGTCCGATCAAGGGCGCGTCCTTCTGGGCGGTAAAGAGGCTAAGCCAAGCACGACGATCAAGATCGGAGACGTGCTGGATGTTCAGTTCGGACAGCGCACGCTGACGGTTCGCGTGGAGAAGCTTAGCGAGTCGACGCGCAAAGAAGACGTCGAAGGCATGTATACGGTGCTGAAGGAAGAGGCGCGCAAGAAAGAAGAAGATCCTTTCCTGTAAGCCGCTCGCATCTGGGTCAGACGACAAGCACCGCCTTCGGGCGGTCTTTTTTTATAGCAGGAAAAGATAGGAATGCTTTATAATGATGCAAAGTAACAATCGGAAAGGGGTACACCACATGGCGAAAGCGATAGAAATATGGATCGGCGCGTACGGAAGCAGCGAGGAGGTCGGTGTTACCCGGCTCAGTCTCGACCCGGACGCCGCGACGTTGACGAAAGAAACGGAGTTCACGGGTATTCAGAATCCGTCTTTCCTCACGATGGATAAGTCGGGACGGTATTTGCACGCGGTTAGCGAAGTGTCCACGTTAGGCGGACAGCCCGGCGGGGAAGTGGTCACCTTCGCCATCGAAGAAGAAGGCACTTCGTTACAGGAAGTCATGTCTCACCCGACGCTCGGGGCCGACCCTTGCTTCGTCATGCTCGATCCGAGCGAGCGGTGGCTTGCGGTGTCCAACTACAGCGGCTCTTCGGTTGTCGTATACCCGGTTGAGCCGAGCGGCGTGCCCGGCGCGGTGAGCGTACGCTTCCGCCATTCCGGCACGGGACCTAACGCGAGCCGCCAAGAAGCGCCGCATCCGCATTCGGCGGTGTTCAGTCCGGACGGGCAATTCCTGTTCATCCCCGATCTGGGCATGGATAAAATCATGGTGTACGCGCTTGATTCGGACAAACGGGAATGGGCGGTGCACGATGCCGTCAATCTCGCGCCCGGCGCGGGACCGCGTCATATGAAATTCCACCCTTCGGGCAAATACGCCTACGTCATCAACGAGCTGGATAGTACCGTAACCCGATTCGACTACGCGCAGCCTGGCAAGCTGGAGAAGCAAGAGAGCGTAACGACGCTGCCGTCGACGTTCGAGGGCGAGAGCTGGTGCGCGGAGATCGTCGTATCTCCGGACGGCCGATTCGTCTACGCCTCCAACCGGGGGCACGACAGCTTGGCGATTTTCTCGGTCGATGCCGACACCGGAGAGCTTCGCGGCGCGGGCTTCGTCTCCACGCGCGGCAAATACCCGCGCAACTTCGCGATTACGCCCGACGGACAGTGGCTGCTCGCGGCGAACCAACACTCCGATTCGGTCGTGCTGTTCCGGGTGGATTCGGCGACGGGCTTGCCCGTCTACGCCGGCAACGAGATCGCGATCAACAAACCCGTCTGCGTCTATATCCGCCCGTAACCGCGAGTTCTAATCGCAGCCTGTCCCCCATAAGCTAGTCTTAAAGGCTAGGGGGGAGCGCCATGGAACAAAGCAAGGGGATCAAGCATCAGGAAGTTCGCATGTTGAACCGCAAGTCGCTGGATATATCCGGCGTCAACAATGTGGAAAGCTTCGACAACGAAGAGTTTCTGCTTGAGACCGAGTGCGGGTTTCTGACCGTTCGGGGCCAAAACCTTCATATGAAAAACTTGAGCTTGGAGCAGAAGCTCGTCTCGATCGAAGGCTCGATCCACTCGCTTGTTTATTTGGACGGTCAATCCGGGAACAAATCGAAAGGTTTGTTCGGAAAGTTGTTCAAATGAACGCGGCGGAACAATGGACGGCGATCGGAGCGATGATCCTTTGCGGACTCGCGATGGGTACCGTTTTCGACGTCTACAGAGTCGCGAGCCATCGGTTCCATATCGCGCGGTGGTTGTTGCCCGGGCTGGACGTCGTCTATTGGGCGGCTGCGACGTTCGCCGTATTCAGCCTTCTCCTCGACAGCAACCACGGCGAAGTGCGGATGTACGTGTTCCTCGGACTGGGCATCGGCGTCACCGGGTACTTCGGGCTGTTCAGCCGAACGGTCGCCAAAGTGACCGGGTGGCTGATCGAGCGACTTCAGCAGCTGTTCAGAGGATTATGGCGCATAGGCGATGCGTTGTTGTTCAAGCCGCTGGCCTGGATCGTCCGCTTGCTCGCCAAGCTGCTCGACATCGTATTCGTCGTTATCGCCGCTTTGTTGTTATGGGTCGGCAGACTTCTGTTCAAGCCTTTATCGAAGCTGGCGAAGTGGATATGGGCGAAGCTCCTGCCGGTGCGCGTGAAATTCCGTCCGGTCGTCCAAGCCTGGCATAAGATAAGGGATAAATGGCGGGAGATCGTCGCGATTTTCCGTAAAAAATAACAGCTGCACGATTCGACAGCCTTATAGACGGAATTGCATCGTAAGAAGGATATTTTCGATTAAACCATTTATGCTATAATAAGCGCGAGAAAGGAGGCATCGGCATGTCAACTCGCACCATGGCGACGACATCGGCAACAACCGGCGTTCGCAGAAGAATGAAGCTGCTGTTATTTGTTATGGTTATTTTCATGAGCTGGGCCGTGTACGTCCTGTACGTGCAGCACGGGCTCATGGGAGATCGGGCGGGCGACTTGCAAGAAGCTGACAAGAAGCTTAACGATGCCACCGTTCAGAGCGAAGCGCTTAAGCAGAAGATCGTGCAATTGAACGATCGGGAGTACGTGGAAGAGCTCGCGCGCAAGGAACAAGGAATGGGTTATCCGGGAGAAATCCCGCTCGAAATAAAATAAAAAGGCCATAAGATGCGCTGCTGCTGGGCGCACGTCTGTTGACCTCGGTTTCAATTCTCGGTTATAATCGGCATAACCGAACTTATGTAGTTCGGGCACAATTATGTTCAGGGAGGAACATCGGTTTTTATGGCCATCGAAGTAGGCACCAAACTTGAGGGTAAAGTTACCGGCATTACGCATTTCGGAGCGTTCGTAGATTTGACGGGCGGCGTTACGGGACTCGTACACATTTCCGAAATCGCAGACAGCTATGTTAAAGACGTTCATGAACACTTGAAGATTAATGACATGGTTACGGTTAAAGTCATTAACGTGGACAAAGACGGAAAGATCGGTCTGTCCATTCGTCAAGCCGTGGACAAACCGCCGGAGCAACAAACGCAGCCAGCTCAACAGCGTGGACCACGCGATCGTGGAGGACGCCCCTTCAAGCAGGGAGGACCAGGAAGATCTCCTTCTTTCGATGACAAGCTGACCAGATTCCTTAAGGACAGCGAAGAGCGGATTTCCAACCTGAAGAAGAGCACCGAATCCAAACGCGGCGGACGTGGCGGTCGCCGATCGTAATAGATGAACGCAAACCGAACCGATGAGGTTCGGTTTTTTGTTTCTGAATAACCTCCGACATAAACGGATTGCGCCAGCCCTTGGGACGGTGCAATCCGTTTATGCTTGTGTCCAAATATTTGAAAATTTTAACCTGCCCAATCATTCGCGGGTTTCCGGCATAGCGGCGCGGATCGCGTCCGCTAAAGCTCGATTCGGCATCGGCATCCGCCGTCGGAAGCGCGCCTATTGTGATGTCGTAATCCGTGCGAATCGGTCGGGCAACGGAGTGCAATTCAGATCATAAGCCATGCCAGTCGCGGGTTTGCCCGTGTCGCCGAGTTGTCGCCAAGAACGCGCTTTAACCGGGCCGAAGCTGTCGGAAAAAACTTTTTTCCCGCCAACCGTTTCTGACAAACTTTCCCTGCACGCCCCCCTATAATTAAGAACACAAATCAATATGGTGAATGGGGTGTGCGTTTATGGACAAGCCGTCCGTTGTTCCCTTCGTTCCTCGCGCAGGAACCGGACCAGCCTATGCGCCTGCGGTAAAGCGGCAGAAACGGTGGTATTCCAAAGGCGGTGCGGACAACCGCATGGCAAAGGGCGACCCTCCGGAGAAGTTGTTGCACAGGTGGGGCGCGGCGATTCGGGAGCAGATGTGGCTCCTTCTCGTTATCGTTGCGGGGTTTTTACTCGGACGAGCGGTTATGCTGGAGGGCTTGGCGCCTTTTGCGGCCGCCTACTTCGGCGTCGTGCTCTATATGCGAAGGGAGTTCGCGTTCTGGGCGGCGCTCGCGACCGTAGCAGGCAGCTTCTGGTCGCCGGATCCGATGCCCGCGCTCATCTGCGCGGAAATCGGAGTCATCTATTTGTTGCACAGAGGGCTCGTGCTATATGAACGAGCGGATCTCTCTCACGCGCCGGTCGTCGTATTCGCCGCTTCTTTGCTAGTGCGGCTGTTTAACACATTGCTCTTGGACAAGCCTACGTGGTTACCCTACATACTTACGTTGGTGGAAGCCGGCTTAGCTTTCGTGCTCACGTTGTTGTTCATTCACTCCTTGCCCATACTGACCCGTACGCGAAAAGCCGCTCATCTGCGGCACGAGGAATGGGTCGGACTCGTTATATTGTTGGCTTGCTTGCTTACCGGATTAACCGGATGGACCGTATATGGCGTAGCGGTCGTGTATGTGTGCTCCCGTTATTTCGTACTATTGGCTGCATTTGTGGGAGGGCCTGCGATCGGCACATCCGCCGGAGTCGTCGCCGGGATGATCCTCAGCTTGTCCGATTTGGCGGCAGCCTCGAATATCGGCTTGCTTGCGCTCGGCGGCTTGATGGCCGGACTCATTCGCGAAGGCGGCAAAGCGGCGACCGCGTTCGGGATGATACTCGGAACGTCGGTATTGGCGTTGTATGCCGGAGATGCTGCCACGACGATGAGCTCGACGTGGGCGACGGTCGCTGCCGCCATTCTTCTGCTGCTTACGCCGCGCTCAGCAGCGGAGTCACTATCAAGATATGTGCCCGGCACGCTCAATTATGCTCAAAATCAACGAGAATATGCGCAGAAGGTGAGAGATTTGACCGCCGAGCGGGTCGAGCGGTTCTCGGAAGTATTCCGCCAGCTGTCGCGCAGCTTCCGGCAAATTACCCAAGCCGGGGAGACGATGCGGCAGAGCCAAGACGTCGACCATTTCGTGAACGCGGTTCACGAGAATACATGCAATAGCTGTCATCGAAGAGGGCTATGCTGGGACGGGCAGTTTTTCCAGACGTACAAGCTCATGACGGATATGATGACGACGATCGAGAACAATCCGGCGGTACGGGCGGTACAGCTGCCGAAGAGCTGGAATCGGACATGCGTCAAAATCCCGCTCGTGCTCGACGTGCTGAAACGAGAGTCCGAGATGTACCGCCACGACTTGCATTGGCGGCAGCAGCTTCAGGACAGCCGGTTTCTGGTCGCGGATCAATTGTCCGGCGTGTCGCAGGTCATGGACGACCTCGTTAAGGAAATTCGCCGCGAATCGAAGCAGATGGATGTGCAGGAGGAGCAAATTCGCGATGCGCTCGATCAGTTAGGGCTGGCGATCCAGAGCGTCGATATTATTAGCCTGGAGGAGGGTCATGTGGAAATCGAGATGGTGCACGCGTTCCGATCCGGATTCGACGAATGCCGGAAAATGATCGCGCCGATTCTAACCGAAATTCTCGGAGAGACGGTAACGGTCAGCTCGGAACGCGGCGGAGTGCCGACGGCGCATCAATCGACGGTCATGTTCTCGTCGGCCAAAGTGTTCGAAGTGGAGACGGGAGTGGCCGGCGCCGCCAAAGACGGCGACATCCTGTCCGGCGACAGCTTCAGCATGATGGAGCTGCCCGCGGGTAAATTCGCGGTCGCGCTTAGCGACGGAATGGGCAACGGAGCGAGGGCGCGCATGGAGAGCAGCGCGGCGCTGTCGATGCTCGAGCAGCTGCTGCAATCCGGCATCGACGAGCGGCTCGCGGTTAAGTCGGTGAACTCCGTCTTGCTGCTCCGCTCCCCCGAGGAAATGTTCGCGACCGTCGACTTGGCGCTGATCGACTTGCATTCTGCCACCGCGACGATGCTGAAGATCGGATCTACGCCTAGCTTCATTAAGCGAGGGCGGGAGATTATTCCGATCGCGGCGGGCAACTTGCCTATCGGTATCCTGCAAGATATCGAGATCGATCTGCTTCGCGTCCAGCTGCAGCCCGGAGATATTCTCATCATGATGACCGATGGCATTCTAGATGCGCCCGGTCATGCGCTCAATAAGGAGCAGTGGATGAAGCGGGTGCTCCAGGAGCTTGACGCGGACGATCCGCAAGATATAGCGGACGCGTTGCTCGAGACTGCGCTCAAGCAGTATCCGGGCGGGGTGAAAGACGATATGACGGTTATCGTCACCCGTATCGCGAGGCACCAGCCGGAATGGGCGGCCTTCCGTTGGCCGGGCTTCCACCGGATGGAGCGGCCAAGGACGGTGAGTTAATGACATGATGCGAAGGGATCTTAATAGCGGATAGGAAAATTCATATAGATGAAGCCCCCATTCGGCGACGCGCGGCCAGCGCGGGACGAAGAGGGGGCTTGTTGTTGCGCCGAGTTAGGAAATGCTATGCTGATGGCAGAGTTTTGTTCCCAACGTTAACGATGGAGGCACGCTAATGAATTCATTCACCTTGACCAACCCGATCGTCAACTCGCAAATCCGGGCTCACCTTGCCCAACCGGAGGACGCCTCGCGCATTATGGAGCTATTCAGAATTACCGCCGAATGGCTCAAGTCCAAAGGCTCCACGCAATGGGCGGACCTGCTCGTCGGCATAGACAGGCATAATACCGCTGCTGCCATAACGCGGGGAGAAGTTATACTCTTCAAGCAGGAAGACCGTCCGGCGGCTGTCGTTATATTCATGCCGCGGCCGAGCGAGTGGGATCTGAACCTGTGGGGCGACCGCGCGTTCGACGAACGGGCCGTATATTTGCACCGCCTATCCGTTCATCGCGACTTCGCCGGAATAGGGCTAGGACAGCAGATCATGAAGTGGATCGATACGGGCATTGCTTTCCCGCCGGACAAAACATGCATCAGGCTCGATTGTATCGCTAACAATCCGACTTTGAACGCCTTCTATCGCAAGGCTGAGTATGCCTATATCGGCGATAAAGACGGATTCAACCTTTACGAAAAAACCATAAGCGGCGAAGCGGCGGCAGACTGATCAGCCTGCTGTTGTTACGAACTCTTTTACTTTACGGATAAACCTCTCATTCATTGGCGACAATGCTAATAGAACCGATAGAATGGGAGGATTAGGCGATGATGAAACAAATTTTGTTGATTACGGACGGCGGTTCCAACGTCGGGGATAGTCCGGTCGTTGCCGCCGCGCAAGCTTACGCGGAAGGCATTACGGTTAACGTGGCGGGTATCGTGGACGAAGGCGCGATCGGCGAATACGGGGCGACGGAGATTGCGGAGATTGCTAAGGCAGGCGGCGGCATTAGCCGGATCGTAACGAGCGTGCAGCTGTCCCGCACCGTCCAGATGATGACGCGGCAGACGATTGCGGGCAGCATCCGGCAAGCGGTGAATCAAGAGCTGAAGCAGCTGTTCGGCGTGGACAACGTAGGCGCCCTGCCGCCGACCAAGCGTTCCGAAGTCGTGAAGGTCATGGAAGAGATGGAGGAGACGATGTCGCTGTCCGTCGCTTTGCTGATCGATGCGAGCGCCAGCATGAAGCCGAAGCTGCACGCGGTAGAGGAAGCGATACGGGATCTTACGCTTAGCCTGCAGGCTAGAGAAGGCAAGAGCCAAGTGGCGGTCTTTCATTTTCCGGGCAACTCGCAAGACGAACTGTGCATGCTCGATGCGGAATGGACGTCCAACGCGTCGAAGATCGGCTCGTTGTTCGGCAAAATCCGGATGAAAGGGACGACCCCGACGGGACCTGCGTTAATGCAGGTGGTGGAGTATATCCGCGAAACATGTGGTAATATCAGATCAGAGAAATTGGACGCCCAGCAAGCTCCAACAAGAAGCGTTACGAACGGGGTGCGGAGTGACTACGTCGTCTGAAGCAGAAGTAGTGCCATTGCCGCCGGGCACGATACTTCGCGGCAAATGGAACGGAAACAACTATCGCTTGGAGAAGCTAGTAGGGCTTGGCGCGAACGGCCAAGTGTATTTGGCGACGTCGAACGGTTACTATAAGTGCGCTCTGAAGCTTGGGCTCGAAGCTGCCGAGCTTCAGGGCGAGGCGAACATCTTGGCCGCCCTCGACAGCTCGGAGAAAAAGCGAAGACCTTTCCTGCTCGACGTCGACGATGCGTTGTTTAACGGCCGCGAAGTTCCCTTCTATTGCATGAGATATATTTCGGGTGTCCCGGTTAATGCGTACGTGCAAGAGCACGGCTCACAGTGGATCGGCGTCATCGGCTATCGTCTGCTCGAAAGGCTCTCGCAATTGCACGAGGCGGGCTGGGTGTTCGGCGATATTAAGAGCGACAACGTACTCGTAGGCGACTACGGGAAAGTAGAGTTGGTAGACTACGGCGGTATGTCGGCTATCGGTCGCAGCGTTCGTCAGTTCACCGAAATCTACGATCGCGGGTATTGGTCGGCAGGCAGCCGCGCGGCCGATTCGGCGTACGATTGGTTCTCGGTCGGCATGCTCTGGATCCATGCGGTCGATAGCAAGCGGTTGATGCATCTGACGAAGACGCTGCTTCCGCAAAATCGCCATCCGAGCGAGCTTATGAAGCTCGTTCGGAGCCATCCCCGTCTGAAGCCGCTCGAGCGCTGGATGGAGAAGGCGTTCTCGGGACAGTTCGCGGACACGAAGGACGCGGCGAGGCAGTGGCGGGAGACGTTTCAGCAATCGCCCGCGAACAAGCCTGCCGCCGGACAAGTACCGATGTGGATGGCGAGTCTGTTCGCCGCAACCGTCGTGCTAAGCCTCACCGTTGCCGCGGTGTGGATATTCCAATAACAAAGCATAAGCGGCATATTATGAATCGAGACAAGGGGTAATGAAGGTGCGGCAGCAGGACGAATTGGCCGTTCGCGTTAGGGAAGAAGCGAGGACGGAAGGCTGGTGGAAGCAGGGAATCGCCGTTGTAGCCGCGGTATCCGGCGGCCCCGACTCCATGGCGCTTCTGCATTTGCTCCGGACGATGGCGGAGGAAAAGCCGTTCCGAATCGTTGTCGCTCACGCGAACCATCAGTTCCGCGGCGCAGAATCGGATGCGGAGGAAGAGCTGGTCAGAAGCGTTGCGAGGGATTGGGGGCTGCCGTTCGAGACGGCGGCTTTAAATGTTCCGGCTTTTATTGAAGAGACCGGAATGAACGCTCAAGCGGCCGCGCGAGAACGCAGGTATGATTTTCTAAGGGAAGTCGCCCGCGTCCACCATTGCTCTCACCTCATTCTAGGCCACCACGCGGACGATCAAGCGGAAACCGTGCTCATGAGGGTGATCCGCGGAACGGGACCCGGAGGGTTATCCGGCATTCCCTATCGGCGTCAAGAAGAAGAAATGGAACTCATTCGTCCGTTGCTGCGTATAACCAAAGGTGAGCTTCTCGCCTATTGTAAGCGAAACGGGGTGCCCTACGCGGTTGACAGCAGCAATGCAGACCGTCATTATTTCCGCAACGCCATTCGGCTCGACGTCATGCCGATGCTGGAGACGTACAATCCTCAGCTGAAGGCATCGCTCGCGCGACTAGCCGAGTTGGCGACGGCTGACGACGCGTATTTGGAAACCCGGACGCTTGAAGCTTTTCGGCTTGGCGTAACCCCTGACGGAGAGGGATATCGGATAGAGCGGCGCCGGTTCCGCGGCCTGCACGTCGCTTTACAACGCAGATTAGTTAAACTAATATTAAGTTGTTCTTCGGACCTCAGGCAGCAGATGGAATATCGGCTTGTGGAAGACATCGTATCGGCACTGGCGCCGGCGCATCCCGCGGTTGCCCGCATGGAGCTGGGGAGCGGTTGGGAGCTCGCCGCGGAATACGATGAAGCATATATGGGTCCGACAAGACCGAGCACCGCACCGTACTGCTATCTGGTCGAAGCTGAGACGGAACGAGTCCTTATCGAAGAGACCGGCGCGCGATTCGAGATCGCAAGAACGCAAGGCGCTCTCGCCGCCGCATCGGATCGTTCGAGGGAAGCGTGCTTCGACGAGGATGAGCTGCATTATCCGATTTTCATCCGAAGCCGTACGCCCGGGGACGTTATTGAGCCCCATGGATTAAACGGCTCCAAAAAAGTGCAAGATATGTTCGTCGATGCCAAAGTACCGCGTTACCGCAGGGATCGGGTGCCCCTCCTCGTCGACGGCGAAGGGCGCGTGTTATGGATTCCCGGCATGCGGCGCTCGCGGCACGCCCTAATCACGGCGAACACGAAGTCGACGTTGCGGATCGCGCAGCTGGAACCGGAAAACTAGGGCATGATCAGAGGTACACCGTCATACCGTGTAATAATCTCGCTAGGAGGCACCTTCTTTGCACAACGACATTCAAGAAGTTCTTTACTCAGAGGAAGTAATCCAGAAGAAGGTTCAGGAACTGGGGGCGGCTGTCAGCCGCGAGTACGCTGGCCGCAACCCGCTCGTTATTTGCGTTCTTAAAGGCGCTTTTATTTTTATGGCGGACTTGTCCAAAAATATCACGATCCCGATCGAGTTAGACTTCATGGCGGTGAGCAGCTACGGAAATTCGACGCGCTCTTCCGGCGAAGTCAAGATCATCAAGGATTTGGATGCTTCGGTCGAAGGCCGCGACGTACTCATCGTCGAGGATATTATCGACAGCGGACTTACGCTTAGCTATTTGATCGACGTGCTGGAGCGCCGCAACGCGCTATCCGTCAACGTGGTCGCGCTCTTCGACAAGCCGGGTCGCCGTACGGTCGACTTGAACGCGGACTATACGGGCTTCACGATTCCCGATGCGTTCGTCGTCGGTTACGGACTCGATTACGCGGAGAGATACCGCAATCTGCCGTACGTCGGCGTGCTTAAACCCGAGATTTACTCCAGCTAAGCATAGACGGGCAGCCGTTTATTTTTAGCATAAAACGAGCGAATTAACGCCGTTTCGGCGGCGGTGCGTTCTATTGAGATGCCAAGACAGGCTATGGTAAAATGATGTAAGCGTGTCGAGAGGAGGTCAGGGATGAATCGGTTCATCCGCAATACAGGCTTTTACCTACTTATTTTTTTGGTGACCGTCGGCATCGTTCAGTTCTTCATCGGTAAGAACGAGACGACCAAGGAATTGAGCTACAATGAACTCGTACAGACGGTGCAGACAGGCAACGTCAGCAAGCTGACCCTGCAAATTCAAAGCGGCACTTATCTCGTAACCGGAGAAATGAAGCCGAAGGATGGTAGCGAGAAGGGCGAAACGTTCACCGGACGCGCTCCTCTAGCGGACTACTCCATGCAGCAGTTCACCGATCTCGGTATCGAGAAGAAATTCGAAGTCGAAATTAAAAAAATGCCGGGGCAAAGCTTCTGGCTGACTTTCTTGACTTCCATTATTCCATTCATTATTATGTTCGTTCTGTTCTTCTTCCTGATCAATCAGGCGCAAGGCGGCGGCGGCAAAGTGATGAACTTCGGCAAGAGCCGCGCGCGTCTCTATAATGAAGAGAAAAAACGCGTAACGTTCGAAGATGTCGCCGGAGCGGACGAAGAGAAGCAAGAGCTTGTCGAAGTCGTCGAGTTCTTGAAAGATCCGCGCAAGTTCGCGGCACTCGGCGCGCGCATTCCGAAGGGCGTATTGCTCGTAGGCCCTCCGGGTACCGGTAAAACATTGCTCGCCCGCGCGGTTGCAGGCGAAGCAGGCGTGCCGTTCTTCACGATCTCCGGTTCGGACTTCGTAGAGATGTTCGTCGGCGTCGGCGCTTCCCGCGTACGCGACTTGTTCGAGAACGCGAAGAAGAACTCGCCGTGTATTATCTTTATCGATGAAATCGACGCCGTCGGTCGTCAACGGGGCGCAGGCCTCGGCGGCGGTCACGACGAGCGCGAACAGACGTTGAACCAATTGCTCGTAGAGATGGACGGCTTCGGCGCGAACGAAGGCATTATCATCGTCGCCGCTACGAACCGCCCGGACATTCTAGACCCTGCGCTTCTGCGCCCAGGCCGTTTCGACCGTCAGATTACGGTAGACCGTCCGGACGTGAAAGGCCGCGAAGCGGTACTGAAAGTCCATGCGCGGAACAAGCCGCTTAACAAAGACGTACGCCTCGGCACGATCGCGAAGCGGACGACGGGCTTCACCGGCGCCGATCTGGAGAACTTGCTGAACGAAGCGGCGCTCCTCGCGGCACGGAAGAACAAGAAAGATATCGCGATGCAAGAAGTCGACGACGCGATCGACCGCGTCATCGTCGGTACCGAGAAGAAGAGCCGCGTGATCAGCGACCGGGAGAAACGCATCGTCGCTTATCACGAAGCTGGACATACGATCGCAGGCTTCTTCTTGGAGCATGCGGACACGGTTCACAAAGTAACGATCATCCCGCGCGGACGCGCCGGCGGCTACGTCATCATGTTGCCGAAGGAAGATCGCATGCTCGTAACGAAGCAAGAGCTGCTGGATAAAGTGACGGGGCTCCTCGCGGGACGCGCCGCCGAGGAAATTTTCATCGGCGAGATCGGCACCGGCGCTTACAGCGACTTCAAGCAAGCGACGAGCATCGTACGCGCGATGATCATGGAATACGGGATGAGCGAGAAGCTCGGAACGATGCAATTCGGCGCGACGCAAGGCCAAGTGTTCCTCGGCCGAGATATCGGACACGAGCAGAACTACTCCGACGCGATCGCTTACGAGATCGATCAAGAGATGCAGAGCATTACACGCGATTGCTACGATCGCGCGAAGAAGCTGCTGACCGAGAAGAGCGCGGAGATGCACCTCCTCGCTAAGACGTTACTTGATGTCGAGACCCTGGATCTGGATCAAATCAAGCAGTTGATCGAGAAGGGCGAGATCGTCGAGGAAGAAGGCGACACTTCGACAATCGAGGAAACGAAAGTCGAGCCGATCGTCGATGTGTTAGGAAGCGGCGTGAAGGTGCGGATTCAAACCCGCGACGACGAGCCGGTTCCGCCGACGCCTGATACGCGTCCTCCGGAAGGCGATCCCGAAGATCCGAAATAACATTAGGTACAGAGTGCCCCGTTCGCCGTCAGGCGGGCGGGTTTTTTTTGTTTTTTGCTTGCAATCCCGCATTTTGATCAATTGACAGTCCACCCCCGCACGTGTAAATTGGTGTTAAAGAGAGAAGTCGTATTCGTTCGCTCGAATAAGAGGATTCTCGCCCCTATTTGTAATTTTATTCACATAGTATGCATCGAACCTATCGCATCAGGGCCACGGCCGAAGAGACCGCAAGGAGGAGATTGACATGGAAGCTTTAGCCTTGGAACGCAAAGCGGAGCAAAATCGCGAGCTACGCGAGCGGCTTCTGCAGCTGAAGAAGGAACGTAACGCTATTATTCTCGCTCACTATTATCAGCGGGATGAAATACAAGAGGTTGCGGATTTCCGCGGGGATTCGTTCTTGCTCGCTCAAAAAGCAGCCGAGACGGACGCGGACGTTATCGTATTCTGCGGCGTTCACTTCATGGGAGAGAGCGCGAAGATTTTGGCTCCGAACAAGATCGTGCTCGTGCCCGACGAACGCGCCGGCTGTCCGATGGCGGACATGGTTAACCCGATCGGGCTGCGCGAACTGAAGGCGAAGCATCCGAACGCGAAGGTCGTAACGTACATTAACTCCTCCGCCGACGTGAAGGCCGAGACCGATATTTGCTGTACGTCGGCGAACGCGGTGAAAGTCGTCAACTCCGTCGATGCGGACGAAATCATCTGGTGCCCGGACAAGAACCTTGGCCACTACGTGCAGCAGCACACGGACAAGAAGATGATTCTCTGGGAAGGCTACTGCAACACGCACGATATGCTGACGATCAAGGACGTCGAAGAGATGCGCGCGAAGCATCCGAACGCGCAATTCGTCGTTCACCCGGAATGCCGTCCGGAAGTCGTCGAGATGGCTGATTTCGTAGGCAGCACGACGGGCATTCTGAAATATTGCCGCGAGTCTTCGCACCAAGAGTTCATCGTAGGCACGGAAGACGGAACCGGTTATCAGCTTCGCTTGGACAGTCCGAACAAGACGTTCCACTTCGCTTCGAAGTTCCTCGTCTGCCCGAACATGAAAGTGAACAACCTGAAAAAGGTCGTTAAATGCTTGGAGACGATGCAACCGCAAATTTACGTGCCGCAGGACGTAGCGGACAAAGCTAAATTATCGCTGGAGCGCATGCTGCTCGTTAAATAAGCGCGAAGAAGCCGACCACTCCTGGTCGGCTGTATTCGTAAATGGGCGGTTCGAAATTAACTCTGGTGCTGGGGTGAGAAGAACAACTATGATTCCACGTTACGTTGTAGATTTCGATCTGGACAAGCTTCCGCGCGTCGAGACGGATGTCATAATCATCGGTGCCGGAATTGCCGGCTTATATACAGCGCTCAAGGCGAGCGATTCGAAGCGCGTGCTCATGATCACGAAGAAGTCGCTATTCGATAGCAATACGCGCTATGCGCAAGGCGGTATCGCCGCCGTCTTCTCCGACGACGACTCCCCGGAATTCCACATGCAGGATACGCTTGTCGCCGGCGCGGGCCTATGCGACGCCACGGCCGTGGACGTACTCGTGCACGAAGGTCCGCAAGGCGTTCAAGAATTGATTCGCTTTGGCACGAACTTCGACGAGGAAGACGGCCAATTCGCGCTTACGAAGGAAGGCGCGCATAGCCAGCGCCGTATCCTTCACGCGAATGGCGACGCGACGGGCTACGAGATCGTCCGTGCGTTGGCGGATAAAGTAAAGTCAGATCCGGGCATCGAGCTATGGGACGATCATCTCGTGCTCGATCTGTTGACGAGCGACGGAGAGTGCATCGGCGCGATCGTACAGCGGCCGAATGGCGCTCGCGTAGCGGTATACGGCAGCGCAACGGTGCTTTGCACCGGCGGTACGGGCCAACTTTATCGGTATACGACGAACCCTGAAGTCGCTACAGGAGACGGCGTCGCGATGGCCTACCGCGCCGGAGCGGTCATTCGCGACATGGAATTCATTCAATTTCATCCGACATCGCTTTGTTATCCGGGCGCTCCTCGCTTCCTCATCTCCGAGGCGGTTCGCGGGGAAGGCGCGTACTTGCGGAACATTCGGGGCGAGCGCTTCATGGAGAAGTACCATCCGCAGCTGGAGCTGGCGCCGCGAGACATCGTTGCGCGCGCGATCGTGGCAGAGATGGAATTGACGAAGTCGACGTACGTGTACATCGATATCACGCATGAATCGCCCGAGCTAATCCGGCATCGTTTTCCGACGATCCACGAGTATTGCTTGAACTACGGACTCGATATGACGACGGATTGGATTCCGGTCGCGCCGGCTGCCCATTATATGATGGGCGGGGTGAAGACAGATTTGCGAGGCGAGACGAACATCGGCCGCCTGTTCGCATGCGGGGAAGCATCATCGACCGGCGTGCATGGGGCGAATCGTCTGGCGAGCAACTCGCTTTCCGAAGCGATCGTGTTCGGCCAGCGTATCGTTGATCGTATTCGCGAGCTTGCGCCGCTTCGCGTCCCCGAGCTTAAGATCAGCAACCATCCGTACATGCTCGACGATAAAATCGTGTCCTTGATGGGAACCCTTGTAGAGCGCAGGCTGAAGCTGCAAAAGGTAATGGTTCGTTACGTCGGCTTGCACCGGGATCGCGAGGGATTGCTGAAAGGACTGGAAGAGCTGAAGCGGCTACTGCCGATTTTCGAGACGCGCCTCATGAAGCGAGAGGAGCTGGAGTTCGCGAATTTGCTCACTTGCGCCATTCTCGTCACCGAAGCGGCGCTTAGCCGCGAGGAAAGCCGAGGCGGTCATTATCGCGAGGATTATCCGGAGCGGGACGATAATCACTGGCACAAGCATACGATACTGCAACGGGAAATAGGGATAGGAGAAGAGAGGATCGACGATGTTTGAGAAGATGAGCGATTGGGCGATTGCAGGCCCTGCGTTAGATATGGTGAAGCAGCAGCTTCGCGAATGGCTTTCCGAGGATATCGGCTCGGGCGATGCGACGACGATGGCGACGGTACCGGCGGGACACGTCTCGCGCGGCATTATACATGCGAAGCAATCGGGCATACTGGCGGGCATTCCTCTCGCGCGGCTCGTGTTCGAAGTCGTCGACCCGAGCTTGCGCTATGAGGCGCAAGCGGCGGACGGCGATCGGGTCGAGCGCGGAACGGTGCTTGCGATCGTGGAAGGCGCGACGCATAGCATCTTGAACGGCGAGCGTCTGGCGCTGAATTTGCTGCAGCGATTGTCCGGCATCGCGACGAAGACGAATGAATACGTCTCGGCCGCGGGGAGCCATCCGGTTCGTATCGCGGATACGCGGAAGACGACGCCCGGTCATCGGACGTTGGAGAAGTATGCCGTTCGGATCGGCGGCGGTTATAATCATCGCTTCGGGCTGTACGATGCGGTGATGATCAAGGATAACCACATTAAAGCGGCGGGCGGCATAACGGCTGCGGTATCGGCAGCGAAAGCCCGGATTCCGCACACGATGAAGATCGAAGTGGAAGCCGAATCGCTCGCGCAGGCGCAAGAGGCCGTGCAAGCAGGCGCTCATATCGTCATGTTCGACAATATGAGTAACGAAGCGATGACCGAAGCGGCGCGCGTATTGCGCGCAATGGCTCCGCATGTCGTACTTGAAGCGTCCGGCGGAATCGTCCCGGAGCGCGTAGCGGCGATCGCGACTTGCGGCGTCGACGTTATCTCCGTCGGCGGACTGACCCATTCGTTCAGCGCACTTGATATCAGCCTGGACTTGAACGCCATCAAGAAGGGGGAGTCCGCATGATTCTCGTAGTGGATGTCGGCAACACGAATATCGTGCTCGGCCTCTATCAAGGGAAGTCGCTGACGCATCATTGGCGTCTAAGCACGAATCGGTCTTCTACGGTCGACGAATACGGTATACTGATTACAAGTCTGCTGCAATTGGCCGGCGTTCGGGCGGACCAGATCGACGGCGTCATTCTGTCCTGCGTCGTTCCGCCGATTATGAACACGCTAGAGCAGTTGTTCGTCAAATACGTAGGCAAAGCTCCGCTGATCGTCGGTCCTGGCATTAAAACGGGACTGAACATCCGTTACGAAAATCCGCGCGAGGTAGGCGCGGACCGTATCGTCAACGCGGTCGCGGGCATCGAGCAGTACGGCACGCCGCTAGTCGTCGTCGACTTCGGCACCGCGACGACGTTCGATTATATCGACGCTTCCGGCGCTTATCTGGGCGGAGCGATCGTGCCGGGCATCGGCATTTCGGCGGAGGCACTATATCAACGGGCGGCTAAGCTGCCGCGGATCGAGCTGTCGAAGCCAAAGACGGTTATCGGGCGGAATACGGTGACGGCTATGCAGGCGGGCATTATTTTCGGCTATGCCGGCCAGGTGGACGGAATCGTTCGGCGTATTTGCAAGGAGTTCAATGTACAACCTAAGGTGATCGCGACTGGCGGACTGGCGGAGCTGATCTCGGAAGAAACCGAGACGATCGAGCATGTCGACCCGCTGCTTACGCTCGAAGGCTTGCGTATCATCTACGAACGGAACGGTTAACGCGACAGGCGACCGGAAGATAAAGGAGCAACAGACAGATGAAAGACGAAATAGTACGCGGCACGGCTTGGAACGGCGGCATACGGGTATTCGCTGCTCGGACGACGAAGCTCGTAAGCGAGCTGCAAAGACGACACGATACGATGCCGACGGCAACGGCCGCATTAGGCAGAACCGCGACCGTGGGCGCGATGATGGGTTACATGCTGAAAGGCAACGAGAGATTGACCGTTCAAGTCAAAGGCGACGGACCGATCGGTCAGATCGTCGTCGACGCGAACGGTACCGGCGAAGTTAGAGGATACGTAGATCATCCGCACGCGCACGTTCCGAGCAATAGCGAAGGAAAGCTGGACGTCGCGGGCGTAGTCGGTACGAGTGGCCATATTTACGTAACGAAAGATTTGGGGCTTCGCGAGCCTTACCGCGGCAGCGTGCCGATCATTTCAGGCGAGCTTGCGGAAGATTTCACGCTGTATTTCGCGGACTCCGAGCAGACGCCTTCCGCCGTAGGATTAGGCGTACTCGTCGACACGGACGGATCGGTCATCCATGCCGGGGGTTTCATCGTGCAAATTATGCCGGGCTTGTCGGAGGAGCGACTCATACAGCTTGAGCGCGCCATCGGGTCTATACCTCACGTGACGGCTTTGCTCGATCAAGGGGAAACGCCGGAGACGCTGCTGCAATTTCTCGTAGGAGACGATCTTACGATTCATGACCAAATCGAGCCTGTATTCCGTTGCAAATGCTCGCGCGAACGCGTCGAAGGGACGCTCGTCAGCTTGGGAACGGATGAATTGCGCAACTTGATCGACGAGGACGGGCATGCGGAAGTCCATTGCCATTTCTGCAACGAGAAATATCAATTCTCGAAAGACGAATTGGAACAAATACATAACCGGACGCTGGGTCAGTAAGAGGGGGACGGTACCTATGAGGGAGACGATACGGCATTGGCCGCTCGTACTGCTTGCCCTCTTCACTTGGGTCATGTCGGGTTGCGACTCGGAGTCGCGCAAAGCATTACCCGTCCCCTCTCCAAGCTCGGCCGTGCCGATCACCACGCACTTGCCTTCTTCGCAGCCTTCGGATCTTACGCAAGGAGAGATCGTTGCCAAGGTGGGAACCGCGTCCATTACGCGCGAGCAGCTCACCGATCGTTTGCTCGCTCAGAACGGCAAGCAGACGCTAAGGGAGTTAATGCTGGCGGAGGCCGTAGCCCAGGAGGCGAACGAGCTTGGCTTGCAAGTCACCCCTGAAGAGCTCGATCAAGAGCTGCTTGTCATGAGGCAAGGCTACGACAGCGAAGAGCAATTTTACGAGGCGATGCATGACCAGTTGGGCATGAGCAGAGACGATGTGCAAGCAGAAGCTCGTTATCGCCTGCTGACGGAGAAGCTTTCCATTCGCGACATCATCGTAACCGATGCGGAGCTCGATCAATATATTGCAGATCACAAGGAGCTGACGACGATCCGTTATTACTACGACTTGGCGCAGATCGTCGTAGAGGACGAAGCGACGGCAAGGGAGCTGCTGACCCAATTGGAGGGCGGCGCAGCGTTCGGAGCGCTGGCGGAGCGATATTCGTTGGACGAATTTACGGCGGATACGGGCGGCGAGCTCGGTTGGGTCGAGGATCGCGATCCGTTCACGGATCCGGAAGTGCTCAAAAATGCGTCCGAGATGGAAGTCGGAGACATTACCGGTCCGATCGAAACGGGGAACGGCTACGTCATCGTGGCGCTCAACGGTCGCAGGCAAGAGCAACCGCGCGGTATGGAGGAGATCCGGACGTCGGCGCGTCGCGAGATTGCGCTGGGCAAAGCTAAGCCGATGCGGGAGCTGGAGCAGTCGCTGCTCGAGAAGTACGGCGCCGAGGTACTGGATGCCAGCTTAAGGTAGCTGTACGCCTCCGGATCACGATGGATAGACGAAGCCGGCAGTATTGACAATCTACACCACGATTGTTAAGATAAAATCAAACTCAAAAGCCGACTGGTTTAGTCGGATTAACGCATCGAGGCGGCGGATGCCGCATCTATAACGGGAGGGAATCATCCAATGGCTAAGATTGTCCAGAACGTTACGCAATTAATCGGCGATACGCCGCTCGTACGACTCAACCGTGTCGTGCCGCAAGGCTACGCAGAAATCTACGTGAAGCTGGAATACCAGAATCCAGGCTCCAGCGTTAAAGACCGTATTGCTATCAGCATGATCGAAGTAGCCGAGCAACAAGGCATCATCAAGCCGGGCGAGAGCACGATCGTTGAACCGACAAGCGGCAACACGGGTATCGGTCTCGCTATGGTTGCAGCCGCGAAAGGCTACCGCGCGATTCTCGTTATGCCTGAGACGATGAGCTTGGAGCGTCGCAACCTGCTTCGCGCATATGGCGCTGAGCTCGTATTGACGCCGGGTTCCGAGGGCATGAACGGCGCGGTTAAGAAAGCGGAAGAAATCGTGAAAGAAAACCCGAGCTACTTCCTGCCGCAACAGTTCAAAAACCAAGCGAACGTTAAAGTTCACCGCGAGACGACCGGTCCTGAGATCGTCGAAGCGATCAATTCTTATGACGGCAAGATCGACGCTTTCGTAGCGGGCATCGGTACGGGCGGAACGATTTCCGGCGCCGGCGAAGTGCTTAAGCAGAACTTCCCGAACATCAGAGTCGTAGCGGTCGAACCGGCTGCTTCCCCGTTGCTGTCCGGCGGCGGCCCTGGTCCTCATAAAATCCAAGGCATCGGCGCGAACTTCATTCCGGACATTTTGAACCGCGAAATCTACGACCAAGTCATTACGGTCGAGAACGACGAAGCGTTCGAAACGGCGCGTACGGTAGCTAAACAAGAAGGCTTGCTCGTCGGTATTTCTTCCGGCGCAGCGATCTTCGCGGCTCTTAAAGTGGCGAAAGAACTGGGCGAAGGCAAACGCGTCGTAGCGGTCGTTCCTTCCAACGGCGAACGTTACCTGAGCACGCCTCTGTTCAACTTCGACAACTAATCTTGCGTTTTTCTTCGGACAGCCGAGCGGGTGCAAACCTGTTTCGGCTGTTTTTTGCATGCGCGAAAGCGGCTCGGGAACTTTTTTCCAAGGTGCGGTGTCTAATTAAACAAGAGGTGAGCAGATGGAGCCGGATTATTGGAAAAATATCGAGTCGTTCGGAGCGGAGAGCTTCCGCGAGCTGATGGAGACTTACGGTCAAGGGGTGTGGGACTATGCGTTCTATATTACCGGTCGTTTCGATCTCGCGGACGACGTAGCGCAGGACGTATTTTTAGCGGCTTACCGCCGGATCGCTACGTTCAGGGGCCAGTCGTCCATGCGCACATGGCTACTCGCAATTACGCGCAATATCGCGCTCAACAATCGGCGTACGGCTTTCTTACGCCGCGTGATTCTAGTAGACCGGCCGGGGGAGCACGGCAAGGAGGCGCATCCATCCGCTGAGCAGGAGGCGCTAAGCCGCAGCCACTCGGAGGATTTATGGCGAGTTGTACTTGCGCTGCCCGTGAAATTCCGCGAAGTGCTGCTCTTGGACGCGAAGTACGGCATGAGCTTGGCCGAGATCGCGGGCGTGTTGGACGTGCCGCTAGGTACGGTGAAGTCGCGGCTTGCCCGGGCGAGACAGAAAGTGTCCGAGGCGTGGAAGGAGGAGGTGGCGTATGAACAAGCATAAGGAGGGCCGACCGGAATGGTTTGAACGGTTAGAGCAAGAGGATGCTTTTCCCGGGCGCACGTTCACGGCGGATACCATGGATCGTATCGAGCGGCGCGCGTTGTCTGGCCAAGCGATCAGGCGGAGTTGGCGATTAAGGTTCGGAGCTTTAGGCGCTGTTGCGTGCGTGGTCGGTTTGGCGATCTGGCTTGTGGCCGCTGGACCGCTCGCGGGCGGAGGCGGTTCCGATAAGACCCCGCTTGGAGTGACGGATGTGCCCTTCCCGAGCGGGTTGCCTACGCCGCCCACCTCAACCGAGCCGTTGCCTACACCCGCGCCGAGTCCATCTCCGGAGGTGAAGACGGTCTACTTCCTGAAGGGACCGGTGCAGGCTTTGCCGGAGTCGCAGCCGTATGCTTCCCGATCGATATTCGAAGGAAATACGACGAATACGTATGGGGTAGCCGAAATCGCGGGTGAGTATGTCAAAATCGTTAACGATGCCGGCGAGGCAGGTTGGATTCCGTCTTGGTACCTCGTCGGTGAAGGAGATACGGGAGAGCGGGTTCAACCAGTGGACGAAACTTATGACATGATCGTCGACAAGCCGGTCACATACCGTCTGTATCCAGGAGAACCCGAACCATCCGGATTCGAGTTATGGTCAGGCAAAGTCGTGCATGTCGTGAGAGAGTACGAGGGGTGGGTCGAGATCATTGTCGTTACCTACGACTCTCCATATGTCGAAAACAAGTGGGTTCGCAAAGACGAGTTGATCCCTTACGATGAGACCAAGGCGAAGGAAGGCTTGGTGTTTCGGAAAGAGATGAAAGGGAACATCGTACCGAAATTCATACTGTATGACGAGACGGGCAAAGAAACGCAAGAACTCCCGGCGCTTACCCGGGTTTATATTCAAGGCGAGAAAAACGGTCGTTACTGGATCACGGCAGGCGGAGGGTTGAGCGGATATTTAGACAAGAAGGATTTCATCCCGAATCCGTTCATCTTCAAGGTCATCGACCAATCCGGCGAGGCGGAAGCGACTCAATAGAGCATGCCATAGGACGGCATCGTATGCGCGAGAAGTACGCCAGCAATGCCGTTTCGCGCATGGATGCCGTCTTTTGTGGTATTCTGCTTACATAGAGAATGGACAAGGGGTACCGCGAGTGGTGGAAATGATCGCATTTGAACAATGGAAAACGTGGGCGGCCGAAAGTCGCGACAACGACGGACGCGCCCGATATAATAGGTTGCCTTATGTGACGAAGCTGACTTTGGATAAGCAGTCGGCGGCAGCGCCGTTATTCTGGGATCGGTTTTGGCAAGAGGCTTCTCCTTATGCTTGCCTACTGGAGAGCGGCAAAGGCGGACGCTATACGTTTGCCGGACTTTCGCCGGTGTCGGTGATCGAAGGGAAAGGCAGCAAGGCGAAGGTCTTTGAGCCTCGCGATAATGGTTGGCAGGAAGCCGCCGAGCGCGTGGGCGCGCCGATCGCTCAAGTACGGCGCATGATGCAGGGGCTCAATGGCCCGAGGTCGTCTAGCGTACCAGATTGCATCGGCGGCGTCATCGGGCTTTGGAGCTACGATGTCGTGCGCAGCTTGGAGAGGCTGCCTGCTTTAGCGGCGGACGACTCGGGTATACCCGACTATGTCTTCATGCGATTCGAGGAGCTATGGATCGTTGATCACCAAGAGCATGCTGTCTATTTCGCGGTACATATGCCGATAGGGGCAGACGCGACCGAAGCCTATTTAGTCGACCGCTACGAAGCCGCTAAGCGGCGCGCATTGGCCATGGAGCGCCAATGGCAAAACTGGACGGCGGTCAATGAGGATCCGATCGCGCAGCAGATGCATCGGGAGATGCTAGCCATGATGGCGGCGGATCAACTGCAGATCGACGTGGAGAGCTTGCCCAGCCTTGCTACTTCCATGAGCAAAGGCGAATTCGAGCAGGCGGTTCGCCGGATACAAGCGTATATCGCGCAGGGCGACGTGTTTCAAGTCAACTTGTCGCTGCGTCAGAGCTTACCCGTGAACTCGACGCCGGAGATGCTGTACGAATGGTTGCGTCTCGTGAATCCATCGCCGTACATGGGCATGCTTCGCACCCCGTCGTTCGCGCTCGTCAGCGCGTCGCCCGAGCTACTCGTTAAGCTGGACGGCGGCAAGCTGTCCACGCGGCCGATCGCGGGAACGCGCAGGCGCGGGCGCACGCCGGAGGAAGACCACGCGCTCGAGGACGAATTGCTGAGCAGCGAGAAGGAACGCGCCGAACACGTCATGCTCGTCGACTTGGAGCGCAACGACCTAGGGCGCGTTGCCGAATACGGCTCGGTTCGCGTTCCCGAGCTGATGACGGTAGAACGGTATTCCCATGTCATGCATCTCGTCTCGCAGGTGGAAGGGAAGCTCGCGCGCGGGAAAGACGCCCTCGACGTGCTAGCCGCGGTATTCCCGGGCGGCACGATAACCGGAGCGCCCAAAATCCGCACGATGGAAATCATCGAAGAGCTGGAGCCGACCCGCAGAGGTCCTTACACGGGATCGCTTGGATGGATTGACTATAATGGAAATATGGAATTTAATATAATTATTCGCACGATCGCGATGCGCGAGGGGATTTGCCACATTCAGGCCGGCGCGGGCATCGTGATTGACTCTGTTCCGGAACGGGAATTCTATGAATGCCTGAACAAAGCGAAGGCGCTCTGGAAAGCGGTGCAGTACGGGGAGAGACGGGGGGGAAGATCGGTATGATATTGGTTATCGACAATTACGATTCGTTTACGTACAACTTGGTGCAATATTTGGGAGAGCTCGGCGAAGAGATCGTCGTTCATCGGAACGACGAGATCGATCTGGAAGGCATCGCGCAGCTGGCGCCGGATCATATTCTGATCTCGCCGGGACCGTGCACGCCGAACGAAGCCGGCGTAAGCTTGGCGCTGCTGGAGCGGTTCAAGGGAGAAATCCCGATTTTCGGCGTATGCCTAGGCCATCAGGCGATCGGACAAGCGTTCGGCGGCGACGTCATTCGCGCAGACCAGCTGATGCACGGCAAGACATCCGAAATTACGCATGACGGCAAGACGATTTTCGAAGGGATGGAGTCTCCTTTTACGGCGACCCGTTATCACTCCCTGATCGTTAAGCGCGACACGCTGCCGGATTGCCTGGAAATAAGCGCGGAGACGAGCGACGGGCTCATCATGGGCTTGCGCCATAAAGAATACGTCGTCGAAGGCGTGCAGTTCCATCCGGAGTCGATCATGACGAACAACGGGCTTACGATTCTTCGCAACTTTTTGAAGCATAAATCAGGCATCAGACAATGAAGCTGCTTTGGAACGGACAATTAACGGATAGCAAGACGACCGTGATCTCGGCAT
The DNA here is from genome assembly GCF_042655785.1 of Cohnella yongneupensis. Classification (NCBI taxonomy): domain Bacteria; kingdom Bacillati; phylum Bacillota; class Bacilli; order Caryophanales; family Paenibacillaceae; genus Cohnella; species Cohnella yongneupensis. The sequence continues at coordinate 72,541 of NZ_JBHSNC010000035.1, forward strand.
TCGATCACGGTTTTTTGTACGGAATGGGTTTATTCGAGACGTTCCGCACCTACAGCGGAAAACCATGGCTGCTAGAGCGTCATGCCGCTCGGCTTCGCCACGGGTGCGAGCTGCTCGGAATTGCGTACGAACCGCGGATAAGCGATTTGCAAGAGAGGATCGCGCATCTTCTTGAGGCGAATAGCCTTAGCGATGGATATATCCGTTGGTCGGTGTCAGCCGGCGAAGGCGCGATCGGACTGCCGTCGGATACGTACGAACAACCTAATGAAATCATTTACGCGAAGGCGCTGGCTCCCGACCATCCGGATACGCGGGGAGGCAAGGCGCTGCGCAGGTTACAGGTGCCGCGTAGCACGCCCGAGAGCGCCGTTCGGTTAAAATCGTTCCATTATATGAACAATATAGTGGCGAAGCGGGAGCTTGTAGTCGCGGGAGCGGGTACGGGGACGGAAGGGTTGTTCTTGGATGGTGGCGGCCACGTCGTGGAGGGCATGGTCAGCAACGTGTTCTGGATAGCGAATGGCGTATTGCATACGCCTTCCGAAGAGACGGGGCTGCTGCCGGGCGTCACTCGGGGGTACGTGCTCGAGCTGGCGGAAGAGATAGGATTACGCGCCGAGCAAAGCGCGTCGTATCGGTGGGACGATCTAACGGCAGCCGAAGAAGTGTTCCTGACGAGCTCGATTCAAGAGATCGTTCCGGTAACGCGGCTAGAGGATGGATACGGGGATTACGTCTCTCCTGGCGGGTCGCCGACCGTCGGACCGGTGACTTCTCGGATGATGCAGCTGTACCGGTTACGCGCGGAAGGAGCGAGCACGCAATGAAGCCGACATTTTACACGCGCTCGTATACGTTTCGGGACGGCCTGACTTTGGAGCTAGGCAATCGCACGCTTATCATGGGCATTCTGAACGCGACGCCGGATTCGTTCTCGGACGGAGGGCGGTTCGATCAGGTGGATGCGGCGGTGGAACGGGCGAAGCAGATGGCCGCGGAAGGCGCGGACATTATCGATATCGGCGGAGAATCGACGCGTCCGGGGCATGACGCGGTACCGCTCGAAGAAGAGCTTCAGCGGATTATTCCGGTCATACGGGCAGTGCGCGAAGCGGTGAAGCTTCCGATCAGCGTCGATACGTACAAGGCGGAGGCCGCGCGGCAGGCGCTGGCGGCGGGGGCTCATATTATCAACGACGTATGGGGATTCCGCAGAGAACCTGACATCGCGGCAGTGGCGGCCGAATATGGCTGTCCGGTCATTCTCATGCATAATCGCATGGCGAGGGATTACTCGGACTTCATTTCCGACGTGCTCGAAGACTTGAAGGACTGTGCGCGAATAGCTCGGGAAGCGGGCGTAACCGGCGACAACATCTGGCTCGATCCGGGCATCGGCTTCGCGAAGGACTACGCGGATAACGTCGAATTAATGGGTCGATTGGACGAGATCGTCCAGCTCGGATATCCGGTACTGCTCGGCACGTCCCGCAAAACGTTCATTCGCAAGACGCTCGACGTGACGCCGGACGATGCGGTCGAAGGAACGGGCGCTACGACCACGCTCGGTATCGCCCAAGGCTGCCAAGTGGTGCGGGTGCACGATGTTAAACAAATGAAGCGGGTGGCGACGATGACGGACGCCATCGTGTATCGTCAAGCGGGGAGAGAGTAACATGGATCGCATGCTGCTGAAACGGATGGTTTTCTACGGCTATCACGGCGTTATACCAGAGGAGAATCGGCTAGGACAGAAGTATTACGTCGATCTCGACATGCGTTTAGACCTTAACCGGGCGGCGCAATCCGACGACGTTCGCGACACGGTGAATTATGCCGAAGTTCACGCCCTCGTCAAAGAGATTGTCGAAGGCCCCTACGTGAAGCTGATCGAGACGCTAGCGCAAAACATTGCGTCGGCGCTACTCGGTACGTATACTAGTATCATCGAAACGACGGTATCCGTCACGAAGCCGAATCCGCCGTTCGATATTACGTTCGATGGCGTAACCGTTGAGCTTCGGAGACGACGAGGCACAGGCGGGGTCATCGAATCCGCAGAGGATTGAAGCAACTTGCAGGAAGCATATGTGGCGCTTGGCGCCAATCTAGGCGATCGCGAGGCGTCGCTGCGCAATGCGCTCGGCAGGCTGGCCGCCGAACCGGACATTGAGATGCTGGGCATCTCGCCGGCATACGAGACGGCGCCGATCGGCTATACGGACCAGCCTTCTTTTCTGAATATGGTCGTTAGGGTCGGAACTGGATTGCAACCGATCGAACTGCTTCGCCGGTTGCTCGCGATCGAGCGGGAAATGGGCCGAGTGCGCGATATCCGGTGGGGGCCGCGCAATATAGATTTGGATTTGCTGCTCGTCGGCGATACGCGATTGGATACGCCGGAATTAACGCTCCCGCATCCCCGTATGGGAGAGCGGGCGTTCGTGTTGGTGCCGCTTAGGGACGTGTGGCCGGAGAACGTTGATTTCCCTTGGGCGCGCGAGCTGGCAGAGATGTCCTTAGAGCAGGAAGGCATTTCGCAATGGGCGGACTGGGCGAGCGAGTTAGAGCTTGGACAATGAAAGGAGTGAAATCATAATGCTTAAGATAGGCAATGTAGAAATGAACAATAACGTCGTGCTGGCTCCGATGGCAGGCGTCTGCAACCCGGCTTTCCGGCTGATCGCCAAGGAATTCGGCTGCGGGCTTGTCTGCGCGGAGATGGTGAGCGACAAGGCGATACTTCACGGCAATCAGCGGACGCTAGAGATGCTGTTCGTCGACGAGCGGGAGAAGCCGCTTAGCTTGCAGATTTTCGGAGGGGACAAGGAGTCGCTCGTTGAGGCGGTCAAGTTCGTCGATCAGAATACGAACGCGGATATTATCGACATTAACATGGGCTGTCCCGTGCCGAAAGTCACGAAGTGCGACGCGGGGGCTAGATGGCTGCTCGATCCTAAGAAAATTTACGAGATGGTATCTTATGCGGCGGATGCGGCGAAGAAGCCGGTAACCGTTAAGATGCGCATCGGTTGGGACGACGAGCATATCTTCGCGGTCGAGAACGCGCAAGCGGTCGAACGCGCGGGCGGCGCTGCCGTCAGCATACACGGACGTACGCGTGAGCAGCTTTATACGGGCGTGGCGAACTGGGATATCATAAGGGATGTTAAGCAGGCGGTATCCATTCCGGTTATCGGCAACGGCGACGTGTTCACGCCGGAGGACGCGCAACGTATGCTCAACCACACCGGCGTCGATGGGGTCATGATCGGTCGCGGAGCGCTTGGCAACCCTTGGATGCTGTACCGTACGGTACATTTTCTCACGCGCGGGGAACTGCTTCCCGATCCTACGCCCGGGGAGAAGATCCGCATCGCGATGCTGCACCTCGACCGGCTGTCCGATCTGAAGGGCGAGAGCGTAGCCGTCCGGGAAATGCGCAAGCATCTGGCTTGGTATCTGAAAGGGCTGCCGGATTCGGCGAGAGTGAAGGACTCGATCATGGATCTGACCACTCGCACCGGCGTTAAGACGATACTCGAGGAATACGTAAGAAGCGTCGAGCAGCAGCTGGCGGACGAAGCAGGGGCGGCTCAGGCGGCCGTTCACTAAAATGAAGCGTTTACAAATCAATCGTTTCCGCGAATTGACATTTTTCAGGGGTTGAAATATAATCAGAACCAATATTCGCGAGACATATAGAAAATGGCTTGCTGACGCCGACTTGGGAGTCATGTAAGCGGTGGCCCGCCATATATTTGAGTAGCACCCCTGAAAACCTTTCCAGACAGGAGATCGGTGAGATGAGCGATAAGGAAGTCCTTCTAACCCCCGACGGGCTCAAGAAGCTAGAAGATGAACTCGAGGGTCTTAAATCGGTCAAGCGCCGCGAAGTTGCAGAGCGGATCAAGATCGCCATCGGTTATGGCGATATCAGCGAGAACTCGGAGTACGAGGATGCGAAAAACGAACAAGCTTTCATCGAAGGCCGCATCATAACGCTGGAGAAGATGCTGCGCAACGCACGGATTATCAATAACGACGAGATCGATCTGGAGACGGTTAACATCGGTTCTACGGTCATCGTCGAAGATATGGAATTCGGCGACACGATGGAATACACGATCGTCGGCACCGCGGAGTCCAATCCGTTGCAGAACAAGATCTCCAACGAAAGCCCGGTGGGCAGAGCGATTATCGGGAAGAAAAAAGGCACGACGGTAGAAGTTAGCGTTCCTGCGGGCATCATTCAATACAAAATTGTCGATATCAAGAAATAATACCGGCGGTTATCCGCAAGATCGCAACACATAAGCACAACACAATGCTCCACAGCGGCATGGAAAGCTTCCTCGGGAAGCTTTTTTGCCTGTTAATCGCATGATGCGGGATAGTGGAACGAAGGAGAACGAGAGAAGATGGACCATGTGGAAAATACGGAAACAGCCGAATTAAGCGAATTGCTGCAAATTAGACGGGACAAGCTCGATACGTTGCGCGGCCTCGGTATCGATCCGTTCGGCACGAAGTTTAACCGGACGCACGAAGCGGGGAAGATCGTCGCGGCTTATGCGGACTTGACCAAGGAAGATCTGGACGAGCAAGCGGTCGAGGTCAGCCTGGCGGGACGCATCATGACGAAGCGCGCGATGGGCAAAGCATCTTTCGCCCACGTCCAAGACTTAAGCGGCAAAATTCAAATTTACGTGCGCGCGGATTCCATTCCCGAGCATAAGTACCAAGCGTTCGACTTGCTCGACATCGGCGATATGATCGGCGTCAAAGGCGTCGTGTTCAAGACGAAGACGGGCGAGCTGTCGGTTAAGGCGAGCGATATCGAAGTATTGACGAAGTCGCTTCTTCCGTTACCGGACAAGTTCCACGGCTTGAAAGACGTCGAGACCCGTTACCGCCAGCGCTACGTCGACCTGATCGTCAATCCGGACGTGCAAAAGACGTTCATTACCCGTTCGCGTATCATCCAATCGATGCGTCGTTATTTGGACGATCGCGGATACTTGGAAGTCGAGACGCCAACGTTGCACGCGATTGCCGGCGGCGCCTCCGCGCGTCCGTTCATTACGCATCATAACGCGCTCGACATGCAGCTGTTCATGCGGATCGCCATCGAGTTGCATCTCAAACGTCTGATCGTCGGCGGTTTGGAAAAGGTGTACGAGATCGGCCGGGTATACCGGAACGAAGGTATCTCGACGCGCCACAATCCGGAGTTTACGATGATCGAATTGTATGAGGCGTATGCCGATTACGAAGATATTATGAATCTGACCGAGTCTTTGATCGCGCATATTGCGCGCGAAGTGCTTGGAACGACTGTTATTACGTATCAAGGACAGGAAGTGGATTTGACGCCGGCTTGGCGCCGCGTGTCGATGACCGACCTGATCAAAGAAGTCGTAGGCGTCGACTTCTCCGTGCAGATGACGGACGAAGAAGCGCATCGTTTGGCTACTGAACATAAGGTGCCAGTCGAGAAGCATATGTCGTTCGGGCATATCGTGAACGCATTCTTCGAAACGTTCTGCGAGCATACGCTCATTCAGCCTACGTTCGTTACCGGCCATCCGGTTGCGATCTCGCCGCTTGCTAAGAAGAAGGAATCCGATCCGCGCTTTACGGACCGGTTCGAGCTGTTCATCGTGGCGCGCGAACACGCGAACGCGTTCACTGAGCTTAACGATCCGATCGACCAACGCCAGCGGTTCGAAGCGCAGTTGCTCGAGAAGGAAGCGGGCAACGACGAGGCGCACGAGATGGACGACGACTTCATCCGCGCGCTCGAGTACGGTTTGCCGCCGACGGGCGGGCTTGGTATCGGCGTAGACCGTCTCGTCATGCTGCTTACCGACGCGCCATCGATTCGCGACGTGCTGCTGTTCCCTCATATGAGAGACCGCGCCGACGGATAGTGGATTAAGGAACTTGGACCGGCTAGTCGCCTTCGGGTGGATAGCCGGTTTTTTGCTTTCTTTGAGGGTTTCCGAAAAATGTTTTAAATTTCTTTTGCCTAGGGGGTTGCAATCAGGTTTTGATTCGTGATATATTACTTAAGCCGCTTCACGAGGTGGCGAAATAAACGAAACAAAACAGCAACAAACTTGCACTTTGAAAACTGAACATCGAGCGTAATTTACGGTAATAAATCGTCTGAGACGAACTT
>NZ_JBHSNC010000036.1:0-129414 GCF_042655785.1 Cohnella yongneupensis
GTTAAGACCTCCAGCGCCGATGGTACTTGGACCGCAGGGTCCTGGGAGAGTAGGACGTTGCCAGGCTAGATTCATTACTTACATTCCCTGATAGCTCAGTTGGTAGAGCACTCGACTGTTAATCGAGTTGTCACAGGTTCGAGTCCTGTTCGGGGAGCCATTATGGAGAGGTGTCCGAGTTTGGTCGAAGGAGCACGATTGGAAATCGTGTAGGCGCCTAAAACGTCTCGAGGGTTCGAATCCCTCTCTCTCCGCCATAATTATTTCTAGTATCAATGGTAGCAAACGGCATGGCCCCTTGGTCAAGCGGTTAAGACACCTCCCTTTCACGGAGGTAACAGGGGTTCGAATCCCCTAGGGGTCACCAGCTTCCCTCGAAAAAGAATTACCATAAATTGAGGGTTGCAAATGCTTGGCGATATCGGTTATGATATAAAAGTCGCCTTGAGAAAAAAAGAATACTTAATCAACGACGCGGGGTGGAGCAGCCCGGTAGCTCGTCGGGCTCATAACCCGAAGGCCGCAGGTTCAAATCCTGCCCCCGCAACCAATTAACTCTCGGCTGATTACCGAGGCAAGATCGCGGAGCCGTGGTGTAGTGGCCCAACATGCCTGCCTGTCACGCAGGAGACCGCGGGTTCGAATCCCGTCGGCTCCGCCACTTTTTATCAAGGCTCGATAGCTCAGCTGGTAGAGCAGAGGACTGAAAATCCTCGTGTCGGCGGTTCGATTCCGTCTCGAGCCACCATCACAACTTCATTAATAACATGCCGACTTAGCTCAACTGGTAGAGCAACTGACTTGTAATCAGTAGGTTGGGGGTTCAAGTCCTCTAGTCGGCACCAGTTTTACCTTAAGTCTCGGAGGCTTAGCGAAGTGGCCAAACGCGGCAGACTGTAAATCTGTTCCTCACGGTTCGGTGGTTCAAATCCATCAGCCTCCACCATTTTTTTGACTTAGGGGCATAGTTTAAGGGTAGAACAGCGGTCTCCAAAACCGTTAGTGTGGGTTCAATTCCTGCTGCCCCTGCCAAAGAGCTTTACAATTACGATCGTGGCGGTCGTGGCGAAGTGGTTAACGCATCGGTTTGTGGATCCGACATTCGGGGGTTCAATTCCCCTCGTCCGCCCCATTTGTTTCATTCAGTATAGGGGTTTAGCCAAGCGGTAAGGCAACGGACTTTGACTCCGTCATCCTAGGTTCGAATCCTAGATCCCCTGCCATTCACATGCGGAAATAGCTCAGTGGTAGAGCATCTCGTTGCCAACGAGAAGGTCGCGGGTTCGAATCCCGTTTTCCGCTCCAACTTATCTTTAAGCCTTTGGCGCCATAGCCAAGTGGTAAGGCAGAGCTCTGCAAAAGCTCTACCCCCAGTTCGAGTCTGGGTGGCGCCTCCAAAATCCTTAAAGCATGCGCCCTTAGCTCAGCTGGATAGAGCGTTTGACTACGAATCAAAAGGCCAGGAGTTCGAATCTCTTAGGGCGCGCCAAGTTTTTAAATAATTGAATATGCCGGTGTGGCGGAATGGCAGACGCGACGGACTCAAAATCCGTTTCTTGAGAGGGAGTGGGGGTTCGAGTCCCTTCACCGGCACCATATCTCAAACGATCAGCTTCAGGATCAACATCCTGAAGCTTTTTTTCTGCGTTCGGCATGAATTCTATTCTATACATATGGAGCGGTGACGGATGGTTGTTGTTAATCGGAAGGATTACTCCGACATGGAAGAGCATGGTCGGTTATTGCTGGAGAGCTACGCACGGGTGGTCGGGAAATCACTGCTGGAATATGATCCGGAAAAGCAGTCTGCGATAGAAGCATTGTTCCATGCCCCTTTCGTCTTACTTTCGCATGGGACGGAAGCCGATCCGATCTTGAACTTCGGCAACAGGCAAGCGCTGACGCTCTGGGAGATGGATTGGCAATCGTTCACATCGATGCCGTCTAGACTTACCGCCGAACCGATGGAAAGAAGCGAACGAGATAAGTTATTAGCTGACGCTAAGCGACAAGGTTATGCCGATGACATTCGCGGTATTCGAATCGCAAGCAGCGGAAAGCGCTTCGAGATAGTGGCGTTATTGTGGAACCTGGTGGATGAAGAAGGTACATACAACGGTCAAGCAGCAATGTTCAAGGAATGGCAGTTTGTATAAGCCATCCCATTCTATTTATTAGCAAACCTCACAACAAACTCATCGATTTCTAATGGTTAAACCTCTATTTTCAATACATTCGGGTCTTATATTGAGTCTTAAGGATGTTAATCTTAGAATTCGGATGTGATTCGATTGAGAAACGTACGTCTGTCTTACAAGCTATTCACGACATTAGCCATTGCATTGATCGTGCTTATATCAACGAACTTGATGGGTGTCGTAAATTTGGATAAAGTTGCGAACGGACTAGTACGCTCGTTGTACGATGAATCCTATAAGGGAGCGGATCTGTTACTTAACGCAGATCGCGATATGTACCAGGCGCTCGTCGATGAACGAGTCGTCCTCGATTCAAGCCCAGGGTCCTCCGAATACAACAACGCGCTTAGTTCGTATGAAGAAAACGTCGGTCAAGTGAACGAACGGGTGAATGCTGCGAAAACCATTTTCGAGCATAATCGTGCTGCATTCGAGCCCCTTAAGCATGAAACATCAGGTAGCTCGTTCTTCGATAGCTTCTCGGGCTTCGAGACGGATTTCAAATCGTGGACGACTTCCGTGGCAGGCGTGATCGAAACAGCCAAACAACAGTCCGATATCGTAAAGGACGATAGCAATTTCGACTCGGCTCGCGGAAGTCTGAACGAACTGGAAGAAATGCTTGTCGTCTATGCGGAAAATGATATAGAGCAAACGAAGTCAGACAATATCCGTATCAAATGGAGTTTGATTACCGTCGTATTGATCTCCTGCGCGGTCGTCGTCTTGTTCGGTTGGCAAGTCATTCGTTCCATCGTTAACGGAATCAAGCGGACGGTAGAGGTGACAGAGCAAGTGGCAAGCGGCAACTTGCGCGTAGAACCGCTATCGATCAAGTCGAAGGACGAAGTCGGCCAGCTTGCGAATTCGATTAACCATATGACGGAAAGTCTTAGACAGATGATTCACCATATTATTTCGTCTTCGCATAGCCTATCCGCTGCCTCAAGGCAGATCTCCAAAGGCACCGAAGAAATTTCGGGAAGCGCAACGAGTCAGGCGAGCAACGCCAAAAGTATTATGGAGTTGTTCAAGGAGTTGTCCGACGCGATTAATTCAGTAGCCGTTAATGCGGAGAGCGCGGCGGAATTGGCCGAGCAGACGGTGTCCATAGCAGGAGAGGGCGCCACGGCCGTGACCGCGTCCAAAGCGGGAATGAACGATGTAAGCAGCCGTATGACGCGTCTGGAAACCGACTCTCAGCAAATCGGCCTTATCATAGAAGTCATCGACGAAATATCGGAACAGACTAACCTGCTCGCATTGAACGCGGCGATCGAAGCTGCCAGAGCCGGCGAACAAGGAAGAGGGTTCGCCGTAGTAGCGGATGAAGTGCGTAAGCTTGCGGAACGTAGCGGCGAGGCGACGAAACAAATTACGGCCATTATTAAAGGCATGCAATTGAGTACTTCGGAGAGCGTTAAAGCAGTTGCGAGCAGCGCGAAGCAGACGGAATTAACGGAGCAAGCGTTCCATCATATTACCGAGTATGTCGATCAATCTTCACGTAAAGTGATGGAGATTGCGGCAGCGAGCGAGGAACAGGCGGCACAAGCGACGGAAGTATTGCAGTCAGTGGAAAGCATTGCGGCCGCGAGTCAGCAGACGGCTTCGGCTTCCGAGGAAACGGCATCTTCCTCTCAATCGCTTGCAGCATTGGCGGATGAGTTGAATCGAATGGTCGTGAAGTTCAAGGTGTAAGGTGATCCTGAGCGAACGGGATAACGTTTATAGGTAACAAAGCAACAACAAACCTCCACTTAGCGTGGAGGTTTGTTGTTGTTGCGTGATAAGTTTAAATTACGCTGCCGCCGTACAGGAAGCGGTGCTCCCATGACGTACCGGCAAAGCTGTCCGTATGAACGCCGCCGCTATCTTTGGAGTAAGTGTGCAAGATTTTTCCGTTGCCCAAGTAAATTCCGACGTGCGTAATGCGTTCGGTCTTTTTGTTCACGTTCTTGTAATCGGATGCGCTCGAGCCCTCGTAAGACATGAAGAACATAAGATCTCCGCGCTTAAGCTTGTGCCAGTCGGTCTGAACGGTGTTTGGCTCGTGTTCTTTGACGTAGTCGCCTTGTTGACGCGAGTCCGCAGGAAGCTTAACGTCCAGCGTTTCGTTGAAGATCCATTTTACGAAGTCGGAGCAGTCGAAAGTCGTCTTCGTGCTTCGGTTCGAACCGAATTCATACGGCGTACCTACATATTTCATGCCATCCGCGATGACTTTCTCGATCTCGACGGATCCTTGATCTGAAGGCGTAGTGGTATTCGTGTCGTCCTTGCCATTATCGGAAGGCTTTTCGGTTACGTTATTGCCTGTATGGTTGGCCGGTACGTCGTTCGCCGGCGTATTTGTTGACTGATTGCTATTGTCATTAAAGTAAGATGCCCAGTTAAACCAATTGGAATTAGACGAAGCATTATTGTAACCAGATGAAGCAGCCGATACCGACATCGGAACGACGGACAGTCCGCTCATTAATACTCCGGCAGCCAGCAATCCCATGAATTGTTTTCTCAAGTTACCTCACCTCCGGTTAGTTTGCTTAACTAGGCTAACACAGGGCCATCGCGGTTCAAACCCTCAATTGTTGCCAAGCGCGCTTAACCTTAGGTCGCACAAGGAAAAGTCTTAAGACCATTACGTTGCCCGACTACAGTCTAGGACAAAAAACATACGCGAGTCCGTTATGTTAAAGCAAGCTGAAGCTTACAATGAAATCATAAAGCGAAAGAAACGAGGTGAAGCAAACGATGAGAAGCGGTAACGGACTCGCGATAATCCTGATCGGATTCGGCGGTCTCATCATTCTTGGAAAGTTGGGCTTCGGATTAGGGTTTTTGTTCGGGTTGATCATCCCGATTTTAGTTGTATTGCTCGGCGTAATGGCATGGAATAACGTCAGCCGAATGCTCGGAGGCATCATTGGCGTCATCGGCGGCATAATGCTTCTCGGCCAGCTATCCCACTTGTTCGTCTGGGTGGCTGCGATCGCCCTGATCATGTTCGGCGTATCGATGCTGCGTAGAAACCCGAGGGTATAGGAGGTAGAAACGTAGATGAGCGTGATGAGAAGAGTACGGGACCTGACGGCAGCGAATATGCACGAACGGTTGAGCCAATCGGAAGACCCGGTACGCGTTATCGATCAGTTCCTCTGGTCGACGCACCAAGAAATCGTGCAAAGCGAAGGACTGCAGCGTCAATACGCCGCGCACACCGAGCATTTGTACAGGCAGTGGAAAGACGCGGAGCAATGGAAGGCGAAACGCGAAGCACAAGCCGTTACCGCGCTAAAAGCGGGCGAAGAGGATGTCGCGAGGTTGGCGTTGCAAGAGAAAGTGATGCAAGAGGCGCAGGCGGACAATTACGGCCGTCTGTACGAACAGAGCAAGCACGAGCTTGCCGAGCTGGAACAGCTGCTTCAAGAGCTACGATCCGAATATCGGACCGTGTACGATCGCCGCCAATATTACGTCGCTAGAATGGAATCGCTTCGCCTTCAACAACGATTGAACGCGAAATTCGGTTCGGGCGGCTTGGATACTTCGCGGATGTTTCGCACGATTGAAGATCGGATGACGGACATCGAGTTGGAGGCTCAAAGCTTGCGCGAAATCCGACGCGGCGGTCAAGAAACCGCATATGCCGTTTCGGCCGTTCAACATACGATCGAGCAAGAGCTCGATTCAATGAAACGCAGACTGCAACAAGGAGGAACAACAAATGCGTAAGCTATACCGTTCGACGCGCGACAAAAAGATATTCGGGATTTGCGGAGGGTTAGCGGACTACCTGAACGTCGATACGACGTTGCTCCGCGTACTGCTGATCATCGTGGCCGTATTCTCGGCCGGTTCCGTCATTATCGTGTACATCATCGCCGGCTTCGTTATTCCGCGGGAGCCGAATTACGGCGGCGGATACGGGGCTACGCCTCCACCGTACGGTTGGGGCGGCAGGGAGCAGCCTCCTCAATACGGTTCTCAGAACTGGCCTCCACAAAGCCCGTCTTGGAACCATTCCGGACAGCCGCCGCAGCCGCCGCGTCCGCCTGCTCCGGACTTCGGGAAGCCGCCGGCCTATACGCCGACTACTCCCGCGGCCAGACCAACGTCGGCACCTGGCATCGATCAGATGATGGAGGATATCGAGAAGAAATCGCTGCGTAGGGAAATCGAAGAGCTGAAAGCAAAGATCGACAAAATCGAGAAGGATTCGAAAGGAGAATAACGATGGGCGTATTTCAACGAATGAAGGATATGACGAAAGCTTCGATGCACGATTGGTTGGACAAATTAGAGGATCCGATCGTCATGATCAATCAGTACATTCGCGACATGGAGAAAGAAATCCATGAAGCGGAAGTGACGGTCGCGAAGCAAATGGCATCCGAACGCAGAATGAAGCAACGGCTGGACGAATCGGTTCGTCTGAGCGCGGAACGCGAAGGCCAAGCCGAGCTTGCGCTACGCGGAGGCAATGAGGAGCTTGCCCGTAAATTGCTCGAAGATAAAGTGCAATTCGTTCGCCAAGCGGAAGAGCTGACGAGCTTGCACAATCAAGCATACGCTCAGGTTACGGAGCTCACGGCTCAGCTGCACGAAATGAAAGAGGAATACTACAAGCTGCGCAACAAGCGGAACGAGCTGGCGGCGCGCGCCCAAATGGCCAAAGCACGCAAGCAGATGGCGCAAGTCAGCGCTCTCCATACGATCGAGAGCGGCAACGCTTCGCGCGGGTTTCATCGGATGGAGGAGCGAATCATGCAGATGGAAGCGGAAGCCGAAGTCGCGCGGATTCCGAGCACGCCGTTCACCGGCGCGCCCGCTCATCTCGATCCGGAGAAGAGCTACCGCGTGGAGCAAGAGCTGGAACAGCTCAAAAGTCGCTTAGGAACGAACTAATCCGCAAGCAAAACAAGCATTCTCGCTGTTGCCAAGTTATGCTATGATGTCAAGGTGCGCAAGCGATCACACCCGCCATAACGGAAATTTCCGTTATGGCTTTCGCTACGAAATCAACGAGATTCGCGAGGAGGTGTAACCCGATATGAGAATGCCCATGTCCAAGAACGCGATGATTATTATCGCAGCCGGAATTTACCTCGCGCTTGGAGGCGTAGCGGGTTACCCGACGGTTAATGCGGCGTTGTTAATATTGATCGGCGTAGATCGCTATCGCTATGATCGATCGCGGCTGTCGTTCATCCTTATCGCGATCAGCATACTCGTCCTAATCGTGAACCAATTCGCGTTATTCGCGCTCGTCGTGCTTATCTCGCTGGGCATCTTTTACTTTAGGGCGAGGCCGCCGGGCGTCGGAACTTATACGAGCAAGCATCAGCTACTGCTTAATATGAGGCTCGACGAACGATCATGGGTGCTTCATTCGATGAGCTTCTGGCATGCGATCGGCGAGGTGCGCATGGATATGACGCTCGCCGTGCCGGAAGATCGGCAGCTAACGATCGTACTTCAAGGGCTCGTGGGCAACGTGGACTTGAACGTGCCGGACGATTACGGCTTGGAAGTGGAAGCGTCCGTGCTCCTGGGGCAAATCACCTTCAGGCAAACGGAAGAAAGCGGGATCTTCCAAAGGCTGTCCTGGAAATCGCCGAATTACGATACGTGCGAGACGCAATTGAAACTTCAGTTATTTTATCTCGTAGGAGATATCAAAATAAGAACGATTTGACGAATCGCCCAAGAGGAGGAGCGGAATGGAGTCTCGGAAAGCATCGAATATGGTTTGGCGCCATATGGGCGAGGCCGTTCTCTACTCTCTCGGAATCGGCGTATTAATCGTCTATTTACTTCGCGTTCAGGGAATGCTGGCGCCATTCGAAAGCTGGGCTTCGGTCATCAAATTCGCGATTTATGCGATTGGGGTGCTGGTAGTAGCCGGAGCGGCGTTCGGATTCGTGCGCAGCTATCCGATTCGCAATCGGCTGGAAGTGTTAAGCGACGCGATGTCGTCGCTCGAGAAGGGCAATCCGAGCTTGCCGTTGCCGGAGCTCGGCCATGATGAGATCGGAAGGCTAGGGGAGAAGCTCGTAAGGCTTGGCCGCAAGTGGGAAGAGCAAGTCGCATCGTTGCAGCGTTTATCTACGAACAACGCGGAGCTCGCTACTAAGGCGCGAATGAGCGCAGTCGTGGAAGAGAGACAGCGGCTCGCGCGAGAGCTGCACGACGCGGTCAGCCAGCAGCTGTTCGCGATATCGATGACCGCGACGGCTGTCGGGCGCACGCTGGATCACGACTTCGAGCGGGCTAGACGGCAAGTGGAGCTGATCGAGGAGATGGCTGCCGTGGCGCAGTCCGAGATGCGCGCGTTGTTACTGCACTTGCGTCCGGTTCATCTGGAAGGCAAAAGGCTCGTCGAAGCGATTCCGGAGCTCGTCGAAGAGATGCGCACGAAGATCGCGGTCGATATCGCCCTCGACATGGAAGAGGATTTGCTGCTGAACAAAGGGATGGAAAACCATCTGTTCCGCATCGTGCAAGAAGCGCTTTCCAATACGTTGCGCCATGCGAAAGCTACGAAGATGGATATCGTGCTCCAGCGCCGCGGAGATTCCGTGCGTCTGGGCATTCGAGATAACGGAGTCGGCTTCGATCCGCTGCAGAAGAAGCATGCCTCTTACGGGATGGTAAACATGGAGGAGCGGGTGAACGAAATCGGCGGCTCGCTTAACGTAGCCAGCGCGCCGGGCAAAGGCACGCGGATCGAAATCAGGGTTCCCATAATGGGAGAAGGCGGTTGATCGGATATGGCGGACATTCGGGTGTTGTTGGTCGATGACCATGAGATGGTACGGATCGGCTTGGCGGCGGTGCTCAGTACGGAGGAAGGAATCGAAGTCGTCGGCGAAGCGGGTAACGGAATGGACGGATTGCGTCTTGCAAGCGAATATAAGCCCGACGTCGTGTTGATGGATTTGGTCATGGAACCGATGGACGGAATCGAGACGACGCGCCGGTTGATGGAGGAGCTTCCTAATTGCCGGGTTATCGTGCTTACGAGCTTCCTTGACGACGAGAAGCTGTATCCGGTCATCGAAGCGGGGGCGTTCAGCTACTTGCTCAAGACTTCGCGCGCATCCGAGATCGCGGACGCCATTCGGGCGGCCGGACGGGGTCAATCGGTGTTGGAATCGCAGGTTGCTTCGAAAATGATGAACCGGTTCCGCCGGCCCGCGCAAGCCGCGGCTCAGCCTCACGAAGTTTTAACGGACCGGGAAATGGAAGTGTTGAAGTTGATCGCCGAAGGGAAGTCTAATCAAGAAATAGCGGACGACTTGTTCATCGGCATTAAGACGGTCAAATATCATCTCACGAATTTATTCGGCAAGCTCGGCGTCGAAGACCGCACGCAAGCGGCGATTTACGCCCACCGCAACGGACTCGCCGAATAAGGACAATCGGGGATACGGACGCCCATTGTGGAAATAGTAGGGTAAAAATATAGCGTTGTTCCGGCAATTATGCTACAATACATTAAATTTAGTATACTTTGTTTACTCCTATCCTTAGATCCCCTGAGAGAAGAAAGATGAGGAATATGACAAACAACACACACGATACCGTATCCGCCCATGAAGCGGTCTATTTCATTTTTGGCGCAACGGGAGATTTGGCTCGCCGGAAGTTGTTTCCCGCCCTGTACAGCCTTTATCGCGAAGGAAAGCTCGGCGAAAGGTTCGCGATCGTCGGTCTTGCACGCCGTCCGCGCACGAACGCGCAATTCCGCGACGACGTATACGAAGCGATTAAAGAATTTTGCAGATATAAACCGAGCGACACCGAGTCCTGGAACGCCTTCGTCGAGCATTTTACATACCAGTCGCTCGATATCAACAACGTGGAAGGCTTCCGCGAGCTAAAGGTGCACACGGAAGAGCTCGAAGCGAAATATTCGATTCAAGGCAACCGCCTGTTCTACTTGGCACTAGCTCCAGAGTTGTTCGGCCACGTGTCCCGCAGCTTGCGCGACGGCGGCATGCTCGAGTCGAAAGGTTGGAGACATCTCGTCATCGAGAAGCCGTTCGGCTACGATTATGCGTCCGCGGAGAAGCTCAACCAAGAAATCAGCGAAGTATTCCGCGAAGACGAAGTGTACCGGATCGACCATTATCTCGGCAAGGAAATGGTCCAGAACATCGAAGTCATTCGCTTCGCGAACGCGTTCTTCGAACCGCTGTGGAACAAAAACCATATTGCTAACATCCAAATTACGCTAGCGGAAACAGTAGGCGTCGAAGATCGCGGCGCTTATTACAATAAATCCGGCGCATTGCGCGACATGGTGCAAAACCACTTGATGCAAATGCTGACGATGGTCGCGATGGAGCCGCCAAGCCGTCTGGACGCGGAAGACATTAGGGACGAGAAGGTGAAAGTACTTCGCTCGATCCGCAAAATGAACTCCCGTGAAGAAGTCGTAAGCAACGTCATCCGCGGTCAATACGCCCCGGGTTCGATGAAGGGCAAAGAATTGAAAGGTTACCGCGACGAGGATTCCGTCGATTCGGCTTCCTCGACCGAGACTTTCTTTGCGGCAACGCTATACGTGGACAATTTCCGCTGGGCGGGCGTTCCGTTCTACGTGCGTACGGGCAAACGCCTGCCGGTCAAGTCGACGGAAATCGTAATCGAATTCAAAAACGTACCTAACAACGTATTGTTCGCGAACAAACAAAACGTGCTGCCTAATCTGCTCGTTATTCGCGTAAATCCGATGGAAGGCATTTATATTAAGCTGAATGCCAAGAAGCCTGGCAACGATATGTCGATTCAGACGGTCGCGACGGAATATTGCCAAAGCTGCCTTATCGGCATTAACACGCCGGAAGCGTACGAGCGCCTTATTTTCGACGCGGCGCGCGGGGACCATACGTATTTCACTCGCTGGGACGAACTTGCGGTCGCTTGGAAGCTTGTCGACCCGATCGCCGCGGCGTGGAAAGAAGATTCGAGCGATTTGCAGTTTTATGCTGCCGGATCTTGGGGACCCGACAAAGTCGAGCAAATGCTCGCCGAAGACGGGTATCACTGGTGGCCGGTTAACGGACAAGACGAAGATAACGTCATCTGGATCTCGAACACGGGCAAGTAAGCCGATTGCGGCTTAAGCCCGCCATGCAAGGAGGAGAAACGAATGCCCCGCATTATCGACATAAGCATGACGATCGAAGAGAGCATGCAAGTTTGGAAAAGTTACGAAGCCAAGAAGCCGCACATCACGAACGTGCAAAATCACGATCAAGGCAAGCCGCACGAGAGCTTGCTGACGATGAACGTGCACACTGGAACGCACGTCGATGCCCCGCTGCATATGATCGCAGGAGGCGCGACGATCGAGACGATCTCGCTCGATCGGTTGGTCGGACCGGCGCGCGTGCTTGATCTGACTCATGTGAAAGGCTTCATCACGAAGGAAGATCTCGAGCCGTACGCCATTCAGCGCGGCGAGCGACTGCTGTTCAAGACGTCGAGCTCGCTGACGGAAGATTTCGATCTCGAATTCCCGTTCCTGCGGGAAGATGGCGCGAAATATTTGGCGGAAATCGGCGTTGGCGTCGTAGCGACGGACGCGCTTGGCATCGAACGCGCGCAGCCGGATTACGCAACGCATCGCACGTTGATGAGCAACGACATCATCATCGTCGAAGGATTGCGTCTTAAGAATGTCGAGCCAGGCAACTACACGCTGGTCATCGCGCCGCTGAAGATGACGGGAATCGATGCCGCGCCGGCAAGAGCGTTCTTGCTCGCGGACTAACGAATATCGAATGAGGCCATGCCGATTGCGGCGTGGTCTTTTTTTATCGGAATTGAAGGAATACTAAACCCAGACTTACACCTTTACGCTTTACAACGTAACAATGTTATGTTACATTATCCTCATGAAGGAGATGAAACAATGGACCGGGACCTTATTTCGAAAAAAGATTTGCTGGATACGACGGGCATTTCCTATGGTCAGTTGTATCGTTGGAAAAGGAAGCAGCTCATTCCGGAAGACTGGTTTATTCGCAAATCCACGTTTACAGGGCAGGAAACGTTTTTCCCGAAAGACCTGATCTTGGCGCGTATCGATAAAATCGTTAACATGAAGGACGATTTGTCGCTCGACCAAGTGGCCGACAAGCTGTCTCCGATGCTATTGGACTATGAATTACGTAAAAGTGCGTTTTCGGAACGTAACATTGTTTCGAGAGTAGTACTGGAACAATACGCAAGCGCGGACCCGGAACACACCGTCTATTCGTTCGAGATGCTGCTAACGTTCTACGCCGTCGATAAGCTGCTGCAGACGGGTGAAATGACAATGGATGAAGGCGGACGGTTGCTAACCGTGCTGAGGGAGCATTTTCAGAAATTCGAAGGTAAGCCGTGCGATTTGATCTTCATCCGGAAAATGGGCGTATCGACGTTCCTGCTCGTTAGCGCGTATGCGGATATTTATTTCGATACCGGAGTCAAAATCGTCGCCAAGCTGCCGATGGCTGAGCTCATCGAACAATTGAGAGGAAAACTGATATGACGGGGGAGAAAACAATGATAAAAAGCGGATTGCCGGATTTGGTCGTGAACGGAGTCAGCACCGCAGCCGGCGGCACCTACGGCAACGTGAAGATCGACGGCGTAGGCAAAGTAAGCGGCGATATCGACGCGAAGACGATCAAAGCAAACGGAGTTATTCGGATGAACGGCGCGGTAAAGGCAGAGGAAATGGATTGCGACGGGAAGCTGACGGTCGGGGGTAATCTTGCGGTAGGGCGGATACGCCTTGACGGACTAGTATCCGTAAAAGGGATCATGTCCGGGGAGCACCTGGATCTGCATGGCCTGATTAACGTAAAAGGCGATTGCGAAATCGAAAAGTTCGATGGCGAAGGCGTATTCGAAGTCGACGGACTCCTTAGTGTAGGGACGCTGAACATAAAATTGCAAGGCAGGGCCAAAGCGAGAGAGATCGGCGTGGAGTCGATGGTTATTAGGCAAGTTCCGAGGAGCGTCTGGAGCAAACTGTGGAGTTGGATGTCCACGAAGTTCGTGCCCGAGCTGCAAGCGACGACGATCGAAGGCGACGATATCGACTTGGAGTACACGAAGGCGCAAGTCGTTCGAGGCAACCGTGTCGTCATCGGCAAAGGCTGCGTTATCGATCGGGTGGAATACAAAACGGAGTTAAAGGTAAATCCGGGAGCGACGATTAAGGAGAGGGTGAAGACCGGTGGCTGACGCGAACAGGCAAGATTTGAGAATTATCGGCGAGACGAACTCGGCAGGAGGACAATTCGGTAAAGTGCGCATAACCGGCGAATGCACGTTTTCGGGAGATGTCGATTGTACGAAGCTGTCGTGTATGGGCGAAACGAAAGTTGCTGGAAGTTTGCGCGCGAGTGAGCTTAAGCTTACGGGCGAAGTCGAAATCGACGGAAGCCTTGACGCAGGCCACGTAGGCGGGCGGGGGGAACTGGAAGTATCGTCGCGCATGCGCGGAGAACATATTAAGTTGATGGGCAATCTCGAGGTTGGCGGCGACTGCGAAGCCGGCGTATTCGACATCAGCGGAGCGTTTAACGTAAAAGGCCTCGTCAGCGCGGAAAGCTTGAACGTGAAAATGTACGGACCGTGCCGGGCACGGGAGATCGGAGGAGGCACGCTAACCGTCAAGCGCAGCCGCGCGTCCGCGCTGATCCATCTGTTCAAGCCGAATACGGCGGGAGATTTGATCGCGGATTCGATCGAAGGCGACGTGGTCGAACTGCAACATACGACAGCAGGCGTCGTTAGAGGCAAACGCGTAACGATCGGACCGGGATGCGTGATCGAGCGCGTGGAATACGCGGAAATGCTCGATATTCATAAGAGCTCTACCGTAAAAGAAATGATACGACAAGCGTAACCGAAGGAGATTAATCAACTATGACGCAATCGAACAAAAACGGGTTAGGCGCGGTAATCGCCGGCTTGCTACTCGGCATCCTGATGGCTTCCATGGATAATACGATAGTCGCGACCGCGATGGGCAACATCGTCGGGGAACTGGGCGGCATGGATAAGTTCGTCTGGGTTACTTCGGCTTATATGGTAGCCGAGATGGCGGGGATGCCGATTTTCGGCAAGCTGTCGGATATGTACGGACGCAAAAAGTTTTTCGTGTTCGGCATCATCGTCTTCATGCTTGGCTCCGTGATGTGCGGAACGGCGAATTCGATTACGGAATTGGCTATCTACCGCGCGATCCAAGGCATCGGCGGCGGGGCTCTCGTACCTATCGCGTTCACGATCATGTTCGACGCCGTGCCGCTTGAAACCCGCGGCAAGCTCGGCGGATTGTTCGGCGCGGTGTTCGGATTATCGAGTATTTTCGGACCGCTGCTCGGCGCATATATTACGGACCACATTCAATGGGAATGGATTTTCTACATTAACTTGCCGATCGGCATCGTGGCGTTCATCTTGGTCGCGTTCTTCTACAAGGAATCGCACGAGCATTCCAAGCAACCGATCGACTGGCTAGGCGCAGGCACGCTGCTCGGCTCCGTTATTTGCCTTATGTTCGCGCTTGAGCTCGGCGGCAAAACCTACGCTTGGGATTCGGGTCAAATTCTCGGCTTGTTCGCAGGCTTCGCCGTTCTGTTGATCGCCTTCCTCGTCACGGAGACGAAAGCCGAGGAGCCGATAATATCTTACGCGCTGTTCAAAAACCGATTGTACGCGACGAGCGTTCTTACCGCCCTCTTCAGCGGCGCGGCGTTCATCGTCGCATCCGTCTATATCCCGATTTTCATTCAAGGGGTGCTCGGGGGCTCGGCGACGAATTCCGGTCTCGTCCTGTTGCCGATGATGGTCGGCTCCGTCGTTACGGCGACGATGGGCGGCTTCCTCATGACGAAGATGCCGTACCGAAACGTACTCATCCCGACGCTATTAATTCTCGTGGCAGGTACCGCGCTCGTCGCTACGCTTAATTACGACTCGACTCGTTTCACCGTAACGATCTACATGATTCTGATCGGTCTGGGCATCGGCGCGTCGTTCTCGGTGCTCGGCAACGCCGCCATCCACGGCTTATCGTACCGTCAACGCGGTTCGGCCAGCGCCACGCTGAACTTCGTCCGTTCGCTTGGCATGACGATCGGGATTACGACGTTCGGCATCATTCAAAGCCATGTGTTCCTGAACAAAATGACTGACGCATTCCAAGGCGGTGGCGGTGGCGGCAATGCGCCTCAGTTGCCCGAAGGGCTCGATCTGAAGGACCCGCATGCGCTGCTCGAACCGTCTACGCGGGCGTTGTTCCCGCAAGACGTCCTAACGAGCATCTCGAAGATGCTGTCTTCCTCGATCGTGTATACGTTCGCTTGGGCGATTATTCCCGCGGTGCTGGCGTTGATCGCTTCCTTGTTCATGGGCAATAAGAAGCTAGACGCTTCGGCGGAAATCAAGGAACCGGTCTCGGGGCATTAATCGGATTCGAGACCGCATTCATCGTTCATCGTTCACATTGGGTTCATATGGGAGAAGTATGCTTGCGAAGGTTAATCGAAAGACAGTAGCAAGCAAAGCGAGGGAAAACTGTGACGACAACTGGAAATAACAAAAAGCTCGTATTGACGGGTTTGCTCATCGGACTTATTTTTGCGGAGCTTGACGAGACGGTCGTATCTACCGCGATGCCGACCATCATCCGGGAGCTGCATGGATTGGCGCTCTACGGATGGGTCGCGGGCATCTACATGCTGGCGGTTACGATGTTCATGCCGATTATCGGCAAAATGGCGGACTTATACGGACGCAAAAAAGTGTATCTGACTTGTATGGCTCTGTTTATTTGCGGATCGATCGTGTGCGGGATGGCATCCTCGATGACGATGCTCCTCGCCGGCCGCGGCATACAGGGCATCGGAGCGGGCGGCTTGATGCCGCTGGCGCTCGTCATTATCGGCGATACGTATCCGTTGGAGCAACGCGCCAAGGTTCAAAGTTTGTTCGGACCGCTTATGATTTTGCCGCAATTGCTCGGACCGACAGTCGGAGGCTACATCGTCGGCAACGTGAACTGGCATTGGGTATTCCTTATTAACATCCCTATCGGCTTGATCGCGGCAGCGTTTATGTCCAAAGGGATGCGGGAGTCCAGAGGAGACGAGCAGCGTTCGATAGACTGGACCGGCGCGTTCACGCTTATGCTGGGGCTGCTTTCCTTGCTCATGGCACCGGTATTGATCGAAAACAAAGGCTATTCGTGGGGCTCGCCAATCATTATCGGCATGCTGGCGTTATCCGCGGCATTGTTCGCTCTGTTCGTCTGGGTTGAGACTAAGGCGAAAGAGCCGATCATTCCGCTCCACCTGTTCCGCAACCGTAACGTAGTCGTCTTATCGACCATGGTATTTTTGCTCATGCTCGGTCTAATGGGCGGACTCGCGACATTCCCGTTCTTCGCTCAAAACGTGATGGGGCTGACGCCGACCGGATCCGGTTACTTGAACCTTGCTTTCATGGGCGGCGCCATCCCTTCGAGTATTATCGTCGGGTTTCTCATTACGAAGGTCGCATACCGCAATTTATTCATCGTTTGCTTGTCGCTGCCTATCGTCGGATATGCGATGCTAACGCAGATCGATGTAAATACGACGGTGCTATACATTGTCATTAGCTTCTTAATACTCGGCATCGGCCTCGGCGCTCTGTTCGGCGGAGACAATCTGATCGTGCAGGAGTCGGTCGACAAAGCGCACAGCGGCGTCGCCCTGTCTACCGTACAACTGTTCCAGTCGCTCGGCGCTACGATCGGAATGAGCGTATTCGGCAGCATACTGGCGAATAATATTAAGAGCGGATTGGACTCGGTCGGCGATCAGCTTCCGAAAGACGTAGCGGATACGATCGCGACGGGCGGCATTCCAAAAGGGCTAGATACCGGCTTGGCGGATCAGGTTAAGCTTGTGTTCGCGGACGCATTCCAGCATTTATTCATTATTAGCATCGGCTTCCTTATCGCGGGGTTCGCGGTCGCTTGGTTCTTGAAGAAGGAAGTGCTGACGAAGCGGGAAGAAGAGCCGGAACAAGAACCGGTCCCGGCGCACGCTTAACGCGTCATAGCGCTCCGATGGACTTGACTACGTCGTCGATGATGCCGTAGTCGAGCGCTTCTTGGGCGGACATGAAGTAATCGCGATCCATATCTTGCTCGACTTTCTCGATCGGCTGTCCCGTGCGGTCCGCGGTTATGCGATTCAGCCTCGCACGCGTATCCAATATTCGTCTGGCGCTGATCGCGATATCGCTGGCTTGGCCCTGCGCGCCTCCATGCGGCTGGTGGATCATCACTTCGCTGCTGGGAAGCGCGAATCGTTTGCCGGGGGCTCCGGCCAACAGTAAGATTGCCGCGAACGAAGCGGCCATGCCGACGCAAATCGTATGAACCGGCGGTTTAATGAATTGCATCGTGTCGTAGATGGCGAATCCGGCCGTCGTCGAACCGCCGGGCGAGTTGATGTAAAGGCTGATCTCCTTGTCGGGGTCTTCGGCCGCTAGGAACAACAGCTGCGCCACGATGCTGTTTGCTACTTGGTCGTCGATCGCCGATCCCAAGAAAACGATTCTGTCCTTCAATAGCCGGGAATAAATATCGTAAGATCTCTCGCCACGGTTGGTCTGCTCTACGACGTACGGAATGAAATTGCTCATTGGGTTCATCCTCTCGAATCGATTTCGTTATTGGCTTGCGACCCGTAAACGAATGGATGCGGCAAAAAGATACGTTCAGAAAAAGATTTGCAGGTGCGTATCCTTTGCGAGGCTTCATTCGTTTACGTAATATAAGAGCATAGGTTATTAAGCCAGCGGTTAAGGAGGCGGAGTCCGCCATGAAGGAAACGACGAAGGATCGTACGGACATCGACAAGCTGCAAGCGACGCTTGCTCGCTATAGCCTCGCCTTGACGGAATCTCGGTGGGATGCGGAGGATTTGGCGCAGGAAGCTTGGCTCAAAGCGCTTGAATCGAAGACGGTTACGGAGCATGCGAATCCGGAAGCTTATATGCTGCGGGTTGCCCGCAATGCTTGGACCGATACGAAAAGAAGGCGTGCGACGTTACAGCGTGTCATGCGCCCTTTGAGCGCGATCATGCAGACGGTCGAGCCTGCGGACGAAAGCTTCCTCCAGACGGAGGAAGCATTTCATGCCGTCATGCTCCGGTTGCCGCGGTTGCAAAGAGCTGTTTTTATGCTAAGAGACGTATACGGCTACTCCGCTTCGGAGACGGCGGATAGACTAGGCATCACGGAAGGCGCGGTTAAAGCAGCTTTGCATCGGGCTCGCCGGACGTTGCCCGAGGTTAAGGCAATGCTCGTGCAAGGGAAGTTGGCGATGCCGAAGGACGAGGATCTTAAAGCGGTGTTGCGTGTGCTTGCCTCGGCATATAGGAGCGGAGATATAGAGTCGACCCTATCGCTCGTGCAGTACGACGCGCTGGAGCCAACGCTTGCGATCGGTATGCTGCAAAGCAGAAGACTGCGGGCGATAGCATCGCCGGCGAAGCGTAATGCAAGCTCGACGACGATGGCGATGGCCGCATAACGGGAAGAGAGACTGCTTCGGTCGTTTGATGACGACTGAAGCGGTTTTTTTTGTATCGAACAGCCTAATGGGGATAGCGGAGCTTTTTCGTCTAAATATGCTATAATGAAAGCTGTTATTTTACTGAGGAAGGGACTTTTCCACGAATGAGTTCAAAGCCTACGGACGAGTTGCGGCAAGAAGTCGAGAAACGCCGCACCTTTGCGATTATTTCTCACCCCGATGCGGGGAAAACGACGTTAACGGAAAAGCTGCTTCTGTTCGGGGGCGCGATCCACACGGCGGGCTCCGTCAAAGCGCGCAAAGCCGCGCGCCACGCGACGAGCGACTGGATGGAAATCGAGAAGCAGCGGGGGATCTCGGTTACGTCCTCCGTCATGCAATTCCAATATGCGGGCAAGCAAGTGAACATCCTCGACACGCCTGGTCACCAAGACTTCTCCGAGGATACGTACCGGACGCTAACTGCCGCGGATAGCGCGGTCATGTTGATCGACGTCGCCAAAGGCGTCGAGGCGCAGACGATCAAGCTATTCCAGGTGTGCAGCAAGCGCGGCATACCGATCTTCACGTTCATTAACAAATTGGACCGCGAAGGTCAAAATCCGTTCGAGCTGCTCGAGGAAATCGAGCGCGTGCTCGGCATCCGCTCCGTGCCGATGAACTGGCCGATCGGCATGGGACGCGAGCTGTGCGGCGTGTACGACCGGATGAAAAACCAAGTCGAGCTGTTCAACGGCAAAGATCATTCCTCGATCGAAGTACGTCCTACGTCGGACTACAACGACCCGATCATTCGCGAGATGGCGGGCGACTACTTGGCGGATCAGCTGGCGCAAGATCTTGAATTGCTAGACGTTGCTGGCGATTCGTTCGACTACGACAAAGTAGCCCGCGGCGAATTGACACCCGTCTTCTTCGGAAGCGCGGTCAACAACTTCGGGGTGCAAACGTTCTTGGAGAACTTCCTGCAGCTAGCGCCTTCGCCGACGCCCCGCAGGAGCACCGAGGGAGAGATCGATCCGACCGACGAGAAATTCTCGGGCTACGTGTTCAAGATTCAAGCGAACATGAACCCGGCGCACCGCGACCGCATCGCGTTCCTGCGTATTTGCTCGGGCAAGTTCAACCGCGGGATGGCCGTACGTCACGTGCGCGCGGGCAAAGAGATTAAGCTGTCGCAGCCGCAACAGTTCCTCGCGCAAGACCGCGATATCGTCGAGACGGCGTATCCGGGCGACATTATCGGCTTGTTCGACCCCGGGATTTTCCGAATCGGTGATAGTCTAGCGGAAGGTCGCGACGTTACGTTCGACGAGCTGCCTACGTTCTCGCCGGAAATTTTCGCCAAAGTGTCCGTCAAGAACGCGCTAAAGCAGAAGCAATACATCAAAGGACTCGACCAGCTTACGGAAGAAGGCATGGTGCAAGTATTCCGTTCGGTCGGACCGTTCGAAGATACGTATCTCGGCGTCGTCGGGCAACTGCAGTTCGAGGTGTTCGAGTATCGGATGAAAAACGAATACGGCGTCGATATCCAGCTCAATCGCACGACGTACCAGTTCGCCAGATGGCTCGTCGGCAAAGTGGATCCGTCGAAATTCCGGATCAACTCGACGCTCGTGAAGGATAAGAACGATAACGACGTCGCGCTGTTCGAGAACGAATACGCGATGAGAACGGCGATGGAGCGTCTGCCGGACGTGAAGTTCCTGGAGATGGCACCTTAATAGCACGACATTAGCGAACCGCATCCCTTAGGGGTGCGGTTCTTTATTCGTTGCGTTGGCGTTCGCTTGGAGATGACCGCGGCATGCGTTAAAATAAAAGCAAGCTAACGTAGAGGACGGGCATGTAATGGGGAGCAGATTAAGGATTCAAGGCGGAACGATCGTGTTACCAGATCGCTTGGTACAAGGCGACGTTATCGTTGAAGACGGCGTAATCGCGGAGATCGAAGCGAGGGAAGCGAACGGGACCCGTTCGTCGTCGGGAGACAAAGTTATCGACGCGGAAGGCGCTTGGGTATTGCCGGGACTGATCGACGTACATTGCGACGCGATCGAGAAGGAAGTGGAACCTAGACCGAATACGCTGTTTCCGATGGACATGGCGTTTCTGAATTTCGAGAAGAAGCTTGCGGGGCACGGCATTACGACGATGCTCCACTCGCTGTCGCTAGGCGTAGGATTAAGCTTGCGCGGCGAGCATCTCGTATCGAAAATGATCGATTTGATTTCATCGTTCCGCGTGGGACCAGCGATGATCCGCCACGGCGTGCATCTTCGGTACGAGGTTTCGCATTTGACCGGGTTCGAGCTCGCGGGGCGTTGCATATCGGATGGACTTATCGATTATTTATCACTCATGGACCATGCTCCGGGCGTTGGTCAATATCATCGGCCGGGCGCTTTCGAACGGTACGTGATGAAAAACCAAGGCGTCGGACTAGATGAAGTAAAGGCGATCGTCGAAGAGCTGCAGGGTCGCCGGTCGCTCGTAGATTGGGAGCGCCTGAGAGCGTTGACGTCCGAGGCTCGCCGTCGCGGTATCGCCGTCGCTTCGCATGACGACGACAGCGAAGCGGCTGTCGACCACTCGCTATCGTTCGGCGCGACCGTCTCCGAATTTCCGCTAAGCTTGGAGACGGCGGAGTATGCAACATCGCGCGGAATGGAAGTGTGCGTAGGCGCGCCGAATATCGTCAGAGGCGGTTCGCATGACGGCAACATGAAAGCCGTCGATGCGATTAAACAAGGCGCGGCGAACATCATCTGCTCGGATTATCATCCGGCCTCGCTGTTGCATGCGATATTCGCGCTGGAGAGCGAAGGGGTCGCGTTGCCCGATGCGGTGGCGATGGGCACGCTCGCGCCGGCTCGCATGCTTGGCCGCGACAAGGAGATTGGCTCGATAGAAGCAGGCAAGCGGGCAGACCTTATTATCGTGCGAAAGACGAGAGGCGTTCCGCTCGTCAGCGAGACGCTTGTGGATGGCGCGGTCGTTCATGCAACGCGCAATTATCGTTAAGGGTTTAAGAATACGCCGAGACTCGGTAACGTCACTTCGGCTTGATGGATCGAATCGTCGATCGTTTCGGAGTTCGGTTATGCCGGCCATGCCTTATGCTATAATGGTTCATATTGGAGTGCTGCCGTAGAGGGGGAAATGCCGTGCGGAAGAAGCAATACGCCGTCATCGGGCTCGGGCGATTCGGTTCGAGCGTGGCCAAATATTTGTCGCAGATGGGTTATGAAGTGCTTGCGGTGGACGATAACGCGGAGCGGGTGCAAGAAGTCGCCAACGCCGTTACGCATGCGGTCAGCGCCGATTCGACCGACGAAGAGGCGATGCGAGCGCTCGGCATTCGCAACTTCGACGTTGCGGTCGTGGCGATCGGCCAAGATATACAGTCGAGCATACTGACGACGCTTATTTTGAAGGACCTGGGCGTCCCGACCATAATCGTTAAAGCGCAAAATGAGCTTCACGGGAAAGTGTTGAACAAGATCGGCGCGGATAAGGTCGTATATCCGGAACGCGATATGGGGCTTCGCGTAGCCCATCATCTGATCTCTCCGAACATCCTCGAACATATCGAGCTATCGCCGGATTATAGCATCGTGGAAATGCAGGTGCCCTCGGCCATGTACGGCAAAAGCTTGAAGATGCTCGATATTCGGCAAAAGTACAATTGCAACGTGCTGGCGGTCAAGCAAAACGGCGATATGAACATCACGCCGAGCGCGGATGTGCCATTGACGGCAGAAGACATTCTCGTCATCGTAGGAAAGAACGAACAATTAACGAAATTGGAGCAAGCGTATGCGGAAGCTTGAAGGATATATTAGCTCTGCGGCCAACCCTCGCGTGAAAGAGTGGGCGAAGCTGCTCGATCGGAAATACCGGGAACGGGAAGGGAAGTTTTTGCTCGAAGGCGTTCACCTCGTGAAGGAAGCGCTCGATGCGAGATGGTCGCTGGAAGTCGTCGCGTTCGATGAAGGGTCGGAAGTCGCCGATCAATTCGCCTCTTACATGGACGAAGTAGAGGAGGCGGAGCATGGACCATCGTGGGTGCCGGTATCGCCGGACGTAATCGCCAAGTGCAGCGGCACGGAGACGCCGCAGCCGATCTTCGCCGTCGCGCTGAAGCGGCCGCCGGAGCGGGATGCGTTGTTCGGAGAGGATCGCGCGTTGGTCGCGGTACTCGACGGCGTGCAAGATCCGGGCAACGTCGGCACTATCGTCCGTAGCGCCGCCGCTTGCGGAGCGACGGCCGTCGTGCTCGGCAAAGGAACGGCCGACTTGTACAATCCGAAGACGATCCGCGCGACGATGGGGGCGCTGTTCCACGTGCCGGTGCTGGAAGCGGATTTGTCCGAGTTGTTGCCTGAAGCAAGGCAGAACGGCGCGGCTGTAGCGGGTACGAGCTTGCAATCTTCACGCTCCTGCTACGATTACGATTTCCGCGGCCGAGGCGTCTGGCTCGTGTTCGGCAACGAAGGCAGCGGCATGTCGGCGTGCGTCTCCGAGCTCGTCGACGACAACCTAATCATTCCGATGTCGGGCCGCGCCGAATCGCTCAACGTCGCCATGGCCGCGACGGTGCTGCTATTCGAAGCGCAGCGGCAGCGGTTGGGGTGACTGGATTAACTTAAAAAGACAGGGGCTCGCTAAGGCTTAATATGCTGATGCGGGTTCCTGTCTTTCTTTTTAGACTTTGTGCGTTCGATCCAGCGTTGACGACTGTTTACCCGTCCACGTAGGATGCTCCTTCACCCGTTTTAACGTGGCGACGATCAGGAAGCTGACGATGACAAGCAATAGCCAGGAGCTGACCTTGCCGAGGTGAACGAGGTGCCACGTCTTGGATTGGTTCGGATATTGCCAGGCGGCGAAGAAAGTGGCTACATTCTCCGCGATCCAGATGAAGAAGCCGATCAGGACGAAGGAAAGCGATAGAGGCATCCGGTAACGGAGCCCGCCAACTTCATACGTCACCCAAGTACGCCAAAATACGATGAGAACGAGCGCGGACAGCCACCACCGCACGTCGATCCAATAGTGATGAACGAAGAAATTCAAGTAAATTGCGGCAGCTAGCGGAGCGACGACCCAGAACGGTGGCCAATGCATCAATTCGACGTTCATTCGCCGCCACGCTTGGCATAAATAACTTGCGACGCTGGCGTACATGAATCCGCTATAGAGCGGAACGCCGTAAATCATCGTATAGGCATCGCCCGGGTACGACCACGAACCCTTATGAACTTTGAATAGCTCAAGTGCAAGCCCGATCAAATGGAAAAGCGTTATGACTTTAAGCTCGTCGCGGGATTCGAGGCCGGAACGCACCATCGCCACTTGCATCGCAAGGCAAATAAGAAGCATCCAGTCATATCGGGCGAGCCAAGGTAAATCGATGAATTGAGTAATGGCGAGCGAAGCGAAAATAACGACCGGGAATAAGCAAGATAGCGCCTGTTCCATGCCGAAGCGTACGAGCTGGCGAAACTTATGAGAGATCGTCGACAAGTTATGAACTCCCGTCTAGATAAGATAGGCTGCCGTCATTCAAGCTTTTGAATGGCTGCTCTAATTCTATCATCTATTCCGTTGTCCGGATGCATCCCATACACATACAAGATCAAGACGTTGTTAATTTCGAACGGACGATTTAGCACGAGCGTGACAGGCCTATTGTAGAAATCCTCTAGCCCCTTAATCCGAGCCTTCTCGGACTTGAACTTATAAATATAAACCGTTCCATCGGCCAGTCGATAAAAGCTAGGCTTCACCCCGTTGATTCCCTGTTCGAAAATATTGTCCGGATTAGATTGCGCAGGATCGAGGCGGAGCCCTTCTCGTTGGAACGCGTCCAACACTTGCTGAAGGTTCAAGGAGTTGCCGGCAGTACCAAAGGGAGTGCATCCCGTAAGCGCGATAAGTAAAAGTAGTATAACAATTCGCAAATCTACACCTCCAACGCTATGTATTTTCAAGCACCGGCATCATGTTCAATTAATTAGACGCAGGCGCCTCCAAAATGTTCCAAACCCATGTTGAACAGAAAAAAGCCTCCCGTTAAAGGAGGCTTGTACCAACTACGCTAAAGCGAAAAATTAATACGCCGTCCATCCCGCATCCGCGGTCACGACGGTGCCGTTCACGAAGCTCGAATCGTCCGAACCGAGGAATAGAGCGACTTTCGCGATTTCCTCCGGTTCGCCCGCGCGAGGATTGAGGCTCATGCCGGCCATCGCCCGTCCCATGCCGAATTCGTTAGGCGCGGTAATCGTGCTGCCGATATTCGTAGCGACGCCGCCCGGTGCGATCGCGTTGCAACGAATGCCTAGCGGGGCATATTGGAACCCGACGTTTTTCGTGAAGCCGACGACCGCATGCTTGGAAGCGGTGTACGCGGCTCCGGCTCTAGAGCCGAACAAGCCGCCTGCAGACGCGATGTTGACGATGACGCCGCTTTTCTTCTCCGTGAAGATCGGAAGCACTTTCCGCGTCGTTCTCATCGGGCCCGTCGTATTGATCGCGAAAATTCGCTCCCAAACTTCGTCCGTCATATCCGCGGCAGGGACGAAGTTGTCCATAATGCCCGCGTTGTTGACCAGTATATCTACTGAACAAATGCATTCCGTTTGTTGAAAAAAGGATGGTCCCAAATGGAGAAAAAAGAGGATAGGCGCGTCGTCAGAAGCAAAGAGGCGCTTAAGCAAGCGTTGTTGAACTTAATGGCGCGCAAAGAATACGAAGCGATCTCGATTACCGAGATCGTGGAGCTCGCTAACTATAATCGAGGGACGTTCTATTCGCACTACGGCAACAAGGACGACCTCCTCGACGACATAATCGCGGAACTGATACGGGAGCTGCTGGCTTCGTTTCGCGCGCCGTACGAGAACGAGGACGTGTTCATCATCTCCGAGCTAACGGCGAAATCCGTCATGATCTTCGAGCACGTGCATCTGAACGCGAACGTGTATACGACGCTACTCAGAAGCAACGTCATCGCGAACTTGCGGGAAAAAATGTTTCTCGCGCTCAAACAAATTTCGATGGACGAGCTAGTGCACGTGGACAACGGTATTAATCCCGAACTGCTTGCCATTTATTCGATTCATGCGCTGCTCGGGCTTATTTTCCACTGGGTGGAGGGTGGGTTCAAATACGCTCCTTCTTACATGCAAGAGCAATTGATCATGATCATTAATTGGCGGCCATCCGAGGCGAGAACGAACCGCAAAAAATGATCGAAACACTTAGGTTTGTGAGAATTCCGGACCTATTGGAGCGAAAATCCCTTGCTATAATGAGTTCTATAAAACAGCGATAACAGGTGAGCCAATGAGCGATAGGGAGTCCGTGCAACGAGCGATCGACTATATCGAAGCGCTTTTGGAGGAAGAAATCGAACTGTCCGCGATCGCGGCGGAGGCATTCCTCTCGATTGCCCAGCTGTACCGCGCTTTCTACGCGCTAACCGGTCATCCCGTCAAAGATTACGTGCGTAAGCGAAGGACGAGCGTCGCGGCCGGACAACTGCGGTATACGCAGCGCAGCGTTGAGGCGATCGCATGGGACAGCCGGTTCGAGTCGTACGCGGCGTTCGCCAAAGCGTTCAAGAAGCTTGTCGGGATGACGCCGGCGGCCTACCGCCGTTCGGATGTCTTCTATAGCTTCGAGGCGATCCGATTGAACGAGCAAGTCGCTTATGTCGAAGACAGAGAACAGTCCGAACGGTTCCCCGACGTGAAAGTGGTCAGGCTGCCGCCGGAGAAAATGCTTACTTATTTGCACGTCTCCACGCAAGAAGCCGGCATCGAGAACGAAGCCTTTCAAGTCGTATACGACAAGCTATACGGGGGAGAGACTTCGAGCAGAGAGCATCCGAAAATTCGCCTGTTCGGCAGTAATGTCGATCTTCAGATAAACGGCGAAGCTCGATTCGGATATCGGATCCTCGCATCCGGATGCGAGAGGTTGCCGGGCGATCGTGACTTTGAAGCGACTTCGTTCGAAGGAGGGCTGTACGCGATGAGCAAAGTCGCTGCAACCGCGCCTGATATCGTGCAAGGAGGTTGGAACAGGCTGCTGGCCGAATGGCTGCCGAAAAGTACGTTCGAGCTAGGCGAACATCCGGCGATTGAACAGTTCGTCGCCTACGGCCGCAACGTCGCGAGAATGAATTTGTATTTGCCCGTTCGCAAGAAATCGGTCAGCGAGTCGATCATCGTCGTCGAACTGCCGGAACAGGACGCTATTTACAGTCGAGGTTGTGGATATGAGGCGCAAGCCAACGCGGAGCGGGAATTCATAACCTGGCAGCGGCAACGATCCGAACGTCGCGACATGCCGGACGAAGGCCGTTATTATTTGTCTTACCATTACGGAGCGTCCGGAACGGACGAGTATTGGTGGGAGAACGGCGTTATCGAGGCGGTCTATTCGGACCGTATAGCGTCAAACCTAGCGGTGAAAAGGTTAGGAGCAGGAGCCTACGCCGCTTGTAAGACACGCGCTTACGGCATGTTGACCGGGGTATTGGAACGCATGCATAGGTGGATTGACGGTAGCCGCGATTATCGCGTAGACGAACAGCGGCAATGGTTCGCATCGTACGAGCCGGTTGCCGGCAAAGACGTGGAGCGCGACTCCGTCGTTACGATCTATATTCCTGTCCGATAAAGGAGAGTTCAGATGACTCAGCTTGCCAAACATCCGAGCGATGATCAAAATTACCGGCCGCAATACGTCACGCAAGCTTTCAAAGTTTACGCGGGCGGAATGCTCAATCCGGCTAAGGGAGGGAACAAGGTGGAGATGGTTCGTAGTCCGATAGAAAACGCGGCGGATACCGTGTTTATTCACGTAACCGACTTGCGCAGATCGGCCGAGTGGTACAGCATGCTAATGGAGTTACCTTTGTTGGAAGAGAGGTTGAACGGCGGCAACGTCTACTGGCTCATGCTCGAAGGCGGAACCGGGATCAATCTGGACGATAACCGCAATACTTCGCCGGACACGCCCCGCGTCAGATTTATGTACAAGACGGACGACATCGACGAAGCCTATCGTTATTTGGAGCAAAAAGGCATTGCGACGTTGACACCAATCGAAAGATACCCTTGGGGGCTATCGTACTTCCGATTCACAGATCCCGACGGCAACGGGCTGATGGTTACCCAGTCCGATTACGTATCGGAAGTAGTCGAACGCCTGCCGGACACGGAAAGTCCGATCTTGAACAAGTTTGGCGGTATTTTCCTGAACGTGTCGGATATCGCTCGGGCTACTCGCTTCCACTATGACGTCCTCGGATTGCCGGTTCCGGATAATAAGGGTCAAGAAGATGAGTCCATTCATGTGCTCCCGACCAGTAGAGGAACCCAAATTCTATTGGACAATAACCGTTATCGCAACGGCGAAGACTACGAAGCGCTATTCATGCTGCTAACCCTGGATGTGGAGGCTGCCAAAGCGTACTTGGCGAAAAACGGGGTAGACATATTCACCGACATCGAAAGGCATGGCGAGCTTGCGTTCTTCACGGTCAAAGACCCAGACGACAACGTCATTATGATTTGCAATATCGTGGATTGATCACAAACCCCGTTTCCTTATGAAACGGGGTTTAGTTTGTGCAACGTAGGGTATCGGAAATGACGGTAACGTTTAAGA
This sequence comes from Cohnella yongneupensis, assembly GCF_042655785.1. Lineage (NCBI taxonomy): Bacteria > Bacillati > Bacillota > Bacilli > Caryophanales > Paenibacillaceae > Cohnella > Cohnella yongneupensis. The sequence continues at coordinate 28,496 of NZ_JBHSNC010000036.1, forward strand.
TCGACCTATTGTCCCTCGGACTATTTGGCATTAAATTACAAATATAGAATAGTTCATGGGGGATTGGCGATGAAATTGCGGAAGGTGCGATTAGGATTAACGGTGGGGATGCTCGCGACAATTTTACTTATGTCCGCGTGTAACGACATTGAACCGCCGCCGATGAAGACGGAGAAAGCAGAAATCCACTTCCAAGCTTTCATCTTAGAGGATCGGCAATTCAAGGAGGCGATCGAACATTTCGAAGAAATTCATCCCGAGATTAAAGTTATAATCGATCCCGTTTCCAATGCAAGCAGCGATGAACTTATCGATCAAATGAAAGGTGAACATTCTCCCGATATAGTTGCGTTTAGTCAGTTGTTTTTCCCGGCGCAGTTCATGGATGCGGTGAACCAAGGGCTTGTGCTCGATTTGCAACCCTACATGGATTCGGATGAAATAGCATTGCCGCAGTCGGCAACTTTGCATATGCGGTTGAAAGGGGGAGCGAACTTATATGCGATTCCCTATGCGGCTTATCCGAGCGCGATTTATTACAATAAGCAATTATTCGATATCGCTCAGCTTTCTTATCCGGGCGGGGATTGGACATGGGAACTGTTCGATCAGTTATCGCGGAATTTAGAGCAATCTTCTCCGAACACGATCGGTTCCGGATTACGATTACGATATGGAGTCGGGCAGCTTAATTGGCTAATGAGCGGCAGCGGTAAACATATTATTGCCGATGACGGGTCGACTTTCGTTGGCTTTTTGGATAGCGCCGAAGCCGTCCAGGCGATTCAGTGGATGAACGGTTACGGGGAACGAAGCAGGGCGGCGAAGGTCGATCCGAATGACCAGCGGCTGACTCTGGCCAATGGAAGCTTAGGGATGAAGGTCGATTGGATCGGGGCGGAGCTAGGCGAATGGATGAAAAAAATCGAGGTTGGCATAGCCCCTATGCCTCATCTGGAGGGCAGGGGGCGGGGCAATCCAAGCTACTACAACTATTACGGGATCTCGAGCAAGAGTAAGTCGCCTTCCGCCGCATGGGAGTTGCTTAAGTATTTGTATTTATCCGATAACCAAGATGCCGTAAACGCGGCGATCGAAGGAAATTACGTCCCTACGTACGAACCGCTTCGCGATGCGTTACGTAAACAAGCGGATGAGACAATGCGAATCTCGATCGATGAAGCTGCTTATATCGATATTGCGTCGATTGAAGGCTCCTATGCGCTCATGCGCGTATGGGACCCGGGGTTCGACGGACAATTCTCCGGCCTGCGGACTGTTCCTGACGCTGAGCTTCAGGGACGGCTGCACCAACTCGCTCTTAAACTGGACGAAAGGCTTCATAAGCTGTCGCCGTAACCGTAACGTGAAATCCGGAGCCGCCGCGAACGCCAGGCTCCGGATTTTCATTGGCCAACTACTTATGAACGCGAGTCAAGATGCCGTGTCAGCGCTCGCTAAGCCAAGCGATGTGCTTATTTGCCATGTCCGCGCATAAGCTTGAACGATACGCAGGGGGACGAACCCGCCCCTGCGGCACGGACGAGGAGGGATCGCATTGGCTCGAAAATGGGGCATTTCTTTGCCGAAGCCAGCTCCGCGTAAATGGGGCAGAGGGCGGATTATGCTGGGCGGCGGCTTCAAGCCGAAGACGGCGCCTCGCAAATGGGGTACGCGCAAATGGTTCTCGGCTTCTCGGCCGTCGGTAAGCGTTCCCGCGGCGAAATGGGCGTCGAAGCGACCGAGGCGGAGGCTTAAACGAAAGCATATGTGGATGATCACGATCTTCTTCGTCTTGTTCCTTATCGTACAGGGAGTACTGTTCCTCGATCGGGAGCTTCGCGGTCCGCTCATGTTTCTCGCGAAAATAAGAGTGACGCAGATGGCGACGGAGGCGATCAATACCGCGATTACGGAAGAAATCGCGCAGACGGTCGACTCGGACCAGCTGTTGGAGTGGAAGACGAACGCGGCAGGCAAAGTGACGGGGCTCGTCCTCGACTATAAACAACAGATGAGCATAACGGCGAAGACGATCGAAGTCGTCACCCGGACACTGAAGGAGCATGAGGATATGCCCGAGCATATTCCGATCGGCCATGCGCTGAACAGTCCGTTCATCTCGTCGATCGGACCTAGCGTATCGGTGAAATTCCATCCGGTGTCGGCGGTGAAGGTGGACGTCGATACGAGATCGACTGAAGCGGGAATCAACAATTTACTCGTAGAGGTATTCGTTCGCATTCGTACGGATATCGCGGTCATTATTCCGTTCGATCAGGAGCCGGAGCCGCTCGAGACGGAAATTCCGCTCTCCTATGTCATGGTCGTCGGCGACGTGCCGACTTATTATTACGACAATCACGGCAACCCGGTTGGCAACTCCGCCCCGCAAGCGCCGGTCATATCGCTTCCGAAGACCGAGACCCCTGTTCCTGTCGCTCCCTGAAAATAATGTTCGATAATGTTCGTTTGCGTATGTTATGGTGTAAACATACGATAACGAACAAAAGGGAGACGGTAAAGATGGACATTAGACATTCCACGAACCCGGCAGACGCCAAAGGCTACGATACGGCCAGATTGAGACAGCAATATTTGATCGAGAGCGTTTTCGTTCCCGGCGAAGTGAAATTGACTTATTCGCACGACGATCGCCTCATTCTCGGCGGAGCGATGCCGGTTAAGGAAGCGCTCACCCTCGAAGCTGAGGACGTCTTAAAGACGGACTATTTCCTGGAGCGCAGAGAGGTCGCGTTCATGAACATCGGCGGCGGGGAAGCGTTTATCGACGTCGAGGGCGAGCGCTTCACGCTCGTCAAGCTAGATACGCTGTACGTCGGCAAAGGCGTGCGCGATCTTAAGATCGCCAGCGTAGACGCGGACAATCCGGCGAAATTGTACATCACTTCGGCGACGGCTCACGCGAAATACCCGACGCGCAAGGCTACCGTACAAGAGGCGAATACGCTGAATCTCGGGGCACTGGAATCTTCCAACGAGCGCACGATTCATCAGGTTATTCATGAAGTTGGCATTCAAAGCTGCCAACTGATGCTCGGCGTAACGTTGTTCAAGCCGGGAAGCGTGTGGAATACGATGCCGGCGCATATTCACGATCGCCGGATGGAGGCGTATTTGTACTTCGATATGAACGACAACGCGCGCGTTTTCCACTTTATGGGCGAGCCGAGCGAGACGCGCCATATCGTCATCGCGAACGAGCAAGCGGTCATTTCGCCGGCGTGGTCGGTTCATTCGGGAGCGGGCACGAGCAGCTATGCGTTCGTATGGGCGATGGCAGGCGAAAATTATACGTTCAAAGATATGGATGTCATTCCGATGAATGCGTTAAAGTAGAAGCATCGAGATAGGCTTATATACAAGTTGCTGAACCATTCGGGAGGAAAGACGATATGTTAGCCGTTACGCGTCATCAATCGATTCTGGAGCTGATTCAAGCGGAAGGCACGGTGCAAGTGTCCGATCTTAGCGAGCGATTCAACGTGACCGCCAAGACGATTCGCGAGGATTTGGAGAAGCTCGAGGAAAAAGGGCTGCTCAAGCGCATTCACGGCGGCGCGGTCGTTCCGCGGGAGGGCGAGGAGCCGTTGCTGCCGCTGCAAATTCCGAATTTGAAGCATGCCAGCGAGAAGGAAGCGATCGCGCTTCACGCGCTGAGTTACATACAGCCGAATGACGTAATTGCGCTGGATGCGGGAAGCACGACGTTCGAGATCGCGAGGCGGCTTCCGATTATGCCGCTAACAGTGTTGACGAACGACCTGCTCATCATGCGCGAGCTGTTGCCGCGCGAGGATATTCGCCTCGTCGTTCCCGGCGGCTATCGCCATCGGAACGTGCTCGTCGGCAACGATGCGCTGGAGTGGGTAACGAAGCTTAACGTGCAGAAGCTGTTTCTGTCCGCGACCGGCGTTCACGATAAGTTCGGCTTGTCGGTGTTTACTAGCGAGTTGCTGGATCTCAAAAAAGCGTATTTGTCCGGCGCCAAAGAAGTGTACGGCGTCGCCGACCATAGCAAATTCGACCGCGCGGCGTTGTTCACGTTCGCGGCTTTGAACGAATTGGACGTGTTGATTACGGATGACGGATTGGACGAAGAGGTCGTCCGCCGATATGAGGGAGGTTCGGTGAGAATTGAGCGAGCAAGCGCGAGGAGCAGGCAGATTTGAACTGACGGGCAAAACCGCGATCGTGACTGGTGCAGGCAGAGGCCTTGGTCGCGCGATCGCGATCGGGCTGGCGGAGGCGGGGGCGAACGTCGTTCTTGTGACGAATCGGACGCCTGCCGATGAAGTGAAACAAGCCATCGAAGCGCTGGGCAGACAGGCGAACGTCGTTACGGCTGACATAGGCGATCGAGGCCAACTGCCTGGCGTTATCGATTCGGCGTTGCAGACGTTCGGCACAGTAAACATTCTCGTGAATAACGCGGGCATCATTAGACGCACGCCGGCCGCAGAGCACGCCTATGCCGATTGGCAAGAAGTGCTGGACGTGAACTTGAACTCGGTGTTCGTGCTCAGCCAGCTGGCTGGCCGCGTCATGATCGAGCAAGGCTCCGGCAAAATCATTAACGTCGCGTCGATGCTGTCGTTCCAAGGCGGCATCAACGTTCTCGGTTATACGGCAAGCAAACACGCCGTGGCCGGATTGACCAAGGCGCTCGCCAACGAATGGGCGTCCAAAGGCGTACAGGTAAACGCGATCGCGCCGGGGTACATGGCGACGGACAATACGGAAGCGCTTCGCAACGACCCGACGCGCAGCAAACAAATTTTGGAGCGGATTCCCGCCGGTCGTTGGGGTTCGGACGCGGACTTGGTAGGACCCGCGATTTTCTTGGCATCTAGCGCGTCCGACTACATGAACGGGCACGTCTTATGCGTCGACGGCGGATGGATGAACCGATAGGATCGCCTAGGTTCATCGTTAACGATGAACCTTAAGCGATTTGCGTTCGTCGCGCTCCCAACGCTTCAATAGCGGATAGGGGTCGAATGCCCACTCCACTAACCCGCGATCCCGATAGACGCCATAATGAAGGTGTGGGGGGAACTTTCCTTGCGTGCCCGGACGACCGTAGCCCGAGCTGCCGACCCAACCGATCACTTGACCAGGCCGGACTACGTCTCCGGCCTTTAGCGTTTTCTCGAAACCGGATAGATGCGCGTAATAATGATACAAATTGTTCAAGTCGCGAATGCCGATTCGCCAACCTCCGTACCTGTTCCAGCCTTTGATCTCGACGATGCCATAGCAAGTGCTTCGGACGGGTACGCCTTGTTCCGCGAAAATATCGGTTCCCTCGTGAATCCGGTACCCTCCCCAGCTTCTGCTGTTCCCCCAAGTGCTGCGGAACGAATACACGCTGTTAAGCGGCAACGGGAAAGCGTTCCCCGTTATGTCCGGTTTGCCGAACGTTTTGTACAGCTTGGCAAACTGCAGTATCCGTTGAACCGCTCGCGTGTTTTGGTAATATTCCCACAGCCCGATCGCGAAGTCCTCCCTCACGCTGCCGTAACGCAGAACTTCGGCGGCGACGGAGAAGAGCAGATCCTCGTCTTGGTTACGATCGGCCAGCCGATCGCCTGAGCCGTCCCGACCGATGCCTTGAAAGAACCGGATCGACGCGGGCTCGGTATCTCCCTCGTCCGGATTGAGCACTCCGCTCCATTCGGTCGGTGGAATATAAACGCCGGTAACCGCGGTTTCCCGAAGCGGCCGCGTTTTGGGATGCGCGCGAGACATCGTTCGCTCGTATTGGTCAATCGCCGCGAGCACGGTCCAATCGAGCCCGGTGAGAACGCTGACTCGGTCGTAAAGCTGAACGCGTTTTTTAATCTGATCGGGCTGCGCCGGTGCGGCGGTCGCAACGGAAGGGATTCCGCATAATCCGAATGCAAGGATTAGTGCCAGAACCCCGTTAATCGAGCGTCGCAACCGGGGGCGCATATCGTTAAAACCTTTCCACCAATGCCGATTCAACGCCACCCCTCCTCCTCTTCGTCATGTAGAAGTAGGGTTTTACAGATCATTGGATTTTATCCGAATCATGCTATAATAAGGGGGACAGAAAGAGGGGAACGCAATGACTACGAGCACGAGGCTTCCAAAGCCGGAATGGCTTAAAATAAAGCTGACCACCGGAGAGCCCTATAAAGAAATCAAACAAATGATGCGGACGAAGACGCTGCACACCGTGTGCGAGGAAGCGCGATGTCCTAATATATATGAATGCTGGGCCAACCGAACGGCGACGTTCATGATTCTTGGCGATATTTGCACGAGAGCATGCCGGTTCTGCGCGGTGAAGACGGGATTGCCGACGGAGCTGGATTTGCAGGAGCCGGAACGCGTCGCGGAAGCCGCGGAACAGATGGGACTTCGCCATTGCGTAGTCACTTCGGTAGCGCGGGACGACTTGAAGGATGGCGGAGCTACGATTTTCGCCGAGACGATCAAAGCGATCAGACGCAAAATGCCGCTATGCAGCGTCGAAGTACTTATTCCGGATTTCCTAGGCAACGAGGAGTCCCTTAAGATCGTTATGGATGCGAAGCCGGACATCCTGAACCACAACATAGAGACCGTAGAACGGTTATCGAATCGCGTGCGCGCCAAGGCGAAATACCGCCGCTCGCTGGAGTTGCTGAGCCGCGCCAAAGCGATGAACCCGGACATCCCGACGAAATCGAGCATTATGCTAGGACTCGGCGAGACGCGGGAAGAAATTTTGCAAGCGATGGACGACCTGCGCGCGATCGATTGCAACATCTTAACGTTAGGACAATACTTGCAGCCGTCGGCGAGCCACTTGAATGTCGTTCGTTATGTGCATCCGGACGAGTTCAAGCAGCTTAAACTCGATGGTTTGGAACGCGGATTCTCGCATGTCGAGTCGGCGCCGTTCGTTCGTAGTTCCTATCATGCGCACGAACAGGTCAAATCCGCGGAGGCAAGAACGATGAGTGTTCGGGAGGAGAGCCTAACGTGATTTTCATGGCTGGTAACAACGCTTACTCTGTACTGCACGAGCATAAGAACGGATGGAATCCGGAAGCTTTCCGCGAGCGGTACAGCGAAGTGCTGGAGCGCTTCGATTATATCGTAGGCGATTGGGGCTACAGCCAGCTGCGACTGCGCGGTTTTTACAAGGATGGCCATCCTCGCGCTACGAAGGAATCCGCGATTTCGAGCTTGGTCGATTACATTAACGAATATTGCAATTTTGGATGCGCTTATTTCGTCATCACGAAAGTGGACAGCAAATCTTTGTCTCCCGAGGAGCTCGAGAAAAGCCAGCAGGACGCGGTAGCCGCCGTGAGCACGGCGATCGGCGAAGCCGGCGAGCAGGCCGCTGAGACGGCGGCCGCTCTTAGCAGCGGACCGCTTATGCGATGGCCGCTGAAGGAACGTCCGGGCGGCCCTGTCAGAGTACCGAATGTAACCGTATCCGCCGTAGCCAGAGCGGCCGCGGATGCCGAACGTCGCAACGCGAACAACGGCGGCGGACATTCCGGCGGATCGTCCTCGCGGGGGGGATCCCGTCAAGGGCAAGACGGCGGATCGCAGAACCGGCAAGGGAAGCCGTCGCACGGATCCGGCGGCGGAGATCGTCGCCAAGGACAAGGCTCCGGCAATCAGAGCCATGGCAATCAGGAGCGCGGCGGACAACAGGTCCAAGGCAATCATGGGCAAAGCCGCGGACACAATGGCGGTCCCCGCGGTCAGCGTCCGCAACAAAGCGCGGAAGGCAACAACCGTCAAGCGGCCGAAGGACGCCTGCAAGGCGGTGAGGCGAGCGCGCATCCGAACGCGGAAGCAGCGCGTAACGGAAGCCGGTGGCCGGGTAAAAACCGTCGCCGCAAAAGCTTCGGCGGCAAGCCGGGTCCAAGGCCGGAAGGCGGCGGACAGCACTCCGAGGCGAGCAGTAATCCGCGGGCGAGCGAATAACGAAATCATAAAAAAGCCTTTTTCCGAAATCGACTTCGGAAAAAGGCTTTTTGATTGGAGCGAGACAGGGTGGGGGGGTTAGTCGCCCGAGCCGATGAACGCTTCTCTGACGCGATTCCAGAACGGAAAAGGACGATAGCGGGCGAACGAGACTTTCTGGTTCGACACGCGGCACGTAATGGAAGTTACCCCAGCCATCTGTACGACCAACTGATCGATGGCGATATGAAGCTCCTTTTCCGGATCGGGTGGAACGATGTCGCAATGGTGATGCTTCGGTAAAATAACCGAAGAGCCTAACGTACGGTATACGCGATTGTTGATCGACGCGATTTCCGCGATTTGCAGCGCCTCGAGCGACGGGTGGATGACCGCGCCGCCAAGGCTTTTATTGTAGCCGGTGCTCCCGGACGGAGTGGAGATTACGATACCGTCGCCGCGGAACATTTCGAACGGCTCGTCGTTAATGCGAAGCGCGGCGACGAGCGTGCCGTCAACGCTTTTTAACGTACATTCGTTCAAAGCCAGATAAGACGTGCTGCCCGATTTCGTATTTACTTCGAGATGCAACAGAGGATAACTGGCGTTACGCGGCTCCGAGGTTGCCATCATCTCGACTAGCTTGGGGAGCTCGTCTTTTTTCCAATCGGCGTAAAACCCGAGATGTCCGGTATGAATCCCAACGAAAGTAACCCGGTGCAATTGATTTTCATAACGATGGAAAGCTTGCAACAGCGTACCGTCCCCGCCGATCGAGACGACGACTTCCGGGGCTTCTTCGTCATGGATTAACCCCTTGTCGTTCGCGAGGGCGTGAAGTTGCTGGGCTAGTTGCTTGGAAAGTCGGTCTCCACGGTCTAATAGTGCGTATTTCAAGCGGTGACGCTCCTTCCGGTCGTACGTTCCTTATCTGATACGATAATAAACAATAACCCGCGGGAATACAATGCCGGCGCTTGTAAGACGCGCGTTATTGGGACAAGGGCCAGATCAAGTAGACGAGGATCATCGCGACGATACCGTGAAATAGCCGAAATCGGGCGAACGGCAAGTACCGCCATTTCGTTCGGCTCATTAACCCGGCAACCTGCGCATGAACCGATAGCCCAGCCCAGGAGAGGACGAATGCCGCGGCGGCGACGCGATCTACTAACGGGAGCGACGATCCTGCCGTACCGCTGTTCGCGGCGGCTTTAGCGCCGATCGTCACCTCGAACGTTCCGTTAATGAGCGAAGGGGTTAAGTGAGGGGACATGCCGCACAGTTGAAGAAATCCAGCGATGGCATGGTGGAACAAAATTAGCGATCCGCTATCGACGAGCAGCGTCATCGCCGCGGAGAAAAACACGACAAGACCGCCTACGATCATCATTAGAGCCAGCGATGACTGAAGCGATTGTTGGAGGAGAACGGCGAAAGGCCGTCCATCGGCTATTCGGGCATGATGCATAGCTGCAAAAGCACTGCGAATTCTGCCTTCCGTTCGTTGTTTGGCAGGCGTCCCCGACACGGTAAGCGGTTCGCCCTCCTCGTGCTTATCCGCGCGAAACCTTGATAGGACGCCTAACAATAGAGCGCCGCCGTAATGGGCGATAGCGAGTATCGGTGCCGGCTGCAAGCTGCCGAAGAAGCCGATGCTCACGGCGCCTATAAGGAAGATCGGATCGGACGTCGTAGTCATCGCGACGAGACGCTCCCCTTGATCCCGATTAATCATCTTTTGTTCCATTAATCGCGACGTTAAGCGGGCGCCGACAGGATACCCGGACACGAAGCCCATCGCGACGACGAACCCCCCGACTCCGGGAAGGCGAAATAACGGTCGCATGAACGGATCGAGCAGCTTGCCCGCGAAATGCACGATTCCGAAGCCAAGCATAATATCCGAGAGCACGAAGAAAGGGAAAAGCGCGGGAAACAGCACTTCCCACCATACCGAGACGCCGCGTAACGAAGCTTCTAGCGCCTTGCCCGGCATGCCAAGCGCCAAACCTCCAAGCAGCAGGGCGAACCCGCCGATGCCAAGCACGCTTAACGCCGTGACTAGTCCGGATTGTTTTCCGTTAACGGAGTGCTCTAATCGCAAAGCCGTCCCCTCCCATACATACCGACGCTCTTGTCCAATATATGAGTACGAGAGGACAATCTTGCCCAACAATTGTTAGGCTATTTCCATGTAACCGTTTGCAAAAAATCAGTGCCGGCCACGATGAGATATGGTACAATCGAATTAGGTATTCACGCAATGAATTATCGCATTGAATCTGCTTCGTATCGGAGTGATGAAGATGGCAGGCATAGTTGCAGGATTGCTTGTATGCGCTTTCGTGTATGTCATTCGGGAATCTTTGATGGGTCCGGAAGAAGAAATGTAAGCGAATATATACGTAACGGCTAGCCGCGATCAGATCGTCCTTTTTGGGACGATCTTTATTTTTTTCAAGAGGCAAATTGTGTCTTTGTGGTATAATAGGCTTAATCCATTAGCCGTGGTCTTATAGGTCCGGCAACCCATAGAGAAGTGCGGATTCGACAATTATTGATCATTTGATCGATCGCACGCAGGAGGGACGAGTTGTCCAGCTACGCAACGCTATACGAAGCGATCGGCGGCGCATCAATGTTGCGCGATATCGTCGAGAAATTTTATCCGAAAGTTCAGCAGCACCCGCTTTTATCTCCTTTGTTTCCGGCTGATATCCGTCCGGTCATGGAAAAGCAGGTTCAGTTCCTGACGCAGTTTTTCGGAGGGCCCTCGCTGTTTTCCGATGAACACGGCCATCCGATGATGAGAGCGCGTCACATGCCTTTTCCGATTACGCCGGCACATGCACAAGCTTGGTTATCCTGCATGGCTGAAGCGCTATCCGAGACCACCCTTCCCGAGCAACTGCAACAGCTAATGCTTGAGCGGCTTTCCGGCCCGGCTCAACATTTCGTTAATACCGATCCATCTTAATCAAGGGGGAAGGCTTCATGGAGCCGTTATTTCAGATCAAGGTCAAATGCATTTGTTGCGAATCGAGCTTTCAAACCTCGCGAGTACGCCCTAGCCTGAAGAAGGCGATTAAAACCGACTCGGATTTCTGTTCTTATTTCAAGGACATCAATCCTGATTTTTACGTCGTGCGCGTATGCCCGTATTGCGGATTCGCGTCTACGGAAAATTTCAGAGAACATTTAGTGGATAAACAGAAAAAAGCCTACTACGATAAAATGGGCAACCACTGGAAGCATAGAGATTACGGCGGCGTGCGGACGGAAGCCGATGCGATGGAATGCTACAAATTGTCGTTGCTCACCGCCCAAACGGTCGGGGAAAAGGACCGCGTCGTCTCCGGATTGCTCCATCATATTGCATGGCTTTACCGGTACGAGGGAAATACGACGCAGGAAAACAGATTTCTGGGTTTCGCGCTAGGCGCATACATAAACGTATTCGAGAAGGAAACGGAGTCGCTCAGCAACACTCGTCTCATGTTTTTGATCGGTGAACTGAATCGGCGTTTGGGGAATTTCAACGAAGCGGTCAAATGGTTCAGCAGAATCATTCACGATCGCAGCATTACGGATGCCGCAATGATTCGAGCGTCGCGAGAGCAGTGGCAGAACATCCGCGAGGAAATGACGGGGAACGGCACGGAACTGCCTGAAGAAATGCAAATAAGCGGCGCTTAAGAGTAGCGCCGTTTCGCGTATCAAGACTCAGTCCGAGATCGGATTTTCCGTTCGGAGCGGGCGGTTAGCGAGCAAATAGTCGGGGTCCGCGTCTACGATGCGAACTCGGCTATGACAACACGGGAAGACGAGCAAGATTTTGCGCGCCCCATCGTATAAACTCACTACATCCGCGGGTTTAAGCGGCAGAAGCACGTTTGATGCTTTGCAAAAGGGACATTCTTGTACGAAGACGTCATTGCCTGTAATATCATAAGGCCAGCTATTTCGGAATGGGATCAAGAGGGTCCCCCCTTTCTTGTACTAAGATACCGCACGGAGAAGCGACGTGCAAATGGAAAGGAAGCGATCGGATATGAATATGAAATGGAACTTGGAGTCGCTCTTCGAAGGCGGCTCTTCTTCACCGCGATTTTCTGCTTTCGTTCAGGAGACGGAAAGCCTCGTCGCGATTTTGTTGAAAGAATTGCAGTCCGTAAACCATGCTGCGAGTGATGATCAATTATCGGAATGGACCGATCGGCTTCAACAAGCATTGGCTCGGCTTCGGGAAGCGGATGCGTTCGTATCCTGTTTAACCTCTCAGCAAATGAGCGACAAACGGGCGGTATCGTTGACCGAACGAATCCAATCGCTGTCTGCTAAATACAAGCAAGCGCAAGATTTGTACGAAGCGAAGTTGGCGGAGGTACCGGAGGAGCAATGGACGAATTGGAGCGGAGACGCTGCGCGATCTTCCGTGCTGTTCCCGCTCGGCGAACGTCGCGAGGCCGCGAAAGAGAAGCTACCTCCAGAGCTGGAAAGCGTGGCGAGCGAATTGGCCGTGGACGGTTACCATGGCTGGGGAGAGCATTATAATACGATCGTTAGCCGCATTTCCATTCCATGGCAGGACGGCGAGTCAGTAGCCTCGTTGTCCGTCGGTCAAGCAGCGAATAAGCTCGACGACGCGAAAGCGGAAGTCCGCGACCTAATGGCGACCAAGTGGGAAGAAGCATGGTCCGAGCAAGCGGATCTTTGCGCAGATACGTTAAACCGACTTGCCGGCTTCAGACTGAAGCTATATGGGATGCGGGGGTGGAACGATCCGTTACGCGAGCCGTTAAAGATGAATCGGATGAGCGGAGCAACGTTGAACGCAATGTGGACGGCCGTGGCGGAAGGCGTTGAGCCGTTAACGAAATATTTATCGCTCAAAGCCGGCCGATTCGGCAAGACGCAGCTAGCGTGGCACGACGTGGATGCACCGATTGCTTCCAGTCAGGCTAAAATTTCGTATGACGAAGCCGCGAAGATCATAACGGAAGCGTTCGAACAATTTTCTCCCGACATGGCTAAGCTTGCCCGCAAAGCGTTCGACGATAATTGGATCGAAGCCGAGGACCGTCCCGGCAAACGCCCTGGCGGATTTTGCACGAGCTTCCCGATCAGCGAGCAAAGCCGAATTTTCATGACGTATTCCGGTACGCCCGGCAACGTCTCCACGTTGGCGCACGAGCTAGGGCACGCCTATCATGGCGCGCTTGTCGACGGCTTGCCGCCATTCGCCCAAGAATACGCGATGAACGTGGCGGAGACGGCTTCGACGTTCGCGGAGGCTCTCGTGAATGACGCGCTATTACGCAGGGCATCCAGCAACGAGGAGAAGCTCGCGTTGCTCGATGACCGCTTGCAACGCGCCGTTGCCTTCTTCATGAACATTCGCTCGCGTTTCTTGTTCGAGACCCGATTTTACGAGCGACGCGCGGCGGGCATAGTCGAAGCTGAAGAACTTAGCAAACTGATGGTAGAGGCGCAACAAGAAGCTTTCGGCAATGCGCTTAGCTCGTGGCACCCGCATTTCTGGGCATCCAAGCTTCATTTTTACTTAACGGACGTTCCGTTCTATAACTTCCCGTACACGTTCGGATACTTGTTCAGCACGGGTCTCGTCGCCGTAGCCGAACGCGAGGGCGAAAGCTTCCGCTCGAAGTACGATCGGTTGTTGAAAGACACTGGGGTCATGACAGTAGAGCAACTCGCTTCCCATCACTTAGGCGTCAAGCTAGACGAGCCGGAATTTTGGCGCGATGCCGTCTCTCGCGTCGTCGCGGATGTCGAGACCTTCGCATCGCTTTGCGCACAATAGGATTAACAGGACGATCGACTTTAAGCCCCCCAGATGAAAGTCTGTGCGGGCTTTTTTGTCGATTACGCTGCTCTTTTTCTCCTTTTGAACGATATCCCCGTCACGAATTTACACAAAGATACAATAATTGACAAAATGATTGCAATTATCTAAATTTTCTTTTACAATGGGTCTGGGGTATGAGGTAAACCCTTACATTTTATCTAGTATAAGTACAAAGGAGGAGAATGATGGATCAAATTTCACTGGCAAGACAAGTCAATGTAGCATTAGAACAACTTGAGGCGGAGCTTAAGGGACTAACTGCAGGGACGATTGTACTGCAAATTCGAGAGGACAAGGTTGGGCGCTTCGGCATCCGGCATTTGCCGCTCGATTGCGGAAGCCAGCAACCGAATCACGCGGGGGGATTAACGGCCACCCAAGCGAAGCAACTACGCGTGATGGCGGTGGAAGCATTGCGCCACAAACGGACGTGGACGCACGGGGAAATCGCATACGATTTCGCTCTGCGCCAAGGGCAAATTTACGTTAGCGTCCAATTCGAATCGAACTATAACATGGCTAACGTGTTTTTCAGACCTCCGGCCCCTAAGCGGGATCGGAAAGAAATTTCGGGCGAATAGCATACTAACTTACATACGAACATGAATCAGGGACTGTCTTATCTCGTCTTGACGAGTAGGCAGTCCCTGGTTGTATTGTGCAGATTTGCAATTTAACGGCGCATGAAACTGCTGCTTCCTCCCGATAGTTGCTGCTCTGCCATTTGAACAAGACGGCGAGTAATTTGACCTCCGATGGATCCGGCATCGCGGGTTAACATGTTGCCGTAGTATCCATCCGGCGAAATCTGAATACCGAGCTCTTGTGCGACTTCATACTTCAACTGTTCCAAAGCTTGTCTGGCTTGAGGGACGACGAGGGAACTGCTGCCACTGCGTGAGCTTGAATTTGAACTTGCCATCGCGCTCACCTCCTTTGAGGGGTAGTATGGACTTTATTGGGAGTGCTATGCACTTTCAGGAACAATTTCCAGAATAATTGTGCTATTCCGATTCGAAGTCGATATCCGGCGACACGTAAGGATCATCCGGGATATGGATACGTTGAATCACATTTGCGTCGATCTCAATAATTTCCTTACCGTTATAATTGGTAGTGCTTAACTTGCCGGTCACGGAAACCCATTCGTTCGACTCCAATAAGTAGGCTTTACCGTAGTTAATGAGAATTCCATAGGGATACGCATCCGCGGAACAGCAGCTTACGGCGAAACGCGTCGCGCTGAACTGATGGTTGTTCATCCCTTTTTCGCGGAAGACGAAGCCGCTAAGCCGGATTGTTTTACCTATAAAAGCGGTACGGTACAAGTCGAGCGTAGTCAACGTCTCGATAAAACGTTCGTCGGAGATGCCAATAGGGTTTTGCTTAATGAGCTGTTGACCGTATTTAGCGAATCTTTGTAAAAAGGGGGAGGAGGGAGATTCCGGCATAACGACTTGCTCGGGAGAGTATTGCACGCCTTTTGCAGCGGCCATCGCGCTCCCTAACATGCCATCCGGAACGGCTAATGCCAGTACGAGAGGCAATAAGAACCAGCCGTAAAGCAGCAAGCTGGCACGCCAAGAGTTCGGCAGATCGTGGGAATGATCGTCGCAGCATGCATGCGAGTGGTGTGTATGATTCGCCCAAGACCGGATGCCGGCGTATAGCTGCTGCGCGGCGATGACATACATGCCGAGCGCCGTCAATTTTACGATGAATTGCATTCGTGTCGCGATATATAGATCAAGGTTGTCTGTACGGACGAGAACGACGATAAAGTAGGCGAAGGCAGCAAGGATGAACGACCGAATGAAGTAATGAGAAGCCATTTGAATGGAATGCTTAGCGTGCATGAACGGATCGCCCCTCCCTTACACCCATCCTAACTTGCCGAACAGGACCGAGCCCAGCAGAACTAGCGCGAACAGGATTGCTATGAATTTTAGGACGAATTTGCGCCGGAAAACAGCAAGCATCATAAGCGTGCTCTTAAGATCGATCATCGGACCGAAGACGAGGAAAGCGAGCAACGCGCTTGGAGGAAACAACGTATTGAAAGAAGCGGCGACGAAGGCGTCGGAGGTCGAGCATAAGGAGAGCGCGTAAGCGAAACCCATCATGAACAGGTGGGAGCCGAAATCGTGGTCGGCGATGACCGCGAACGATTGACGGGAAATTATAGTTTGCAGCAAGGCCGTCACGAATGCGCCGAAAAATAAATATTTGCCCATGTCGAAAAATTCTTCGGCGGCATGGGCTGGCGTATGGGCAAGTTTTTGCACGAATCGGTCGCGCGGCTTATCGGCAGCGTGCGAATGCTCGTGATGATGGTGATGCGCGTTAACATGAACTTTGTCTTTTAACGGACTTTTCCTAACGAAATGAAATAAAATCAATCCAATCGCAACAGATACGAGGAAGGCTAAATAAAATCGCGAATAAGCGAGCTCGCGGTTCGTGCGGAAAGCCGCGAATGTAGCACCGAAAACGACAGGGTTAATAATCGGTCCGGCGATAATATAAGTAAGTCCGATGTAAGCGGGAAGACCTTTGCGCATGAGCCTGCGGACGATCGGAATCATCCCGCATTCGCATAAAGGAAGCACGATACCGAGCAAGCTCCCGAACAAGACGCCTGCGACGGGATGCTTGGGCGTTAGCTTTCCGATGAGCGTGTCCGATACGAATGCCTGCAAAATCGCGGAAATGAGCACGCCGACAAGCAAGAAAGGCAATGCTTCCAATAGGATGCTGATGAAAATAATTTTGAACGTCTGCAGTTTTTCGATGTCCGACAACACGAAGTCACTTCCCGACGTATAATAAGGTGTAGGATTACAAGAGCATATGCTTGGCCATAAATGATTATGAACGACGAGGTTGACAACTGAAACGCGTAGCGTATAATGATGTACAAACGTTGATAGGATACGGCGATGAAGGGAATAAGTACGCGTATGCGGAGCGCTCACAGAGAGCCGGTGGTTGCTGGAAACCGGTGCGCCCCTTTGCGGAATGGATCCTGGAGCCGAGGACGGAACGACGGATACCGAAGGCGTAACGCATGTCCTTCGCAGGTGTCCTGTCCCATGTTCTCCGGATGTTCCCCGATAGCGGAACCGAAGGTTGCGCGGCGCTACATGCCCGCGGAACGAATTAGGGTGGCACCACGGCTTTCTCGTCCCTTGCGGATGAGGGCTTTTTTTTATTTTCAAAAAGAGGGGTACGATCACGATGTCCAAATTACGCGTACTGTCTGGGATTCAACCGAGCGGCAAGCTCACGCTAGGCAATTACATCGGCGCGATGAAAAACTTCGTTGCGCTGCAGCATGAACACGAGTGCTTTTTCATGGTCGTCGATCTCCACGCGGTAACCGTTCCACAGGAACCGGAGGCGCTCCGCGAACAAAGCGAAGCGGTAGCGGCTCTGTTCGTCGCGGCTGGGCTTGATCCCGCGCAAGCGTCCATCTTCATGCAATCGCATGTCCCTGCGCACGCGGAGCTCGGATGGCTGATGACGACGCTATCCTATATGGGCGAGCTAGAGCGTATGACGCAATTCAAAGATAAATCCGAAGGCAAGGAAGCGATCGGCGCGGGGCTGTTCGTCTATCCGTCGCTCATGGCGGCCGATATTTTGCTCTATAATACGAACCTCGTACCCGTGGGCGATGATCAAAAGCAACATCTGGAGCTTACGCGCGACTTGGCGGGCCGATTCAATTACAGGTTCGGCGAGACGTTCGTCATTCCGGAGCCGTTCATTCCGAAAGTCGGCGCACGGATCATGTCGCTCGACGACGGCACGAAGAAGATGAGCAAGAGCAACCCGAACGCGGGAAGCTACATCGCTCTTCTCGACACGCCGGAAGATATTCGCAAAAAAATATCCCGCGCCAAGACGGATCTCGGGCGGGAAATCGTATTCGACGTCCAGAACAAGCCGGAAGTCAGCAATTTAATGAGTATCTACGCGAAGTGCTCCGGTCAGACGATTGAGCAAATTCAAGCCGCGTACGACGGCCAAGGCTACGGCGCCTTCAAAAAGGACTTGGCCGAGGTTGTCGTAAGCGCGCTGGAGCCGCTTCAAAAGAAATACAACGCTATTCGTTCCTCCGGGGAGATCGGCAAAATTTTGCGCGACGGCGCGGAGCGCGCGAACGTCGTGGCGGAGCAGACGCTCGCTAAAGTGAAGGAAGCGATGGGCTTCTTGCCGCCGCTGCGGCGCTAAAAGCGGCTTAAGCTAGTTAGCTTCGATTTTGACGAGATTTGCGGGCTTTGACGGTGAAACCTAAGCCTATCGTAACGAACGTAAGCAAGCCGAACAACGCAGCGAGCCACCCGTTCTCGCTCAAGGTGAATGCGGTAGCGAGCATCAACGCCACGGAAGTACAGGCAAAAAATAGCGATAACGATTTACTCACAATGGATCAACTCCTTAAGCATATTTTTCTGTACATCTAGCATACTAACAAGGCAAGCTTGCAACCAATCATCAAGGCGAAAGGAGAATTCACTCATGGCAGGAAGCAACCAAATTATCGTTCCGCAAGCGAAAGCAGCTCTGAACAGCATGAAAACGGAAGCAGCTCAATCCCTTGGCGTAACGCTCCCGGCTGATGGTTATTACGGCAACGTAACATCCCGCGATGCAGGTTCTCTGGGTGGTTACATTACCAAGAAACTCGTCCAAATGGCTGAGCAACAATTGTCCGGCGGCCGTTAACTAAAATCGTTACCCGCCGAAAGCCCGAGGCTAGCCCTTGGGCTTTTCATATTGTGCGCTTATAGGCGTCGGCAGTCAAGACCGCGACACAAGAAAAAAGCGGTAGCTAAGCACCGCTTGTTAATAGGAATTCATACGCAATCTTTTCTCTAAACGCTCATCGCTGAGCCAGCCTACATACGATTGCAACGGGGAGAAGGAGAAATCCATCATCACGACGGCGACGAAAGGATATTGCTTTCGATAACGGTACCGGATATCGACCCATCGCACTTCGTATCCCCAGGTTTGCCGCTTTACTTGTCCGCAAGGGAATGGAGTGACGCACAGAAAAGCTTGTACGTCTTGATTTACCTTGGAAGCTTCGAGAGCCGGGTGTTCGTCGCATTTCATGACGTCGAGCCATCGAAGCGTGCCGTGATCCCATTCTCCGATGCCGTAGGTACAATCCTTCGATCTCCTGACAATATTCCAACGATATAGCGATACGGTAGGCATTAGCGTATATCGGTCGCCTTCTTGCCGATTAGCATCGATCAAAGGCACTTTGCGCGACAATCTTCGATGGACTTGCGTTCGCCATACGTAGTAGACGGCGATCAAACCGTACAACACCGGGAAAACGACGGTCGGAT
The DNA here is from genome assembly GCF_042655785.1 of Cohnella yongneupensis. Classification (NCBI taxonomy): domain Bacteria; kingdom Bacillati; phylum Bacillota; class Bacilli; order Caryophanales; family Paenibacillaceae; genus Cohnella; species Cohnella yongneupensis. The sequence goes on from NZ_JBHSNC010000036.1 coordinate 47,690, forward strand.
CGGCGAAACCGGATATCCAGAGCAGTATAGCCAGCAAGTGAGAGGAAAAAATAAACGGGTCGAAGATATGGATAATATTCCAAGCGACCCATTGACGGCTAACCGGTCGATACGCTTGCGTACCGTACGAGTTGAACAAATCGACGAACACGTGGACGACGACGGAGAGAAGGACCCAAAACCCGATGTGCCACCATGGGATGTTACGGAACATCAGCGACACGCAAGCGGTAATGATTGCTGCCCACCCGAAGATGGCCGGAAAAGAATGGGACAGCCCGCGATGGTTTTTGATATAATCGGCATTGCTCTTGAAACGAAGCACACTGTCCAGATCGGGCGCGTTAGAGCCAGCCACCGTGCCGAGCAATATGGCGACGGGGCCATAGGCGTGTGCGGAAATGACGGGATCGACCATCGCCAGACCGCCGAGCCCGAGCCCGAACACGAAATGCGTGCCGGTGTCCATGTCGAGGAGCCTCCTTATTTTCGATCGCTACTGCTTCAGTATGGACGTCCGGCGGTTAAATTATAAAGATGAAGGCAGGAAATGCGGATGATCGTCTTCTGCGAATACGTTGTTTTAGAGGAATATCGAAGTGTTTACAGCTCGTGGATTCAGTCGCGATCGCAACAAGGCAAGCCGTTTCAAGCTTTGGAAAATACGAGCCAACCCGGCGTTTTCGTGGAAATTTGGCATGCCGAGGATGGCGAACAAGCGGCGCAAATCGAAAAGGAACGCCGCGAAGGGCGTTCCTGGACAGAGATGATGCTATGGATAAAGGGCGGCGAAGCCGGACTTCGCATATGGACGTTCCGCCCCATAGGCGAACTTAACGTCCCGTAGTGCCCATTGCGCCGCCAGATCCGAAAGGCAACGTATAATTAAGCGGCTCGTCGAACGTGATGTAGTCTAGGTTGAGCGTCAGGAGCAAATATCTTTTGCCCGTCGCGGGATCGCTAATAATGATGTGATCGCGGCCGGCTGCTTCCAAAACGCCTTTGAAAATTTTGGCGTTCCACTCGGAGTTGTTCTCGTAAGTCATGTAGAGCGTGGCGGTCTTACCCAGGTTCATGCGCAAAATATTTTCGACGTAAGACTCCTCGGGGACGAATGTTCCCGGCAACGTCGTGCCGCCCGGCGTAATCGGAATACCGCTCGGGACTTGAGGCGGCATAGGCATCGGCACAGGCATCGGCATTTGCGTAGGCATTTGCGTAGCCATTCCGTGCATAGGCATCATTCCGGGTTGATGTTGCATTCCAGGCCATGGCATTTTGTTGTTAGTAAACATGTAAAAATCCTCCTTCATCTCTCAGAACAAAGTTATTAATACACAGCGGGACAATCAGCTGCGGTTGGGGCGAAGAAGCAATGCTTCTTGTATCTCCCCGTGTTCGCTTGGTCGTACCAAGTATCCGGGCAATCGCCGGTAGGCCGGAAAAACCATAAAGCGTTTGAGGCAGGATGCTGACGCTCACCATTGATGACGCGTTCGGCGAGTCGAACGTCCCGATCCCGGGAACTCTGATAGAAATAAGGCTTCTGCGCCGCTTCGAAGCCCAACATTTTTACCTGTTCGCTGTTGGTCTTGATGCGGGCCATCGTTTCGCATGCCACCCTTCCTCATTCAAGCCGCCTACGCACTTCGTAAGCGTGATAGGCACTTGTCGCAATACAGTGTATTTACCAAAGCGGCATTGTGTGACTGGCGACGCAACGTTTCCTTTCTCGTTCGCACCTTGTTCACAGCAGGTGGCGATTTCATGAACACGGGAAGGCGAACATTGTCAATGGTTGAACATATGCGGTATCATTGAACAGACATAATCGCAGACTCGCATTGCCGCTCTGTTCGACATAAAGGAGGAGCACCGTGCTTAAAGATCTTGTAGCCCTAACGAAGCCGCGAATCATTCGACTGAATTTGATTGCGGCGTTCGGCGGATTCTGGGTTGCTTCAAAGTGGGATATCGATGGATGGTTGCTCGTATGGATGCTGCTCGGTTCGGCGCTAACTATGGCATCCTCTTGCGTATTCAATAACTACTTGGACCGGGATTTCGATACGAAAATGGCGCGTACCCGCAATCGGGCGTTGCCGCAAGGACGGATGACCCCGGGAGGGGTACTCTCGTACGCTATTATGCTTGGAATCGCAGGACTTGTCGTATTGTTCCTGCTCGTAAATCCGTTGACCGGTTGGCTTGGCTTACTCGGCATGTTCGTGTACGTCGTCATCTACACGATGTGGTTGAAGCGCAATTCCACTTGGAGTACGTCGATCGGCGGAATATCCGGCGCGATGCCTCCTGTAATCGGATATTGCGCCGTTACGGGAACGGTGGACGAAGGAGCGTGGATTCTGTTCGCGCTATTGTTCCTATGGCAACCGGCGCACTTCTGGTCGCTCGCGATTCGCCGCAAAGAAGAATATCGCGCGGCAGGCTTCCCGTTGTTGCCGGTAGTGAAAGGCGTTACGCGGACGAAGTGGCAAATGCTGCCTTACATTTTGCTGCTTATTCCGGCAACGATCCTGATGTACACGTACGATTACGTGGGTATGTACTTCCTTATTTTATCGCTTGTTATCGTCGTCATTTGGTTCATCCACGCGGTATCCGGTTTCGGAGCGAAGGATGACGACAAATGGGCTAAAACCGATTTCATTATTTCGATCAATTATTTGATGATCATGTTCTTCGTCATGATTCTCGATACGAACGGAGTGTAGCGAAGTGGAGCAGGAACGAGATGAGAAGCAGATTGTTAATAATATCAATGAGACCATCAACGATACGATTGAGCAAGTTGGCGTAGCGCCCATTAAGCAAGAGCGTACGTTCCTGCAGCGCTACGGCTTTCCGCTTGTTTTGCTGACGGTGTGCTTGGTGTTGGGCGGCTATTTACTATACAGCCAAAATAAAACAACAGATAATTTGCAAGTACAGATGGCCGGTGTGAACTTTTCGTACGCGGATACGGACGGCAACGAAGTTACGCTGGAGAACACGAACGGCAAAGTCAGATTGCTCTACTTCTTCTTCGCGAGCTGCCCGAATGTTTGTCCTCCGACGACCGCGCTGTTGTCGCAGGTTCAGGACGAGCTTAAGGCAGATAAAGTATTCGGCAATAAAGTCGAGTTCATGTCCGTCACGATCGATCCTACGAAAGACACGACGGATGTGCTGAAGGATTACGCGGATACGTACGACGCGGATTTGACCGGTTGGAAGTTTTTGCGAGGGCAAGAGCAAGCGACGGCAGAGCTCGCCAAAAAGTACCAAATACTGGTAGATAAAGACGACGAAGGAAACTTCAGCCATATGAACTTGATCGTACTGCTCGATAAGAAGGGGAACGTTCGCGATTGGATTTCTGCGAACGACTATATCGAGGAAGGCGTCAACAATAAGACACCGCAAGATATGGCGAAAGAAATCAAGAGCCTGCTATAAGACAAAAATAAAGGACGATGCAGAGAAGGATCTGCGTCGTCCTTTATTTTTAACAACGTTATCCCCTTCGCTCAGAAACTTTAACGATTGGCAAAACGTTTATTCCTTAGGCCATTCCGTGAGCGGATCGGGGTACTTAATATACGCTTCGAGCCCGGCTTTCTCGAGCTGTTGAATTAAATATTCTTCGGGGGTGCCTTCGACTCCGTTATATCCGCGTCGCGTGTAAATATGTTCGGCATCGGGGAACACGTCGCGCAATACGCCCCGGATTCTGCGCCCCGAGGCATCGGGATCGGTGAACAAGTATACTTGCCGGTCGCCGACCGCCTTGCGAAGCGTTTCGATGCGTTCGGTATTCAACGTTCCGAACGTGCATAGAATAGGGATTTCTTCCGATAGCACGCGGGATAGACGGGTTCGGTCGTTCTTTCCTTCGACGATGATCGCGGCATCCATTGGCGAAAGCCCCCGTTTCGAATGGGATGAAGGTGAAGTTGTTTTCTCAATTGTACCACGGGGCTTGTCCACATATGTAATTCGCCCTGCAAAGGGCCGCACCGCGGCCCTTCCAAGCAGCTTTTCGGGTTCATTGGCTAGTTATTTATGGTTCAGTAACCGGCGCGGAGAACGATAACGAGCAGAATGAACAGAACGAGAACGATCGTCGTGCTAGCTCCGATAACATTGGACATGTGAGTTCACCCCTCACGCTAAAATCAAGAGCCCCGCTAGGATGGTTTGGCCACGGGCGTAGGCTATATAGCATATGCCTCTTCGGGCAACTTGACGTGTGCGGGTACCCAGAGGCAGAAGGAATGGGGCTTTTTATCTTTTCGTTCAAGAGCCGGGCGCGTGCGGCGTCGAGGATTTGCTGCTATTCCAGTTCATGCGGAACACCGGACGAGGGAACAGGCAGAGCAACGCGAGCATCAAGACAAGGAACGATAAAAAATAGGGCGAGAAGGAATCGCGTACCGCTCCCGCCGCGACGGGACCGAGAAACGAGCCGATCGACAACGCGATGGACAAGGCGGAGAACGTTCTCCCATAGCGCGAAGGACCGCTGAGTTGCAACATGAGCGAAGTCATTGCGGGGAAAATAACGCCTTTGGACATGCCGATAACGAAAAGCAACAACATAAGCGGAAGCGGCCATCCCGATGCTAGTCCATAATAAGCGATCGCAAGCAGCATGACGCCGGAGATCGTCCGCGAGTAAGGTAAATATCGGTTCAGGAATAACAGGCCGAGCGTGGAGAGCGCGCCGAGACTGACGACGGAGAACAGCAGTCCGGTCGTCATGATTTCCGCGCTCGTCGAGCTTCCGCGGAGCGGGAGCTCGAAAGCGAGTATCCCTTGCGCGAACGCCATGCTAATCGGCAGAACGAAGACGGACCATGGGAATGTACGCGGAGTTGGTTGACTTTCAGCAGCGGGTATCGGCGGACTAGCGTGAGCATGGGCAGGAGTCATTTTAGGCGCGGGTTGCGATTGCTCTGCCGATTTGGAAGGTTCGCGTATGAACCAGATGGAGCCGATGCCCGTAGCTAGCAGCACCCAGCCTAGAATGGCGAACGACCTGCTGAAGCCGATCGTCGCCGCCAACCAGGCGCCGGCCGCCGGAGAGACGACCGAGGCGATCGTATGAACGAGACCGTTGCCCGCCATAAGCTTGCCTTGATGGATATGGTCTTTGGCGAGCCGCGCGAGCAGAGACATGCAGGCGGGAGAGAGGAAGGCAAGAACGAATCCGCTAATCGAGCGAATATAGAGCAATTGCCAAGGATCGGTAACATGAGATTGGAATAAGAGCAGCACGCCGGCTCCGGTTAAGCTCGCCATGATGAACAATCGGCTGCCAAGTCGATCTACGCCATACCCGGCAATCAGGTTTCCGGGCAAATGCGTGAGGGAATACATTCCCATGACGAGCCCGATGAACGAAGGCGCGGCGCCGAGCGACACGGCGAACGGAGTCAGCATCGGATACTGCGCATGGAGGTCGAAGAAAGCGACGAACAGGAACAAATAGAGCCACACGGCGGTTTTCATCGGTGAAGCCTCCTTAACCTTGGGAACCCTTGTCCGCTACCGCGGCCTATCCTACTTGTACGTAACGGAGCGCGCAGTTATGACGGTCGTTTACGTGGGATTGCCCCGTAAGGTATAATAGGAGGAATGCTATTTTACAGATCTCTCTGTTGGAGGAGATACGATGAGTTTCGATAGCGAATATTGGAGTCAGTTCCTGCAAGACAATTGGGTCATCGTCGTAGTCGCGCTATTGGCTATAATCATCGTCATGAAAGTCGTCAAGACGGTCATGAAATGGATCCTCGTCGCGGCGATCGTTGTCGGATTCGGGGTATACGGCGGATACAGCATAGACGATCTGAAGGAAGTAGGCAGCAAAGTTTCGCAGCTCGGCGATAAAGTGACGGACGAGCTGAAGGACCAAGCCATCAATACGATGGCAGGCGAAGCTAACGAAGCCAAGTACGTCGATAACGCGGACGGCTCCTACTCCATTACGACGCCGAATTTGGAGCTTAACGGCGTACCGAATTCCGGCAAAGTGTCAGTGAAATTGAGAGGCGTATCGCTTGGAACGTGGGACATGGAAGGTCAAGTCCGCGACTTCGTCACTCAAGCCCGCGACGCGGCGAAATAATTCGAATGGAAGGCAACGGGATGGTAGATGCGAACGTCGTAACGTGGGTATTGCTCCTCGTCGTGGCGGTTTCCTTGTATCAAGGCATTCGGCGAGGCGCCTCGGGCTCCGCCAAGCAACTGCTGTCCTTTCTGCTCAGCGCGCTGCTGACGGTTGCGGCTATCGTGGCTTCGGCGATACTGGCCGCTACGCTGTCGCCGCAATTGCAAGCGTGGCTGTCGGATACGAGCACGTCTAGACCTGGTCCGGACGGCTCGTTATTGTCGCAAGTCGTTTATACTGTCGTATCAAGTCTCCGCGATTTACCGCTGCTCCGTTTCTCCGTCTTGTTCCTGCTCGTCTCCTTCATCATTCGGCTGTTGCTTGGACTTCTAGCTCGCGCGCTTGCCACGATCGCTGTATTGCCTCTATCGGCGTTGCCTTCCGGCGGGTCGGTCGGAAGATCGATCGGCGGGTTTATCGGCGCCGCGCTGGGAGCGGGTCGCGCTTTGTTATTCACGGCGATCTTATTCGCTTACTGCGCGATCTTTCCGAGCGCGCCCATGACCGACTATATCCAGCAATCCGGGCTGTATCGCGAAGTAGCTGCACAGGTCATCCGGCCGGCTACCGGCTCGCTTCTCGAGGACCGGCTCCCGGTTTTCGCGCAGTCGTTCAACGAGGAATTGGGACAGCTATGGCAGCGAAGATACGATCTAATCGACGCGGATTTACCCGATGCGATTGTAGCAACGGCGGAATCGACTACGCAAGGATTGACGACGGATGAACAAAAGGCGAGAGCGCTGTATGATTGGGTAGGGAGCGCAATCGCTTACGATTACGATAAAGCCAATGACTATATAGAGCGCGGAGAATGGCGGGAGCAAGATCCCGAGGCGACGTTCGCGACGCGCAAAGGCGTCTGCATCGACTACGCCAGGCTTTACGCCGCGATGGCAAGGTCGGTAGGGTTAGACGCAAGGGTCGTGACCGGACTCGGCTACGATGGCCGCGGCGGCTACGGCGCGCATGCCTGGAACGAAGTATTCGAGTCGGAAACGGGCCGCTGGGCGCCGCTCGACGCGACATGGGCGCAAACGGGCGACTGGTTCGATGTCGCGGGTTTCGCCGATACGCATATCGAGAAAACTTAATGCAAGAAAAGACAAGCATCAAGGGGTGAAAGAGATGAGCAGCAATTCTACGGAAGAAGCGCAGAAGCGCGAGATAAGGAATCGCAGACATTTCAGCTTTCGGCTGAACGTGTTTTTCTTCTTTACGTTTTTCGTGTTTTCCTTGTTGATCGTGCGGCTTGCTTATCTCCAGTTCGTAGAAGGACCTACGCTTAAGGAGAAAGAGCACGCGCTGGGCAACCGGTCGGTACCGGTTCCGCCGATCCGGGGCAATATTTACGACGACCAAGGCAGTCCGATCGCTTATTCCACGTCAACGCAATCGTTGTACTATACGTTCGAGACGAAGATCAAGGAAGACGAAGGCCACGCGCTTGCCGCGCGGATCGTAGACGTCTTCAACCAATACGGCGACAAGACGAAGAAGCCGCTCACCGTCGACGAAGTGTTCGGCAAAATGGATTTCAAAGGCAAAGTTTATATGTCCTACATGCCACGGCGAATCAAAGCGGGCTTGACGAAGGAAGAAATCGCCTATTTCGCCGAGCATAGCGAAGAATTCAAGGGGATCGACGTCGTCGAGGAGAGCATTAGGCAATATAGCAACGAGCACGTTGCCGTTCAGCTCGTAGGATACATGAAGACGCTCAGCGGAGCCACGACGCTCGATAAGTACAAAGACATCAAGGAAAACAATCCGGATCCGAAACTGAAATATTTGGATAAAGAAGAAGTCGGTTACGACGGATTAGAGCTTATGTACCAAGACGAATTGCGCGGCTATAACGGGGTCAAGGAATATCCGGTCAACAAGGACAGCGAGATTATCGGACCGATGAAGCTGACGAAGCCGATCAAGGGCGAGAATCTGTTCCTCACGATTAATAAAGACATACAGTTGGCCACGCAAAAGGCGATTACCGAGCATATTCAGAAAATCCGCACTTCCACGAACAATTGGGAGCATGCACCGAACGCAACGACGGGTTATGCGGTGGCGATGGAAGTCGATACCGGCAAAATCATCGCGATGGCGAGCATGCCGGATTACGATCCGAGCGTGTGGCAAGGCGGCATTAGCCAGAAGGATCTTGACGCCGTCAAGCTGTTCCAATATAACGGAACGATTCGGACGGCGCCGGCCGCTATTCCGGACGACAAAGAACGGGTCAACCATCCGACTTCCCTAGTGTATCTCGGCTCCACGCAGAAGCCGCTGTCCGTTCTGATCGGCTTAAACGAGAAGTTATTTACGCCAACGGAAACATTCAACGATATTGGGTATTTCGAGTTCGGTAAAGAAGGCCATAAGGTCAAGATCCGCAACTCCCAGGACGCCGTTAATGGCCATATTAACGCTTCCCAGGCAATCGCGAAATCTTCAAACGCGTTCATGTCCGCGATGGTCGGCAATAGGCTGTATTTTAAAAGCGGCGTTGACAGCGTCAATATTTGGGATACTTATCTCAAGCAATTCGGGCTCGGCGTTACGACGGGAAGCGGACTGCCGGGAGAGTCGGCCGGAGTTATCGACTATTTCCATGAGGCTGAGAAAGCGAGCCCCCAATCCGCGATGGTCCGTGCTGCTTGGGGCCAACAAGGGCGTTATACCGCGCTCCAGCTCGCCCAATACGCGTCGATGCTCGCGAATCACGGCAAGCGGATGAAACCGCAATTCGTTAATGAGATCAAAGACGTCGACGGGAACGTGATACAGCCGTTCCAACCCGAAGTGCTTAATACGGTCGATTTTCCCGAGTCCTATTGGAAGACGATCGAGAAGGGCATGTCGCAGGTTCCGGTTCAAGGCTTCGAAGGCGTTCCTTATACGTTCAACCGTAAAACCGGTACGTCGCAGCAGGATGTCGGCAATCGGTTGAAAGTAGAGAACGCGGTGTTCATCGCCTACGCGCCGGCGGATAAACCGAAACTAGCGGTAGCGGTCATCGTGCCGGACGGCGGCTTCGGCGGCTACGGCGCCGCGCCGATCGCCCGCAAAATCTTCGATGCCTACGACGCGAAATACGGCTTGGACGGGAAGCCGCGCCAACCTGTCGTCGTTACGCCTCCCGCAGTGGATTCGACCGGAAATCCGGTTAATGCGGGCAACAATGTAACGCCGAATAACGGAGCTGGCCAACGATAAAATCATTAAATTAAAAGACCGACCTTCGGAATTAATCGAAGGTCGGTCTTTTGCATGAGTCCTATACAGCCGACACCGTGCCCGCTTTCGCGAGCACCGTGCGATTTTTGCCGGAGCGCTTGGCTTCGTAGACGGCGGCGTCCGCGCCTACGAAAAATGCGTCTTTGCCCATTCCGGACGCGTAAGCGCTCAGACCGACGCTAATCGTTACCGCCTTCCATTGAATCACGTCGTGTAGCGTCGTCTCCGCGGTTTTACGAATATCCTCTACGGTATCGTACGCTTCTTGGAACGTCTTTTCGGTGAAAATCAACGCGAACTCTTCCCCGCCGTAGCGGGCGACGATATCGTTGGCGCCGACTTTCGAACGGATAATAGTGGACATTTTTTTGAGCACCGCATCCCCGGCTTTATGACCGTACGTATCGTTCACTTTCTTGAAATCGTCGATATCGATGATGGCCAAGTGCAGGTTCATTCGCCCGTTATCTGCTTGCACGACGTAGTGATCCATGAATTCGTGATAGGCCATATGGTTGAACGTTTCAGTGAGCGCGTCAGTCTTGGCCAGCTTGTCCATGAGTATCGTGCGCACGAGCAGTTCTTGGTTCGACTCGTAGGATGTACGCAAGTGGATGAGTATTTCTCTGCCGCGCGCTAACACGCCGAATGCGACGCAACTGAAAATAAGCAGGATACAGGTCATCGTTAGGATATCTACGGCAGACGCGGCCGGCTGTAAACTCGGATCGCCGACGTAGAAGATGAACAGGTCGATCGCCGTACACGAGACGGCATAGAGGAGCTTCTTGAACTGGAAGTAAAATATGCTGACCATGATCGGGATGAAGAGAAAAAACAGGAGATATTCTACCGAGACGTTAATCTTCGTAATAATGATCGAAAACAGCGCGATCGCAGAGATGATTATGTAATCGTGGTGTTTGGGCAGCCATCGTATCCCGCTTTCGGCAAGCAGTCCGACGATCGCGAGCATAATAGTAGGTCGGGCGATGTACATTGCTATGAAATCGTCTTTGGGTATATCGGTATTTTGAAGGAAAAGGAGTTCGATGATAACCGATAACGCCAATATAACCCAGTAACAGTGCAGAAGAAGACGATTCCACCGCTTTTGATTAAATTCTAGCGAAGGGAATGACATTGGGGGCTTCCTTTCTTATTCAAACTTCATAAAATATACCATAGCTTGCGTCCCATCGTATATCCCTTTTTGGGCTACCATATAGTTAGTAACAAGCCAAGAACGACGAACACGTCAAAACTTGGAGAAGGGGGTAGGGGGATGAAAAAAGTCGGGTACTTCATGAGATGCCGGCAAGATCAGCCTTCCCTGGAACGGCTCGCGGGCATGCTTAATCGGTCGCAGATCAGCGCGCCGGATCCTGCCGTCGATTGCGTCGAATGGGAGTTGTCGCTGGACGACGGCATCATTCACTGTCAATTTCCGTTAGGATCGGAGTCCGCGGACAAACAACGCATCTGCGACAAGGTCGGACGCATTCTTGCCGAATATACGTTGTCGGAGCATGAGCCGTCGCTATTACGCGGGATTTTCCAGGTACGTTACGGATTAAAGGAAAACGTCGAGATCGATGCGTTAATCGCGGAAGCGGTATCCATGCTGGACGGAGAACCGGATTTGGAAGGGGCTTGGGCAGGACGAGGAAGAGAACGCCGAATCGGCAAGCTCACGACCCGGTTTTCTACGTATTTGGATGGCAGCCATCGCTTGAATTTGCAGGGCTTCCTTAGATTTAGGTTAAGCGAATATCGTGCGGAAGTGTTGGAGGCGGCCGATACGGCGATCGAGGAAAGACTGATGGAACGCCAATATCAAGAATTTATGTTTTTGCTCCGGACGATGGCGGAATGGCAGGAAATAAGAACGACGGCCGTCCATGTGCTTCATAGCGGAGGCAACGCGTTCCGCTTGCTCGACGAGCAGATGCGTCCGCTTGAGTCCCAGACGGCGGATAATGAGCAGAAGGAAGAGCTTGAGGAGGAGAGCAGAGTCGTAAGCCGGCTGCTGGCCGTATCTCCCCGCCAATTGTTCATCCACACGCCGGAGCCGGAGTCGCAAGTAATACGCACCATTATCGGAATATTCGGCAATCGCGCCGCGCTTTGTCCCGATCAACCGAGCCTTTAACCTTAGTGGGTATTGCCCGCTTGACTGAAAGGGCTAGCGGAGCGTATAATGTGCGATATCAATCCACATTCAATAGCGATGAGAAAGACACCGATGCTTGTATTTGGACGGCTCAGAGAGAGGAACCTTGGCTGTAAGTTCCTTCCGGACCGACTCGCATCGACCCCTTTCGAGCTGCATGGAGGAATTCGATGTTCGCCTAAGTGGCGACGCGATACTATTCCATGTCGGGTCACGACCGTTACTCGTGCCTGAGAATCGGGCTTTACCGCCGATTGAAGGAGGGTGGAACCACGGGCCGCTAATAAGCACCCGTCCCTTTCGGGACGAGGTGTTTTTTTATTGCCCATATTCACTAAGGAGGCGTCTAGCATGGCGGTTCAGGTTCAAGTACAAGTAAAATTTCCGGATGGAGCGGTTCGTTCCTTCGATAGCGGCGTAACGGTCGAAGACGTAGCCGGATCGATCAGCTCCGGGCTGAAGAAGAACGCGATCGCGGGTAAAATCAACGGCAAAGCCGTTGATCTTAGCACGCCGATCACCGAGGACGTATCGCTCGAGATCTTGACCGTCGATAATGCAGACGGGCTCGAAGTGATGCGCCACAGCACCGCTCACTTGATGGCGCAAGCGATCAAGCGTTTATACGGCGGCAATAACGTGAAGCTGGGCATCGGTCCCGTCATCGAGGACGGCTTCTATTACGATATCGATATGGAGCAATCCGTTACGCCCGAAGATCTGGATAAGATCGAGAAGGAAATGGAGAAGATCGTGAAAGAAGATCTGCCGATCGTTCGTCGGGAAGTTAACCGCGAAGAAGCGATCCGGATTTTCGAAGAAATCCAAGATCCGCTCAAGCTGGAGCTCATTCGCGATTTGCCGGACGGCGTTGCGATCACGATCTACGATCAAGGCGAGTTTTTCGATCTATGCCGGGGTCCTCACTTGCCTTCTACCGGCAAGATCAAGTCGTTTAAGCTGCTTAGCGTCGCGGGCGCTTACTGGCGCGGCGACAGCAAGAACAAGATGCTGCAACGGATTTACGCGACCGGTTTCGCTAAGAAAGCGCAGCTCGACGAGCATCTTCATTTCTTGGAAGAAGCGAAGAAACGCGACCATCGCAAGCTCGGCCGCGAGCTGAAGATGTTCACGTTCTCCCGCGAAGTCGGCCAAGGGTTGCCGCTTTGGCTGCCGTACGGCGCGAAAGTGCGTCAGACGTTGGAACGTTATATCGTCGACCTGGAAGAGAAGCTCGGTTATACGCACGTGTATACGCCTGTGCTGGCTAACGTGGAGCTTTACAAAATTTCCGGCCACTGGGAGCATTACAAGGAAGACATGTTCCCGCCGATGGAGCTGGACAACGAAGAACTCGTTCTTCGCCCGATGAACTGCCCGCATCACATGATGGTTTATAAAAGCGAAATGCGCAGCTATCGCGACCTTCCGGTCCGCGTAGCCGAGCTCGGCACGATGCACCGTTACGAGATGTCCGGCGCATTGACCGGCCTTCACCGCGTGCGCGCGATGACGCTGAACGACGCGCATATTTTCTGCCGCGTCGATCAGATCAAGGAAGAGTTCAAACGCGTCGTTACGCTGATCCAGCAAGTTTACGAAGACTTCGGCATCAAGGAATACCGCTTCCGGTTGTCCTATCGCGATCCGAAGGACACGGAGAAGTACTGGCCGGACGATGAGATGTGGGAAAACTCGCAGCGCATGCTTCGCGAAGTCGTGGAAGAGCTCGGCCTGCCGTTCTTCGAAGCGGAAGGCGAAGCGGCGTTCTACGGTCCGAAGCTCGACGTTCAAATCAAAACCGCGCTCGGCAAAGAAGAGACGCTGTCGACGGCTCAACTCGACGTGCTCCTGCCGGAGCGCTTCCAACTTGAATACGTGGGCGACGACGGCAAGAAACACCGTCCCGTCGTTATCCACCGCGGCATTATTAGCACGATGGAGCGCATGACCGCGTTCCTGCTCGAGAACTTCGCCGGCGCGTTGCCGCTATGGCTGTCGCCGGTTCAAGCGAAGCTTATTCCGGTTAATCCCGCTTACGAAGCATACGTGCGCGAAGTCGCCGAGAAGCTGCAGCTTGCAGGCGTACGCGTCGATATGGATCTGCGTAACGAAAAGCTCGGTTACAAAATTCGCGAAGCGCAACTCGAGAAGATTCCTTACATGCTCGTTATCGGCGAGAACGAAGCGGCTAACGGAACGGTATCTGTCCGTCGTCGCGGCGAAGGAGACCTCGGCGCCCAAGCGGTATCCGAATTCATCGCGAGGATCACCGGCGAAATCGCCTCTAAACGCATAGATTAAAAAGAAACAAGCCTGTTGCACAAACGTGACAGGCTTTTCTTCATGGCTGTCGATATATTCCTATATAATGGCAAATATTCTCTTTTTCTCGCGACTGTGTTAGAATGGTACTATTCATAAATATGCATCTGTTTAGGAGTGACAGGATCGATGAGCTTCCTCCGAGAACCCGATGTCCCTGGCGCATTCCGGTCAGAAGAAGAGCTGCTGGGCGAACTCTACAATCAAATGCTGCGCGTCGTACGCCATAAGCTGTGGCATAAGAGCGATGCGGGCGATGTGGTTCAAGAAGCATGGGTGCGTATTTTAGAAAAGAAGTCGACGCTCAGGGAGCAAGACAAGATTATCCCTTGGGCGAAAGCGATCGCTGCCAATCTAGCCGCCAACGCCAATCGGGCGAGACGCTACGAAGTGTCCAGCGATCAATACGAAGGCGCTTTTGAAGCTTATTCGTCCGCAGCCGGGCCGGAATTGATGATGGAATTATCGGATTTGTTAGGCCGGCTCGATCCGAAGTCGCGGACGTTGTTGCTATACAAATTTTATTACGGTTTGAAGGACGCCGAGATCGCCGCGGCGCTTCAATTGCCCGTCGGGACGGTCAAAGCGCAAATTCATCGCAGCAAAGCGAGATTGCACGCGTTAGACAAAGAAGACGAACGGAATCATACATAAACCCGAAGTTCGCTGTCCATGCTAGTGGTGGAGGTGAATGACAACGTGGCCAAGAAAAACAAACAGAAGCAAGCTAGCCAAGACACGGAGTTCGCGGCGGATAATGCTGTGAGCAACAACGCTTCTAACAGAATTGCCCAGAAAAATTCCAATCAGCAAAACCGCTAAAATGAACGACAGTTAACGTAACATCGATGTTAGGTTTATACTTAGATTTGCATAATTTTAAGAGGATCCCATTGGGATCCTCTTTCTTTTTGTCGATTGTCATTATATAATGTTAGAAAAAGTTACATCCACTTAAGAGGAATGTAACGAATAGGTTGTTCTGGGAGTGGTGAGAGATGGCTCAGTGGCAGCGTTGGCTCGATAAGGGTACTAAAGGGTTCATCAAACGCAGTTCGGCTTCACGGTACGAAGGTCCGGCATCTCCAAACAAAGCGGACGCGCCCGATCAGGATAATCAAGCCGCTCTTCGCCGCATGGTGGAAGAAGCGGTCGTTATTTCCGATAGGCTCCAAGCAACCGTATCCGAAGTCGATTCCAGCATGGGGCAGCTGAGCGCGATCGCCGATCGCTCCGCGGAGCAAGAAGACAAGCTTAGATTGAACAGCAAGACGGCTATGACCCGACTCGAGGATGCGTTCTCGTCTTTACAGGAAGTGTCCGCTTCTTCTCAAGAAATCAGAAGCGTGACGGAAGTGATGAGCCAGCAAAGCAAAGAGACTAGAGAAGTCGTCGTGGAAGTATGCCGATCGTTGACGCATACGGACGAGGTTATGAACGACTTGTCCACGAATCACGGAACGATGGAGGCGCGGGTTAACGAGCTGATCGAACATGCTTCCAAAATCAGCGAAATCAACTCGCTCATTCAGGAGATCGTCACGCAAACCTCGTTGCTGTCGTTGAACGCCGCGATCGAAGCCGCCCATGCGGGCGAGCACGGCCGCGGATTCTCGATCGTAGCCGGGGAAATCCGCAAGCTTGCCGAGCAGAGCGGACAAGCCGTCAAGCGTTCTACGGGTATCGTTCAAAGCATAGAATCCGGCATCCGCCAAGTCGTAAGTTCCGTCGATCGCGAGAAGAAATCCGTCTCGCTCGGGTTGGAAGAGATGAGCAAGACGCGCGAACGGATGGACATTATATTTAACCAATTCCTCAAAGTCGACGATCACGTGAATCGTACCCGGGAGTTTGCTTCCGAGCAAGCGGAGCGCACGTCGATCACGAACGGGATGCTGGAGGAAGTCGTCGAGTCTTTGAGCAAAACGTTAGGCAGCGTAGACGATACGCTCGCGCAGAACCATAAGCAACGAGCGGAGATCAACAACTTGGGCCGCGTGTCCGAAGAGTTGAAGGAATCTGCAGAAGAGTTGATCGCCTCCGTGCAGCAAGCAGGGGGACGCGTATGGGAAGGCGCGGTGTCCGCCGATACGGCGAAGTGGACCGAGCTGCTTAAGTCGGTAACGGCAGACCCGTCGCTCGCGAACATGGACGAAGAAACCCATCGCGTAGTGCTTGGCGGGTTGCTCAGACGCTCGACGGGGATGGAAGCGATCTGGTCGAACCGCGCGGACGGCTCCTTCGTCTATTCAGAGCCCGAAGCGGGGCTGTTGAACGCCCGCGGACGCGAGTGGTGGAAGAGGGCTATGGCCGGCGAGGATTTCGTCTCGGAAGTGTATATTTCAGCGATAACGAAAAGGCCGTGCTTGACCGTGTCTATGCCCTTGTGGCGATTCGACGGATCGGCGTTCGGCGTAATCGGCATCGATATTACGGTTTCATAAGCTTAAAGGAGGGAAGGAACGTGGTGGAGCCGCTCACGTCTGACGAGGTTGTACCGTTGGCGACGCGTAAACCAGCCGACGTCCATTCGCTGTTGGAGGCACTTATCGCGAAGAAGGAGCTCGTCGTCGCGGAGATCGAACAGATGGTCGAGCGTTACGAGCGCCGATTAAGATTGGAAGAACAGGCATATCGGTCGATGTCTCCGATTCGTCGCATGCTTACGGGCAAGAAGCCCGATCATCATTTGGCGCTCGAGTACATTCATTACGTAAAGAAGCCCATGGAGAAGGCTCGTGCTCTTCGGGCGGAAATCGCGAGGTACGAAGCGATGCTGAACGGCACGTTGCCGGCAGAGGTCCCGTTGTTCGATGAATAACAAGGTCTGTTTAATAAATATGGGGTAAGTAAGTAAAAAGAGCGATCCTGCAGGTAACGACAGCAGGATCGCTCTTTTTATTATGGTTTTTGATTACGGCTATCGCATAAGCTTACGGCTGAGAGCGCAGTTTGTCCACGTCGAGAAAATCCGGCTCTTGGCTATAGGCTGGCACGCCGTGAATGCCGACGTCAAGACCGATGAGCTCTTCGTCCCGGGTGACCCGTACCGGCTTAAACCATTGAATCAGCTGTAATCCGCCCCATGTCAACGCGAAGCCCCATACGCTAACGACGAGCAATCCAAGCGCCTGGACGCCAAGCAGATACCATCCTCCGCCGTAAAATAAGCCTTTGTGAGCGGCGGTATCCGGCAGTGCGAACAGTCCGACGGCGAGCGTGCCGATGGTGCCGCTAACGCCGTGTACAGCGAAAGCTCCGACCGGATCGTCGACCCGGCGTTTCTCGAGACGTTCGCTGGCGAGCACCATCGCGACGCCGGAGATGACGCCGATAACGATCGCCGCGGCATGAGAGACATAAGCGCATCCGGCGGTAATGCCGACAAGGCCGGCCAGCGCGCCGTTGATGACCATTGGCGGGTCGGCCTTCTGGTACCGGAAAATCGTGAACAAGATGCACGCCGCGCACCCTGCAGCGGATGCGAGCATCGTCGTGACCGCGATATGGCCGATGCTTCCGTTCGTTGCGCTAAGCGTGCTGCCCGAGTTAAAGCCGAACCAGCCGAACCATAGAATAAAGGCGCCTACGGAAGCAAGCGGCAGATTGGACGGAGGAACGATGTTCGTTTTGCCGTCGGGTCCGAATTTGCCGATCCGCGGGCCCAAGAATATGGCGGCGGCAAGCGCCGCGAAGCCGCCTAGCGCGTGGATGGCGGCGGAGCCTGCGAAGTCGATCATGCCAAGTTTGGCTAGCCAACCGTTCGCGGACCAGATCCAGTGGCCGGAGACCGGATAGATGAAGCCGGTCATCATGATCGTAAATAGAATATAGGCACGAAAATGTATGCGTTCCGCGACCGCTCCCGAGACGATGGAAATCGCCGCAATGACGAACGCGCATTGGAAAAACCAGTACGTATCGATCGAAATATCGAAGTTAAGGTGCGTAAGGTCTCCTTCCATGAAGAAGCCGGTCGTTCCGAATAGGCCGCCCGCGTCTTTGCCGTACATCAAGGCGAATCCTATGGCGAAGAAGACGAGCGCTCCGAACGCGATATCGACGAACACTTTCATTATGATGCTTACCGCGTTTTTCTGGCGCACGAATCCGGCTTCCAGCAAAGCGAAGCCTCCCTCCATGAGCAGGATCATGGCGGCGGTTAGAATGACCCAAATCGTATCTAGACCCCTTGACAATTCGGTTATATCCATCGATTTAATACCTCTCTGACCTATAAAATCTGACATGATTACCTGAAATCCGCCCTCATTATATAAGCGGCGGAGGGAAGTGTCAATGAAATGTGTAATAATAGCTAACACGAATAGATGATTTTAATTAAATTCTATGAATATGTCACATTCCCTTCTCCGTCTGTAGACCGAGGACGATTTACGCCCCGCGCCGCTATCGCGCGGTCAAGCGCTCGGATATACTGATAACAGAATCATCATTGCGATCGTATACGGAGGTTTTTATATGTTCTCGTCGTTTATGCATAGATTTATTTGGGGCATTGTCGCCGTCGCGGTCGGCGTCGTGTTCTTATTAAACCATTTGGGCGTCGTTACGATGAGCATCGGCGAATTTTTCTCGCTCTATTGGCCGGTATTCATCATATTGTTCGGCGTCCAAGGCTTGCTCATGCAGACGAGGTCGGTGTTCTGGAATCCGCTCGTCATATTGATCGGTTTTCTGTTCCTTGGTCGCAATCTGTCATGGTTCGATTGGGACTTCTCCGATCTGATCCAGCTGATTTGGCCGATTATTCTTATCCTGTTCGGAGTTTCCATGATATTCAAAGGCGGACGTTCAAGGAGATCGCGATCGGAAGACGAGCAATGGAACCCCATTACGCCTCCGATGCCGCCGATTCCGCCGACGCCTCCGGGACCGCCTCCCGCCCCGCCAGCAGACGGCGAGTCGTTCGACCGACGCGATCCTCCGCCGGCGCCGGATTGGTCTAATGTAAATAATTTTCACGATGCCAAGCGTCAATGGAAGGAAAATATCGGCGAATTCAAGCAACAATGGCGCGAAAATCATCGGAAACATCACGGATGGCGCCATGCGCACGAGCATCATAATCATTGGGGTCACGGGCAGGCCAAAAAGGTTACGCACTCCCGGTTTATCGGCGATATATACTTCGGTCACGATTATTGGGAATTGGTACCGATGAGCGTCTCGCATTTTATTGGCGATACGACGTTGGATTTGACCAAGGCGCAAGTGCCGATCGGAGAAACGAGAATCGAGGTTTCTTCTTTCATAGGCGACGTGAAAGTGTACGTGCCGAACGATATGCGGATCGGCATCCAAGTGATGTCCAGTTGCCTCATTGGCGACGTGAAAGTGCTCGACCAGAACAAGGGCGGCGTCTTTAATCAGATGTCCGTGGAAACGCCTAGTTATTCCGATGCCGAACAGCGCGTCGTTCTCGTCGTCAGCAGCTTCATCGGCGATGTTCGCGTGATGAAGGTAGGCTGAGGTCATGAAGAAGATCATTCGTTATAGCAAATGGAGCGCGCCGATCAACTCGAGCGCGGCGACGCTCGGACTCATGTTAGTGCTGTACTTCTCTTGGAGCCAATTCGGAAGCGGGCCGCCGCTGGAAACGCATCTATGGATCAGTTGGACGTTCGGCTTGCTTCTCGTACAGGCAGGCGTCTCTTATCGGTTTGGACTGGCTACGCAACGAAAGCTGGATCAGCTGCAGCATGCGATGAAGCATGCGTCGGCCGGAAATTGGAGCGCTAGATTGCCCGAGATCGAATACGACGCCTTCACGGAAATCAATAGAGAGTTCAATCGGATGCTCGGCTCGCTCGAAGCGCGTCTGAAGCTGCTCCAACAGCTTGGCGAGCGCAATATTATGGAAGAAGCGACGAATCAGGAAGCCGCCGTATTGGAAGAGAGGCGCAGGCTCGCCCGCGACTTGCACGACTCCGTAAGCCAGCAGCTGTTCGCCTTGCATATGTCGGCGTCGTCGCTCCCGAAGCTGCTCGAGCTCAATCCGGAACAAGCGAGCAAAGTGATGGAGCAGCTGATCGCCATGTCGTCCACGGCGCAGCGCCAAATGCGCGGCCTTATCGCGCAATTGCGCCCGATGGAGCTGCAAGGCCGGACGTTGTGCGAAGCGATGGACCGGTGGTTCCCGGATTATTGTCGCCAGAACGGCCTGCAAGGGACGCTGGACATTCAGCTGCATAGCCGATTGTCGGAAGCGATGGAGCATCAACTGTTCCTTATCATTCAAGAAGCGATGGGCAACGTGGTGAAGCATGCCGATGCGCAGAGCGTCCGCTTGTTCTTGGGAGAGACCGATAGACAAGTGATACTGGACATCGAAGATAACGGCACTGGCTTCCGCAACGAGCAAGTGCGAACTGGCGCATACGGTTTGTCTACAATGAGAGAACGCGCCCAGAAGCTTGGCGGGGAAGCCGAAATTAGGAGCAAGCCCGGAGCCGGAACGAAAGTGAAAGTATGGTTCCCTATTTTCGGATCGGAATGAAATAGACAGGACGATAGATTCGGGGAGATGAGCGCATGACGGAGGCTTCGGCTACTCCATGGAAAGTATTGATCGTAGACGATCACGAGATGGTCAGGATGGGTTTGCGCACGTATCTCATGCTGGATCCGCGATTCGAGGTCATCGGGGAGGCGAGCAGCGGCGTTGCGGCGATCGAAACGTTGGCCAGCGGCGGTTACGACGGCAAGCTGCCTCAGCTTGTGCTGATGGATCTTATGATGCCGCATATGGACGGCGTGGAGACGACTCGCGCGTTGCTAGGGCGCTATCCGGATTTGCGCATCGTCATTCTTACGAGCTTCCTGGAAGACGAGAAGGTCGTAGAAGCGATCGAAGCGGGCGCGGTCAGCTACGTGCTGAAGACGGTGTCGGCGGATGAGCTTCTGTACGCGATGCAAGGCGCGATCCGCAACATGCCGGTCATGAGCGGGGACGTATCGCAAGCGCTCACGCGCGGGTTGCGCAAACGATCCGCTAGTCCCGACGTCGAGGGCATGACCGAGCGGGAGCGCGAAGTGCTGTTGCTAATCGCGGAAGGCCGTTCCAATAAAGAAATCGGCGACGAGCTTCATATTAGCATTAAAACGGTCAAAACCCACGTGAGCAACCTGCTTATGAAGTGCGAGTTGGAGGATCGGACGCAGCTTGCGATTTTCGCGCACCGGAAAGGCTGGGTCAAGGAAGGATAAAACGCCCTAAAGCGGGATAGGCTTATGATGACACATAAAGGGGGTTATATCCGGGATGCAATCCATTCCCTCCTCGCTTACGTCGCAGGAACAGGAATTCGTCATCGTCAAAAACGGTTTGTCCGAGCACGGTTTCTCGTTAGGCGGCAATTGGGATTACGATCACGGCTCGTTCGATTGCGCGCTGGACGACGCGAACAAGGTGTGGCTAAGGCTGCCGTTCGACGTAACCAACGGCAACCTGGACAGCGAGACGCAAGAGATCGACGCGAAGATCCGATTCGGCGAGCCCTACGTGCTAAAGCATATTTACAACGAAGGGCTCGACAAGGAAGCGCAGCCGAGAGTTTTGGGAGCGCTGGTCGACCAATTTTCCGACCCGGTCGACCCGGACGCGCCGATCGAGAGCCGTTGGGTCGAAGAGGCGAAGACGAAATTGAGAAAGGTCGAAGCCATATATCCCGCGTGAACGGCACGAAGTGCCGTTCTTTTTGCGTTCAAGCCAATCGTTAAATTCGCCCATGTTTTTACTTCGTTCTCATTTCCGTTTAAGATAGTTTTAAGGTTTCGCGATTAAGATAGGAACATGAAATACAGTATGTCGCCGATAGAGGCGCGAGGAGGCAATCGCGATGGACGAATATAATAAGAAGCCAGATGATCAACAAGAAGGACTAGGACAAGGGCAAGACCGTAGCGACGATCCGTACGCGAGCGTGCGCAGAGAGTCTGAACCCTATACATTCGGGCCGTTCGGGTCCAATCCGCCGAGGCAGCTCTCGAACGAGCAATCGAGCGACGAGCAGTCACCGAGGGAGATCGTCGTTCCAGGAGCGGCATCGCGGGAATATCGCCCGTTCACCGTTTCCGGCGGGGTACCGAAGAGCGAATGGGGCGGCTCCAAACCGCCGCGCCGCACATCTCTCCGCTCCGTATTCGCGGCGTTCTTGGTCGGCGTTCTGACCGTAGGCGCGCTGATGTATTCCGCGGACCGTTGGAACTGGTTCTCGTCGGACTTGCTCGGCGGCGGCACGAAGGCCGCGCAAGAAGCGAACGTTAAGGCGGCAAGCAATCCGGTCAGCAATTCTAACGACGTCGTACGGCCGAACAACATCGCCAAAATTTTCGAGCAATCATCCCCTGCGGTCGTACAGATCGAAACATACGCCAAAGCTCGCAGCACCGATTCGAGCGGACTATGGCAAGACGACTTCTTCCGCCAGTTTTTCGGAGACGACCCTAGCCAGCAAGATAACGGAGCGCAAGGCGACGGCGCGCTTCAGCAAAGCGGCATGGGCTCCGGGTTTATTTTCGACTCGACGGGCTATATCCTTACGAACCAGCACGTGATCGCTGACGCAGACGAGATCAAAGTTATCGTGGCCGGACATGAACAGCCATTCACGGCAGAGCTGCTAGGCTCGAGCTATGATCTTGACCTTGCGGTGCTGAAAATCAAAGGCACGGACTTCCCTACGCTTAAGCTTGGCGATTCCGGCGGCATGAACATGGGAGATTGGGTCGTAGCGATCGGTAACCCGTACGGCTTCGATCACACGGTAACGGTCGGCGTGCTAAGCTCCAACGAGCGCGAGATCAGCATTCCGGACACGAACGGTACGCGTAACTACAAACATTTGCTGCAAACCGACGCATCGATCAACCCAGGTAACTCCGGCGGTCCGCTCATTAACTTGCAAGGTGAAGTTATCGGGATCAATACGGCCGTAAGCTCGCAAGCGCAAGGGATCGGATTCGCGATTCCGTCGAGCACGATCAAGGACGTCCTTGAGAATTTGAAGAGTAACACGAAAATTCCGCAGAAGCCGTCGCCGTTCATCGGCGCGACGTTGATGGACGTAACTCCGGATATCGCGAATAAGCTCGGCATCGGCAAAGACACCAAAGGCGCGTTCGTCCGCGAAGTGTTGTTCAACTCCCCGGCTTACAAAGCGGATCTGAGACAATACGACGTCATTACCGGCTTGGACGGCAAAGCCTACGGTACGACGAACGATCTGATCGCGGCGATTCAGAAGAAGAACGTCGGCGACAAAGTGACGCTGAACGTTTCCCGCGGCGATAAGAAGCTCGACGTCGTCGTCGAAATCGGCGACCGCAACGAATTCGAGACGCAATAACGAACAAAGTGAGAAGAGCGGGATACCCAAGCGGTTGTCCCGCTCTTTGGCGATAGAGGAGGACGAATCTTAGTGAGACCACACATTGCGGTAATAGACGACGACGATAAAATCACTTCGCTGCTTCGGCGCAGTCTCGCGTTCGAAGGGTATGAAGTTTCCACGGCGCAAGACGGTACGGAGGGCTTGAAGCTGTTAAGCCAGCGCCAAGCGGACTTGATCGTCTTGGACGTCATGATGCCGAAGATGGACGGCTGGGAAGTGTGCCGCCGGTTGCGGGAGGCAGGCATAACGTCTCCGGTGCTGCTGCTGACCGCGAAGGACGAAGTGCAGGATCGGGTCAAAGGACTGGATCTCGGCGCCGACGATTATCTCGTCAAGCCGTTTGCGCTTGAAGAGCTGATGGCCAGAGTCCGCGCGTTACTTAGAAGAAGGCCAGAGAAGGCGGAAGAGTCCGCTCAGTTCCGCTATGACGACCTTGTGCTCGACGTGGACGGACGCGAGACGATACGCGGAGACCGGCGAGTCGAGCTGACGGCCAAGGAATTCGATCTGCTGCATCTGTTCCTGCAAAATCCGAAGCGCGTATTGTCGCGCGATCAGATCATGGAGAAAATATGGGGCTACGATTACAGCGGCGAATCGAACGTGCTCGAGGTGTACATCGCCATGCTGCGTCAGAAGCTGGAGGAGCAGGGGGAGAAGCGGCTAATTCAGACGGTCCGCGGCGCTGGCTACGTGCTGAAAGGGGATAGCTGACCATGTCTATCCGACTCAAGCTGACGCTTTGGTATTCCGGGTTATTCGCCATCGCGTTCATCATATTCGGCATTACCGTCTACAACGTCGTCTTTCATAACTCGCAAGCCGAGCTTAAGGGGCGTCTCAAGGAAGTCGCGGCCAAAGCGCAGCCTGCGGGAGGGGTATTCGGGGAGTTCAGTCTAGACTCTTCCGCTCCCGGATTCAATGCCTCGATTATCGTTATGCAATTGGTTAGTTATGCGGAGAGTAAGGACGGGGTCGTCGCCAGAAAATCCCGTAATATTATCGGAACGACTTTGACATTGCCATACGTAAAGCAGTCGGAGGTTCGTGAGCGGTTCTTTCACAAGGATATCGACGGAATGCCATTCTTGATCTATGAGAAGCCATTCCACGTCAAAGGGTCTGAAGAAGTCATCGCGTTACTGCAAGTCGGAGCGCTTATGGAACGCGACGAGGGATTCTTCTCGCAATTAAGAGGTATTCTGTGGTTGTCCGGCGGGGCCGCGCTGCTGGCTGCGTTCTTGCTCGGCATGTTCTTGTCCCGAAAGGCGCTGACGCCGATCGGCAGAGTTACGGCGGCCGCCCAGCAAATTCAGAGCGGCTCGGATCTTGGGCTGCGCATTCCGCGCGAGCGTGCCGACGACGAGGTCGGCCGCCTGACGGATACGCTAAATGGGATGCTTTCGGGTTTGGAGCGGGCTTACAAAAACTTGGAAGAAACGAACGCGGCGCAACGTAGGTTCGTCTCGGACGCTTCGCATGAGCTTCGAACGCCGCTTACGACGATTCGCGGCAACGTGGATTTGCTGGAGAAAATATGGGCGGATAACGAAGGAGCCGACGGAGCTCCCGCTCAGGAGAACCGGCTGACGGAAATGGATAAGCGCGCGATGTCGCTGGAGTCGATTCACGACATTGCCGATGAGGCAAGGCGCATGAGCCGATTGGTGAACGATTTGCTGGCGCTCGCTCGCGCGGATGCAGGCTACGCGGTGGAGATGGAAAGCATGCCTTTGCGGCCTCTCGCCGAAGAAGCGGCGCGCCGGGCATCGTTCCTTCCGCGCCGCGCGGAGTGGGTGGCCGGACCGTTCGATGCGCTTGACGGCGTGTGGGTGCAAGGAAACCGGGACTATTTGCTACAACTGCTCTTCATTCTCATCGAGAACGGTTTTAAATACACGCCAAAGGGCGAAGTAAGACTGTACGCGTCGGTATCCGGTTCCTACGTAGGGCTGTCCGTCGTCGATACCGGCATCGGAATGCGGGCGGAGCATGTGCCGCATATTTTCGAAAGATTTTATCGCGCGGACGCATCCCGGGGCGAGACGTCCGGCACCGGACTCGGACTCTCGATCGCGCGATGGATCGCCGAGCTGCACCACGCGACGATCGACGTGCAGAGCCGCCCTGGCGAAGGCTCAGCGTTCACGCTTTGGCTTCCGGTCATTCCGGAGCCGCAACAGTCGTTAGCCTAATACGGACGATCGGGCAGCCCTAGGGCTGCGCCGGTCGTTTTTTGATGCAGTGGGCAGTTTTGGTCCGCGCTATCGTTATTGGGCGGATAGGGGTTTCAGGTGCTTTTGAACGTTATCCCCTTCGCTCAGGAAAGGGGAGCGGAGTGTTAGCGGCCTTTTAAGAAGCGGCTTATGTAACACTGAATACGTCACAATCTCCGATCTAATGGAATAAGGGTATGTGTGCCTCTAATTGAGTTGAAATCACGGGCTAAGGTGAAATAAAGGCATATATGCCTCTAAATTTACCGAGATCAGAAGTTCGGGTGGAATAAAGGCATATATGCCTCTAATTGTGCAGGAATCGACGATTTGGATGGAATAAGGGCAAATATGCCTCTACATGCGTCAAAATCTCGGATTTTAATGGAATAAGGGTATATGTGCCTCTATATGCATCGAGTTCGCGCGAAATTACCTGAGCGAAGGGGATAACGTTCAAAAGGGAATTTTCGGCATCGGTGCCGCACGATCGTACCTCGGCTTTTCCCGCTATAGGCAATAAGGTATAATGTTAGTTATACATTCGCTGTATCCGCAAGATTGAGGTCACATTTCCGCGGGAGCGGAAGAGAAAGCAGGCGTTCATCATGGAAGTCGTAAAAATTTCTCCCAGAGGTTACTGCTATGGCGTAGTCGACGCGATGGTATTGGCGCTCCAGACGGCGCGCAACCTGTCGCTGCCCCGTCCGATTTATATATTAGGCATGATTGTTCATAATAGCCACGTGACGGATGCATTCAAAGAGGAAGGCATCATCACGCTCGACGGCAACGACCGTCTGGAAATACTAGAACAGGTCGAGCAAGGGACGGTTATTTTCACCGCGCACGGAGTCTCGCCCGAGGTCCGCCGCAGGGCGAAGGAGAAGGGGCTCACGCTAGTAGACGCCACCTGTCCGGACGTTACGAAGACGCACGATCTTATTCGCGAAAAAGTCGGCGACGGATACGAGGTCATCTATATCGGGAAAAAAGGACATCCGGAGCCGGAGGGTGCGATCGGCATCGCGCCGGGCCATGTTCATTTAATCGAAGGCGAAGAAGATGTTTTGAAACTGACTTTGGATTCCGAGCGTATAATAATAACGAACCAGACGACGATGTCCCAATGGGATATCAAGCATTTGATGGCGAAGCTTCTGAGCGCGTTTCCGACCGCCGAAATCCATAACGAGATATGCCTGGCCACGCAGGTTCGGCAGGAAGCGGTGGCCGCGCAAGCGAAGGAAGCCGACCTGTGCATCGTCGTCGGCGATCCGCGCAGCAACAATTCGAACCGGCTCGCGCAAGTGTCCGAGGAGATCGCCGGCGTGCCCGCCTATCGAATCGCGGATCTGGGAGAGTTGAAACAAGAATGGCTCGAGGGCGTTCAACGGGTATCTGTCACATCCGGTGCATCGACGCCGACGGCGCTGACGAAGGAAGTTATAGCCTACTTAGAGCAATACGATCACGATATTCCTGCGACATGGCCGCTTGTTCGCACCGTCAATCCGAACAAACTATTGCCCAATGTCAAGGAGCGCGCCACCACCGAAGATCCCAAATAACGGTTCCCCTCGAAGAAGGAGATCTACATGCAACAACGACTTCGCACCACTTGGCGATGGCTCAAATATAAATACTTGATGTTAATGCGCGCCAAAGGCGGCGCATCGATGGTCGCGATGGGCTTCGCTATCGGCATAGCCGTGGAGATGTTCACGTTGCCGACGCTCGGCTTCGCATTCATTCTAATCTTTCCGCTCGTTTACGTGCTCAAAGGCAATTTTCCGGCGGCGTTGATCGGTTTTGTCATCGGCAAGCTAATTTACATTCCGATGATCTATCCGAACCGGAAAGTCGGGGCATGGGTGCTCCCGAGTCACTTAAGCTTCCATTATTCGTTTTTGCCGGAGTGGGTAAACAACCTGTTGCTTGAGAATTTGAAGTTAATCGTCGGCGGGATTATCGACGGCGCGTTATTGGGGCTATTATGTTACTTCCCGATCAAGATGAGCATTAACGGGTTCAAGGCCAAGCGCAAGGAAAAGCGGAGGCTGAACCGTGCTCGCGCAGACGCGAACGCGATGATCAAATAGGCGAATAGCTGGCGTAAAGATGGCTGTTAGCGGCACCCGATTGCGCGGGTGACCGTTGACAAGGCATCTTTTTTTCGTTATATTTACTTTAGTGCTTAAAAGCGTATAAGCGTTGAAGCGGATAAGCGTTAAACAATTCCAATTGGAGCGTGAACTTATATGATCGTCATTACTTCTCCTTCCATAACCGACAGTCGCATCGCGGAAATCGTGCGCGTAATCGAGCAAAGCGGCGTACAAGCGCACGTATCCCGCGGTACGGACCGTACCGTCATCGGCATTATCGGCAAAGCAACGCCTTCGCTGGCAGAGCACATCCGCTCTATGCAAGGAGTTGAGAACGTCATTAAGATTTCGAAATCTTACAAGCTGGCGAGCCGGGATTTCCACCCGGACGATACGATCATCGAAGTGAAGGGCATAAAGATCGGCGGAGACAACCTCGTCGTCATGGGCGGCCCTTGTGCCGTAGAAACGCCGGAGCAGATCGACGAGATCGCTCGCTTAGTCAAAGCCGCGGGCGGCCAAGTGTTGCGCGGCGGAGCGTTCAAGCCTCGCACGGGTCCTTATAGCTTCCAAGGAATCGGCATCGAAGGCTTGAAATGGATGAAAGAGGCGGGCGACAAATACGGTTTGATTACGATTACGGAAGTTATGGCTCCCGAATTCGTAGACGTGTGCGCGGAATACGCGGACATTATGCAAGTAGGCACGCGAAACATGCAAAACTTCGACTTGCTTCGCAAGTTGGGTACGATCAAAAATCCGGTGCTTTTGAAGCGCGGCTTCAGCGCGACGTACGACGAATGGTTGAACGCGGCGGAATATATTCTTGCCGGCGGCAACCCGAACGTCATGTTATGCGAGCGCGGCATTCGCACGTTCGAGACGTACACGCGCAATACGTTCGATCTCACGGCGATTCCGGTCGTTCAGCAGCTGTCTCATCTCCCGGTAATCGCGGATCCGAGCCATGCAACCGGACGCCGCGAGCTCGTCGAGACGATGACGAAAGCTTCCGTGGCGGCGGGCGCGAACGGCCTCATTATCGAGATGCATACGGATCCGGACAATTCGGCTACCGGCGACGGCGTGCAATCGCTCTTCCCGGATCAATTCGCGAATTTGCTGAAGGAGCTCGAACAGCTTGCTCCGCTGCTCGGCAAAAAGTTCGATACGGCCAAAGAGCCCGCCGAAGCGTTCGCGACTTGGGTGAAATAATAGCGATAGTTCACAAAAAACGCGGTCTGCGTAAAGCAGGCCGTTTTTGCTTTGTAAGGTCGATTAACGTAATGTCCAGGGGTGCTTTTGAACGTTTTATGAACTTTAGGGTTAAAGTGTGAGCAATGCTAACATTACCACAAAAAATACCTTACATAAGTATTGACGCTCCACAAGACTCGGTTTTATAATAACCTCATAAGTTCAGTCGAAACTTGAACAATAGACCGACAAATCACTCTTAATGTTCGGAAATGGGGAGGAAATTTAAATGTCTGCACAACAAGTATTGGATTTGATCAAGGAAAAGAACATTGAATTCGTTGACTTCCGCTTCATCGACCTCGGTGGCCGTGCTCACCACATTACGCTTCCAGCGACTGAAGTAGAAGCTGAAACGTTCGTAAATGGCGTAGCGTTCGACGGTTCCTCGATCACGGGCTTCCGTGGAATTGAAGAGTCCGATATGGTTATGATGCCTGACACTGATTCCGTCTACGTAGATCCATTCACCGCGCATGCGACTCTTATCGTTATTTGTAACATCCATACGCCAGACGGCGAGCGCTATGAGCGCGACCCGCGTTCCATCGCTCACAAAGCTGAAGAATACTTGCAAAAAGCAGGCGTAGGCACGACGGCTTACTTCGCGCCTGAATCCGAGTTCTTCATTTTCGACGACGTTCGTTACGAGAGCACGATGAATTCCTCTTCGTTCTTCGTTGATTCCGAAGAAGCGGCTTGGAACACGAACCGCAAAGAAGAAGGCGGCAACCTAGGCTTCAAAGTAGGCGTTAAAGGCGGCTATGTACCTGTTGCTCCTGTAGACTCCCAACAAGATATCCGTAGCGAAATGGTTCGCCTGATGCAAGAGTCCGGCTTGCGCATCGAGCGTCACCACCACGAAGTAGCAACGGCTGGTCAAGCAGAAATCAACTTCCGCTTTGACACGTTGACGAAAACGGCCGACAACCTGATGAAGTACAAATACATCATCCATAACGTTGCTCGCCAATATGGCAAAGTCGCAACGTTTATGCCTAAACCGCTCTTCGGCGACAATGGTAGCGGCATGCACGTTCACCAATCGATCTTCAACGAAGGCAACCCGCTGTTCTATGAAAAAGGCGGCTACGCTAACTTGAGCCAAATGGCTCTTCACTACATCGGCGGTATTCTGCATCATGCTCCGGCATTGATCGCGATCACGAACCCGTCCACGAACTCGTTCAAACGTCTCGTGCCTGGTTACGAAGCGCCGGTCAACTTGGTTTACTCCAAAGGCAACCGTTCCGCTGCCGTCCGTATCCCGGTTGCAGCAGTTACGCCTAAAGGCTGCCGCATCGAGTTCCGTACGCCGGACTCCACGGCTAACCCGTACCTTGCTTTCGCAGCGATGCTGATGGCAGGTTTGGACGGAATCAAACGCAAAATCGATCCATCCGCACTCGGCTATGGACCGTTCGACACGAACATCTACGAGCTGTCCGATGATCAAAAGAAAGAAATCCGCAGCGTACCTGGAACGCTTGACGAAGCGCTTGACGCTCTGGAAGCTGATTCCGAGTTCTTGACTGAAGGCGGCGTCTTCACGAAAGAGTTCATCGAGAACTATGTATCCGTAAAACGCGCTGAAGCGAAATCCGTTGCGATCCGCATTCATCCTTACGAGTACGGTCTCTACTTCGACTGCTAATCGGAACTTATACGATAACGAAAAGCTCCCCGCGAGGGGGGCTTTTTTTGTTACTAATGAAGAGCTCTCCATGCGGAGGGCTCTTATCTATGGTTTGTATAATTTTCAAAGGAAAATATTTACTTCTTAGGGTAAACGGCGAATGTTGCTTCCTGTAGAATCGCCTGCCGGTGCAGGACATTAATATTAACAATATCAAGATCGAAGAAGTGATCAAGCAAATTTATACGGCTTAGGAATTACCGAAGGAGAGCTATACCAGGGGCAAAAACCTGCAAAAGAGCAGGAATTACTCGCAGATGGGGTAGCGGACTGAAAATGACTGCATTATCGCAGGCATTATACTTTAGTCGCGTCGAGCTAGGGATGTGGAGTATCATAATCGCGGAACGGGAACGAGCCGATCGGCTCGTAGCTCGGCCGGCGGCCAAGATGCGTGAGGAACAGCGTGACCGCGTCCGCTGTCCACACGCGTTGCGCCTGCGGCGCGTGGCACGGTGCAGCGTGCCACGCCGCCGCGATTGCCGCCGCCGGATCGCCTTCGGCTCCGGCGGCGCCGGACCATCCGCGCGCGAGAGTCGCGTGCGCGCGGAAGGGCCTCGCCTCCGTGGCGAAGCCGGAGGCGTTAAGGCGCGCGCCCAGCGCCGCGTGCAGCGCGGCTAGCGCGCCCTCGGGTGCGGCGGCGGGCTCCGCCAGGCCGCACCACAGCACGCGCGGCGCAGACGGCGGGCCGAAGGTGCCCGCCTCCGTCAGCGCGAGCGTGAACGGCGCCGCCTGCGACGCGGCTTCCGCCGCTGCGGCGCTTAGCTCTTCTACCCGCGAAGCCGGCGTGTCGCCGATGAAGTGCAACGTCACGTGAAGGTCCGCGGGATGCGTCCAGCTCCGGAAGGAGAGCGCCTTTGCCATCTCGGACATTTTGCACGATAAATACGCTTTTGCCTGTTCGGACAGCTGCAAACCGAGAAAAAGACGAAAATTCTCCAATGTTCCCACTACTTTCGTTCGGAATTTCACGAATCCGACGTACTTCTGGCGTAGTTTCTAGTTGCTACGCAGGCGACCGCTTGTTATGATAAGCCTATCCTAATAATAAACAAGGTGGGAACAGGAAAGATGGCTAATCGTGCCTATAACTTCAATGCCGGTCCGGCGGCGTTACCGCTCGAGGTGCTGAAGCAAGCGCAGGAGCAATTCGTAGAATACGGCAATAGCGGAATGTCCTTGATGGAGATGTCCCATCGCGGACCGATTTACGAGAAGGTTCATTACGAAGCGGATTCGCTTCTTCGCGAGCTGCTCGGCATTCCAAGCGGCTACAAAGTGCTCTTCATCCAAGGCGGAGCAAGCACGCAATTCGCCATGATTCCTATGAACCTACTTACTCCGGGCGCTACGGCAGCTTACGTCTCCACGGGCAGCTGGGCGACGAAAGCGATCCAAGAAGCTCAAATGTTCGGTCAAGTGTCGATCGCGGCTTCCTCCGAAGCGGACAAGTTCATGCGGATTCCGTCGATCGGCGAGTTGAACTACCCTTCCGATGCGGCTTACCTTCACCTTACTTCCAACGAAACGATCGAAGGCACGCAATGGGCGGAATATCCGGATACCGGTTCCGTGCCGCTAGTCGGCGATATGTCCAGCGACATCCTGTGCCGCCCGGTCGACGTTTCCAAATTCGGTCTTATCTACGCGGGCGCTCAGAAGAACCTCGGTCCTTCCGGCGTTACGATCGTTATTATTCGCGAAGATCTCATTCGCAAACCCGAGCTGACCGGCGTGCCGACGATGCTTCGCTACGATACGCATGCCAAAGCCGATTCCTTGTACAACACGCCTCCGACCTTCGCGATCTACATGGTGAACGAAGTGCTCAAATGGGTGAAATCGCAAGGAGGCGCCGAGGCTATGGCGGCGCTGAACGCGGACAAAGCGGGCTTGCTGTACAATTTGATCGACGGTTCGGGCGGTTTCTATCGCGGCTGCGCGATGCCGGGAAGCCGTTCGATCATGAACGTGACGTTCCGCCTCGGTTCGGAAGAGCTAGAGAAGCAGTTCGCCAAAGAATCGGAGCAACAAGGCTTCGTGGGCTTGAAAGGCCACCGCAGCGTAGGCGGCTTGCGCGCTTCCATCTATAACGCGGTGCCGCTCGAGAGCGTTCGGGCGCTGACCGAGTTCATGCAAGATTTCCAACAACGCAACGGCTAATAGAAGACGATGACGCATACTAGCGGTACATTGTACCGCTGTTTGCGTTGTACGGACATTTTCAATTTCGATCGCGCGTACTCAAGTAAGGAGGAAATATCCGATGGCTTTTCACATCGTGCTCGTCAATCCGGAAATTCCCGCTAACACCGGCAATATCGCCCGCACTTGCGCCGCGACCGGCACCCATCTTCACTTGGTGCGGCCGCTGGGCTTCGATACCGACGACCGGACGCTAAAGCGCGCGGGTCTCGATTATTGGTACGCGGTTAACATTACGTATTACGACTCGTTCGAAGAAGTAAAGGCCGCGTTCCCGGAAGGCCGATTTTTCGTCGCGAGCACGAAGGTCGCCAGAACTTACAGCGACTTTGCGTTCAAAGACGGAGACTTGTTCGTGTTCGGCCGGGAAACGAAAGGGCTGCCGCAGGAAATATTGGACGCGCACCCGGAGACGGGCATTCGCATCCCGATGACCGACAAAGTTCGTTCGCTTAATTTGGCGAACTCGGCGGCGATCGTTATATACGAAGCGCTACGCCAAAATGATTTTCCTGTTTGAAAATGGCGAAACACTCAACATATGATCGGTTTTTCGTTCGCTGTCGTGTTCGACAATTATCTGTATATTTAGATTTATTTTGACTATTTTTGCACTATATTAAGTAAATCTTTGTTTAAGCAGGAGATTAAGTACCGATAGGCGAACGGTATAGGATGGAAAAAGTGTTTCAGTATAACTAACTAGATTTGACACTTGAATGGAGGAAATGCTTTGAAACCGGCTGGCGTAGTTCGTAAGGTGGATCAACTGGGACGTATCGTGCTTCCCAAATCTTTGCGTAAAAGGTATCAAATGAACGAAGGGGATCCTGTTGAAATCTTGGTCCAAGGCGATCATATTATTCTTGAACGTTACCGGCCCCGCTGCGTGTTCTGTACCTCGATGGAGAGCGTAGGAGAATTCAAAGAACGTTATGTGTGCGCTTCCTGTCTGAAGGATATGTCCGGGCTGTAAACATAACCGCAAGTAAGAAGCCGTCCTTAGGGACGGTTTTTTGTTGTCGGCGGTCCCAACGAAAAAAGCCGGACGCTCCCATAAGGGAGACATCCGGCTTCGGGGCCAATCGATTAGAGCCCGCTTGTTTTGTCGTCGTTATACGATGCCGTCAGGATTGCGCCGATGAACAGCACCAAGACGAGAATGACGATCCAGAATTGATTGGACATACCGAATAACTTGAAATCCTCTGCTGCTTTGGCAGCCGTCTCCGCAAGAAACATGTCCTACACCTCCACTTAGCTTATTTTATTATAACCAACACCCTCCAAAAAGAAAACGCTAAATGTGTGAACAATTTGCAACTCGCATGCGGCTATGGAACCGAGATGATAAGCATATAAATGTACCAAGACGGCGCAAATGTCTGGGGGAGGGAACGCCTTGAACCAGGTCATTAACTGGATGGGTGGATGGCCCAAGGAAGGTTTAATCACGGGCGCGGATTGGGACGAAAGGTTGGCGCGGGCCGCCACGAAAGCCGCCGAGACCGCCGCGATCAGCGGCATATCGAATCGTTTCGAGGCGCAAGGCGCGCAAAAGCTGCGCGATCAGCTGTCGCAAAGCTTGCTCAAAGGCAAGACCGGGGGAAATAGCCGGCTTCTTACGGTAACGTCCGGCGCGGACGGGGCGCTTGCCTGGATACTGGAGAGGATGGCGAAGCCGGGCGACGTCGTGCTCGTCGAGCGGCTGACGTCGAGATCGGCGCTGCAATCGTTCCGCCGCTCGGGCATGCAGCCGGTGGCTATCGCGGGCGACCGCAACGGCATGGATCCGGAAGCGCTCACGACGGCGTTATACCGCTATCGGCCGAAGCTCGTGTACGTCGGATGGACGTGCACGGACCCCGAAGGAGGAACGTGGAGCGCGGAGCGCAAGCAAGCGGTCCGTTCGAGATGCCAGGAAGCGGGCGTACTGCTCGTCACCGACGACAGGCAGGAGATGCTCGTATACGACGGCGAAGAACCGGACCTTCACCGGCGCGTCGAACCGGGCGTTGTCTCGATCGGCCAATTGCCGCCCGGTTTGATCTCGGGTCTGCGTATCGGCTGGATCGTTGGCGCTACGAAGCTGCTTAGGCTAGATTCGCACGGCGATGTCGCGCATGGCAAAGAGCCGCAAGTGAGCGTCATAGAGCAGCGCGCGCTTTCGGATTTGATCGACGAGCAGCCGCTTGCTCCGCTCATCGATATGTTCAAAGTGCAATGCGACGTAAGAATGAGAAAAATAACGGAGCTGCTCGCGCACAAGCGGCTGCCCGATCTCGCATGGGTAACGCCGAAAGGCGGGTTGCATCTATGGGTTATACTGCCGCCCGGATTGGACGGCGAGACGCTGTTGAAAGGCGCGTGGCTTAAAGGCCTTATCTTTCAGCCGGGAGGACCGTTCTACGCGAAGGATCCGCAAAACAATACGGTAAGGCTCACGTATGCGTTCGCTGACGAAAAGCAGCTCAAGCTAGGCGTTACCCGACTCGCCGAAAGCATCGAAGAGTTCACGGGAAGATGGTCGGTCAATTGATTATTCGTCTTCTCCCTCGGCAATAAACCGGTCGCCGCGTATAACTACTTTCCGCCTCATCAACCGTTCGTCGGGATTGTTCAGGCACGAGCCGCTTTGCGCGTCGAACGTCCAGAAGTGCAGCGGGCAGAACAAGACATCGTTCATGGGGCGAATTTCTCCTCCCGCGTGGGGACATAGGCCGCTAAGCAGCCGATATTCGCCTTCGGCGCAGCGCACAAGCCAATAGGGCGACGATGCTATCGTGATTTCCGCAGGCAAGGAAGGGTATTCTTCAATCGGTCCCAGATCGATCTCTTTCATCATGCCATCCTCCGTTCGCCTCTGCTGCCGCGGCAGCCCATGCATATTTGCTAGTCCATGCCGCGACGACTTCGGCATATTGCTTGAGCGCCTCATAACCCGATGGCGCCAGCTCGTAACGTCCCAGGCCGAGGCGATTGAACCATCCGTAATAATTAGTGCGCAGCATCGGTCCGGCATCCGCGCAGTTCGTCCATTCCCGCACTTGCTTCGGCGCCGACGGACCATGGCGGGCTAACGCCATGGCGCATTGGATCGCGCGCTCGCGGTAGGCGGTGACGAGCTTGCGCTTCGTGCTGCCGCCGACGTTGTAATCTCCGCTTCGCGAGGAGAATTCTTTAATCAGGCGAGCGGCGCCCTTCTTGCGGCCGCCTGCCGCCGCGGCGAGCTCATAGGATTGCTTGGACTCGGCTGCATCCGTCATGGTCTGGACGCGGGTACGCTCGGAAGCGTAAGGCGCTCCTGGCTCGCACCATACTTCGATGACGGGCGATTTGGTTTTGAAGAACGTAACGGTCAGAAACCCGAGCTGCAACCTGCGGCACAGCGTCGTGATATCTCCGAACCGTTGATTGTGCGCGCCCTTCTTCGTACGGTTCCGTTCGACGGCTAGCCATACGGCTGAGCCGGTTTTCTGTCTCTCTATGCCTTGCAACAGCAAGGGGAGCGTGAACGTTTTCTTCATCTCGACGATCGTAGGCTCGGCGTGCTCGGGATGGAGCGCGACTAGATCGCAGTTGCGAACTTCCGCCTTTACCTCGAATCCGCGAAGGACGAAAAACGCTTTGATCGGCGGATAAAGCTCGGTCTCTTGTTTGACGGCCACGGCTGCGCCTCCTCGTATTACGGTCGAACCAGTGTAGATTATCGTCATTATAGCATACGTCGCTTAGGCTAAAGACAAGTCGTTCCCTCGGAATTGATTCCATGTCCTAGCAATGTTAGGTCAAATTCGTCCGGCAACCCGCATAGGTATGTAATACGTTCGGGTGACGAGTAGAGAAAGAGAGCGAGGAGGAAGCGGCATGGACATCTTCAAGCGGATTGCGGAGTATCGGGCCGAGAGTGAGAAGCTAAACTGGTCGGGGACGTTCCGGGATTATATCGCGCTGCTTCGGCGCGATAACACGCCCGCAATGACCGCTCACGCCAGGGTATACGACATGATCGTCTCCCAAGGGGTAGAGGAGAAGGGCGGGAACAAAAGATATAAGTTTTTCGATTCGGAAATTTTCGGTCTAGATCGGACGATGGAGAAGCTCGTGGAGGAATATTTCCATTCCTCGGCGCGCAGGCTCGACGTGCGCAAGCGGATCTTGCTGCTAATGGGTCCGGTGAGCGGAGGGAAGTCGACGATCGTTACGCTGCTCAAAAAAGGGTTGGAGCGCTACTCCCGTACCGATCGCGGAGCCGTGTACGCCATTAAAGGCTGTCCGATGCACGAGGATCCGCTGCATCTCATCCCTTCCGAGCTGAGGGATGACGTCGAGCGAGAGCTTGGCGTCCGGATCGAAGGCAACCTGTGTCCGTCTTGCCAAATGCGGCTGCGCACGGAGTACGATGGCGTGATCGAGCAAGTGGCCGTCGAGCGCGTACTTATCTCGGAGGAAAACCGGGTCGGTATCGGCACGTTCAGTCCGTCCGATCCGAAGTCTCAGGATATCGCCGACTTGACGGGGAGCATCGACTTCTCGACCATTACCGAGTACGGCTCGGAATCCGATCCGCGCGCGTACCGGTTCGACGGGGAGCTCAATAAAGCGAACCGCGGGTTAATGGAATTCCAGGAAATGCTTAAGTGCGACGAGAAGTTTTTGTGGAATTTGTTGTCGCTGACGCAGGAGGGGAATTTCAAAGCCGGCAGGTTCGCGCTCATTAGCGCCGACGAGCTCATCGTGGCGCACACGAACGAATCGGAGTACAAGGCGTTCATCTCGAACAAGAAAAACGAGGCGCTGCAATCGCGGATGATCGTCATGCCGGTGCCTTACAATCTAAGGGTTTCGTCTGAAGAGAAAATTTACGCTAAGCTAATCTCCCAATCGGATATGAAGCATATCCACATCGCTCCTCATGCGCTCAAGGCGGCCGCAATCTTTTCCATCCTGACGAGATTGAAGGAATCGAAGAAGCAGGGCATGGACCTCGTGAAGAAGATGCGCATGTACGACGGTGAAGAGGTCGAGGGCTACAAGGAAGCGGATCTCAAGGAAATGCAGAACGAGTACAGCGACGAGGGCATGTCCGGAATCGATCCGCGCTACGTCATCAACCGGATTTCCAGCGCGCTCATCAAGCACGACATGCCTTGTATTAACGCGCTCGACGTGCTGCGCGCGCTTAAGGACGGCCTAGACCAGCATCCTTCAATTTCAAAGGAGGAGCGGGAAAAATATCTCAACTTCATCTCCGTAGCGCGCAAGGAATACGATAACCTGGCCAAGAAAGAGGTGCAGAAGGCGTTCGTCTACTCGTTCGAGGAGTCGGCGCGTACGTTGTTCGAGAACTATTTGGATAATATCGAGTCGTACTGCAACTGGTCGAAGATAAAGGACCCGCTTACCGGCGAGGAGATGGACCCCGACGAGCGGCTCATGCGGTCGATCGAGGAGCAAATCGGCATTTCGGAGAACGCCAAGAAAGCGTTCCGAGAGGAAATTCTTATCCGGATTTCCGCCTATTCGCGCAAAGGCAAGAAGTTTGACTATAGCACGCACGACCGGCTCCGCGAAGCGATCGAGAAGAAGCTGTTCACCGACTTGAAGGACATCGTGAAAATCACCACTTCGACGAAGACGCCGGACGAGAACCAGCTGAAGCGGATTAACGAAGTGACGAAACGGTTGATCGACGAACACGGCTATTGTCCGGTATGCTCCAACGAGCTGATGAAGTACGTGGGTAGCTTATTGAACCGGTAATAGGGAATGACGATTGTCGTTGTCGGCCCCTGTCTCGATCAGAGACAGGGGTTATTTTGCGCTTCCATATTCTTATATCGGGTACCCGGAATCTTATATAGGATTAGCCATCGCACTTCGGTAAAATAAACCATTATATAACATTACGACTAGGGGGAATGACAGTTGTCGGCAAGCAACAAATTTATATATTCGCCTCCGGCGAACGGGTATCCCGAGTGGAACAATAACCCGGATATTTTCCAGCTGAACCGCATGGAGGCACATGCGACGTTAATGCCTTACCGCTCGATCGCGCAAGCATTGCAAGGGGATCGGGAGGCTTCGGAATGGTTCCGGTCCCTGAACGGCAACTGGCGGTTCCATTGGTCGGACAATCCCTCGAATCGGATCGAGGCGTTCTACGCATCGGATTTCGACGACGCTGCTTGGGCAACGATACCTGTGCCATCTCATTGGCAACTGCAAGGCTATGATTACCCGCAATATACGAATATCAGATATCCATGGAGTGAATCGGAGGACATCAAGCCGCCGTTCGCGCCTACGAAATACAATCCGGTCGGGCAATATACGCGCACGTTCGAGGTGCCGGCGGAGTGGCGGGATCAGCCGGTGTTCATCAGCTTTCAAGGGGTCGAGGCCGCTTTTTACGTATGGTTAAACGGGGATCTCGTCGGGTATAGCGAAGATACGTTTACGCCGGCGGAATTCGATTTGACGCCGTACTTGAAGGACGGGGAGAACCGGCTCGCGGTGGAAGTGTATCGATGGTGCGATGCGAGCTGGCTGGAGGATCAGGATTTCTGGCGGCTTAGCGGCATCTTCCGCGACGTCTATTTGTACGCGACGCCGAACGTGCACATCTACGATTTTCACGCTCATGCGGATTTGGACGAGAAGTACGAGTATGGAAAGTTGAACGTGGATGCTCGAATCGTTCAATACGGCTCGCCGGGGGCAGCTTCGGCATGGCTCGAAACCATGCTCTACGATAACGAAGGTAATCCTGTGGGGAAGACTCCGAATCGCGAAGCGATTGCTCTTGGCGGCGATGGGCAAGCGGACATTCGGATTCGTTCGTCGATGGACGTCGACCGTCCGCGTAAATGGAGCGCGGAAACCCCGGAGTTGTACACCCTCGTGCTTAGTTTGGTCGGAGAGGACGGCAGCTTAATCGAGGCGCTTAGCTGCAAGGTCGGTTTTCGCCGCTTCGAGCTTAAGGACGGTCTGATGACCATTAACGGCGAACGCATTTTGTTCAAGGGCGTTAACCGCCACGAGTTCGATTGCGACCTAGGACGCGCGGTCGACCGCGATGCCATGGTGAAGGACATCGTGCTGATGAAGCGTTATAACATTAACGCCGTCCGTACATCCCATTATCCGAATCATCCGCTCTGGTACGAGCTGTGCGATGAATACGGCTTGTACGTCATCGACGAGACGAACCTCGAGACGCACGGTCTGTGGCGGTACGGCCAGAAGGGGCTGGAGGATACGGTTCCAGGCAGCAGGCCGGAATGGCGCGATAACGTGCTAGACCGATGCAACTCGATGATGCAACGGGACAAAAATCACCCGTCGATCGTGCTTTGGTCGCTTGGCAACGAATCGTTCGGCGGCGATAACTTTATTGCGATGCACGACTTTTTGAGAGAGAACGATCCTTCCCGGCTTGTGCATTACGAAGGGGTATTCAATTATCGTCTTTCGGAAGCGGCATCGGATGTCGAGAGCACGATGTATGCCAAACCGCACGAAGTCGAGCAATACGCGCTCAATAATCCGGCTAAGCCATATATTCTGTGCGAATACTCCCATGCGATGGGCAACTCGTCGGGTAATCTGTCGAAGTATACGGACTTGTTCGACCGGTATCCCGTGTTGCAGGGCGGATTTATATGGGATTGGAAAGATCAATCGCTCCGGACGACGAACGAAGACGGGATTACCTACATGGCTTACGGCGGGGATTTCGGAGAATCGCCGCACGACGGGAATTTCTCGGGAAACGGGATTATTTTCGCGGACGGGAATATCTCGCCGAAAATTCACGAGGTGAAGAAGTGCTACCAGAACGTCCGATTTAAAGCGGCGAACGTAGCGGATGGCGAAATCGAGGTGACGAATCGGTTCTTATTCGATCGGCTGGACGGCTATGCGTTCGTATGGCAAGTCGACGTTGCAGGAGTTCAAGTGGCCGAAGGCGTTCTCGCCGAGCTTGAAGTGGCCCCGGGAGAAACCCGCTCGGTAAAATTGCCAATCGGCGAGGTGTTGTCTCGTTGCTCGGAGGGCAGCGAAGCGGTGCTGACGGTGGGCTATCGTCTTAAAACCGCTACAAGATGGGCGGATGCCGGCCATGAGATCGCTTGGGAGCAATTTATTGTCAGAGCCGCAGCGGAGAGACGGATGGAGGGGACGAGCGCGGGCAGTGCGTTGACAGTTGCCGAGCATGGCTCGAGAGTCGTCGTAAGCAACGCGACGTTCGAAGCCGCGTTCGATACAAGCTCCGGGGAAATCGTCTCCTACCGGTATCAAGGCGCGGATTTGCTTGCCGAAGGACCCGCGCCGAATTTCTGGCGGGCGATGACCGACAACGATCTGGGCAGCAAGCTGCCGCACCGTAGCGGCACCTGGCGGAATGCCGGGCGCGAACGCGCTTTGCGCTCCCTGAAGGTAGGAGGAGAAGGCACGGATGAAGTAACCGTCATAACGACGTTCGACCTGCCGACGTCGGTGACGTCACAGGTCGAAGTGTTGTACGCGATCTACGGCAATGGCTTAATCGATGTCCGTATGACGTTGTCACCGGGGAACTCGCTGCCGGAAATTCCCGAAGTCGGCATGATGCTGGCGCTCCCCGCATCGTACGGTCGACTGACCTGGTACGGCAAAGGACCTCACGAGAATTACTGGGATCGCGCGGATGGGGCTAAGCTTGGCATTTACGAAGGAACGGTAGCCGAGCAGTTCACGCCTTACCTGCGACCGCAGGAGTGCGGGAATAAGACGGAAGTCAGATGGCTAACGTTAACGGATCCAAGCGGCATCGGACTGCGCATTGTCGGTGCGCCGACGCTGGAGGCGAACGCGCTCGCTTATTCCCCCTCGGATCTCGAAGCTCACGATCATCCCTACAAGCTGCCGCCGAGCGATCGGGTGTATGTGCGCCTGAACTACAAACAGATGGGCGTCGGAGGTGACGACAGCTGGGGGGCTAAGACGCATCCGGAATATACGTTATTCGCTAACCGGGTCTATACGTACAGCTATTCGATGCAAGGGATATCATCTACTTAGTACGTTTCTTCATTAACGAATTATCGACCTAAATCGCCGCTGAGCTTGTTTAATAACGTATTATTGCCGTCATCCTGGGTTAATTCCCAGACCATCGCTCCGCCAAGGCCGCGTGCTTTCAAGTAGTCTGTTTTGTAACCGATCGATTCGGCATCTTCGTAAGAGACGAAGGTGCCGGTCGTTTTTTTGTACAGATAAGGCGCTTTCGCTTCGCTGTTCCAATAACGGACGAAGCCATTGCCGTTAATCCAGCCTTGTTGTTTCAAGTCGTCGTAGCCGTACATTTTGCGGGTCGGCCCGTCGCAAGCTTGGTAAAGCCCGTTGTTGGTCGCATCGCAGGAAGTCCAGCTCCGGCCATAGAACGGAATGCCGAGCACAAGCTTCTTGGCGGGAACTCCCGCTTTCACATATAGATCGATGACGGCGTTAATATTGTCTGTGGCTTGCTGGCCGCGAGGGCTTTTGCTATCCGCGTAAAGCGAAGCGAGAAGACCGCTTGCGTGGTCCCAATCGCCATGAAAATCATAGGTCATGAGGTTCATCCAGTCTACGATTCCGGACAAGGCAGCCAGCTCTACGTTGTTGACATAGGAAGGAAAAGCTCCGGCTGCGATCGTGAGTAAATAGCCGCGCCCGTCGAGCTTCTCCGCGGAGTCGAGCTGTTTGCGAATTTCCTGTAGCAACAGCGTAAAGTTATGCTTATCATCCGGCCGCATCGTATTCGTCGACATGCCGTCCGCCACCGGAAACTCCCAGTCGAGATCGACGCCGTCGAAGCCGTATTTCCGAATGAATGCAACGGCGCTTGCGGCGAATTTCGATCTAGCGGATGCGGAATAGGAGGCATCCGAAAAGCCTCCAGACCATCCCCAGCCCCCGACGCTAATGAGCGTGCGAAGGTTCGGATTGGCGATTTTCGCGTTTTTCAATTGTTTGAAGTTCTCAACATCTGTCGCGGGATCTCCCAATACGACTTGGCCGCCGGATACGTTCGCGAAGGCGTAGTTAAGATGGGAGAGCTTTGATACCTGTTGCTCGGTTAGGGGATGCTTCAAGGAAAGCCCCCAAGAAGGATAATAACCGACAATCTTGTATGGACTCTCCGCGGGAATGCTTGGTTTTTGCCCGTTTCCCGTAAGCGCGACCGTGTTCCGGGCTTGGTCCCATGCGACGGTATAGCCTAATAGCTGTGCGATCGCGCGAAGCGGCAGGAATAACGTAGCCCCGTCCTTAAGCGGCGCGGGCGAGATCGTTGCCGGCTTGCCGTTGACGGTAGCCGAGGTGCGGTCAACCTCTAGAACGATCGTAGTGTCCGATTTGGTTAAACTAAGCCGAGTCCGATCGAGCCAATCGATGCGGAAACCAAGCGTCTCCGCCACGGGACGCGCTTGCACGTACGTCGTGCCGTTTCTAATGAACGGGTTTACGGCGAAAGCGATTCGTTGTCCGTTATAAGTGATTTGAAGAGGACTGGCCGCATGACCGACAGGAAGAGGCATCGAACAGAGCGATACGGTTATGATTAATAACATAAGGAATGCTCTTGCGGCTGCTTTGTTCAATGAGGTCTCTCCTTCGGGAAAACGAAGCTAGGCATGTGCATGCGAAGCTTCGATTCTACTAAGTCGTTACTTTACTTAGTTTCAGGGAGAGAGAGAATAGTGTAAAGGCTTACATAATGGTATCGGAGGGAATAAGAGGTTAAGAGGCCGCTTGTTCGCGGTAGGGTAACTCTATCTTGAAGGTCGTCGTTTGCGTATCGGCGTCGGATCGAATATCGAGGTTCCCTTTGTAATGATGAACTCTATCTTGAACGATAGCCAATCCAAGTCCCGAGTGTCCCTCGCCTTTGGTAGAGAAACCATGCTGGAACATGCGAGATTTGACTTCAGGGTCGAGCGGGTGACCGCTGTTGGCGACTTCTAGAGCTATGATGTTGTTAACGGTTTGGATCGTAACGCATACCGTCCTTAGTTCTGTCGGTAACCGCATCGTCTCGTCGAATGCGTTGTCAACTAGATTGCCGAGAATCTTGATAAGATCGATCATCGCGATCGAGGACTCTTGGACATTCCACGCTATCGGAAGTTCGCACGTAAAGGAGATACCAAGGCCGAGCGCCACCGTCGTCTTCGCTTGAGCGAATGCGGCTAACGCAGGTGAGGCATGGTTAATAATGTCGCTGACTTCGCGCGTCTCTTGTACGAGCGTCGCGGTATAAGCCTGCAACTGGTCTAACTTGCCCATTTGAGCCATCGTATGAATGACCTGGACGTGGTTGAGGAAGTCGTGACGTTGACCGCGTACGGAAGTGAACATGTTATGGATGTCGTCCACGTAAATCGCTTGCGTCGTTCGAACCGCATCCGCTCTGGCAATCGTCAGCATGCGCAGCATGAAGACGACGCCCGCAAGGCTGACGGCAAACGTAAGATAAATGAGAACGGTCAAGATCAGCGACTTATCGGAATCGACTCCATATTGAATGGAGA
Organism: Cohnella yongneupensis; assembly: GCF_042655785.1. Classification (NCBI taxonomy): domain Bacteria; kingdom Bacillati; phylum Bacillota; class Bacilli; order Caryophanales; family Paenibacillaceae; genus Cohnella; species Cohnella yongneupensis. Next base: position 92,059 of record NZ_JBHSNC010000036.1, read on the forward strand.
ACATCGACCCAAGAATGACGAATTGGATCAAAATTAAAGTAAGGACTTTTACTAGACTTCTATTCTCTTTAATATTTACTGCGATTTGTTTTAACGGATAGTCGGACATCTTCCTGCGAACGAACCAAGATGCGATTGCGATAAGGAGTAATTGGGGGTACAAGATCGATACGAGATCGGGCAGATGCTCGCGTCTTAACGAATCAAGATCCGTAATGTCCATATTGATCGCGATAACGGAAATAATCGCATCCATTATGATGCTAAATACGATCGAGGCAGAGAATACGGCTATTTTTTTGCCCAATCCCAGTTCCTTAAACAGCAGGAATATTAGCGTGGCTAAAGCGAACAGCGTATTAGCCAATTGTAGGTAGACAGGGATATACAAAATAAACATATCCGTGTAGACCGAATGAATAATAGCCAAAATCAAGACTCGTTTAAATAGCTTGTCAGGCTGAGGCCGCAAGAACGAGAAAACGAAGAGCCAATTAATAAAAGCTTGCGGAATCGAAACTATTAAATCCAGTTTAATCGTATCGTGTATAGTATCCATCGTCAGCGGGTCCCCTTAGTCTGTTAACCTGCAATAGGTTCAAGATGAGGTAACGTAACACGGAAAGTCGTCTTTCTCTCATCCTTGTTCGAATCTACGTCAATGTTACCTTGATAATGGCTTACTCTCTCTCTAACGATGGCTAATCCAAGTCCAGAGTGTCCTTCGCCCTTGGTCGAGTAGCCGTGTTGGAACATGCGATCTCTGACTTCAGGGGTCATTGGATGGCCGCTGTTAGCGACTTCAAGCGAAATAACGTCGTTAAAAGTCTTAATAGAAACGTGTACCATTCTTTGTTCGATCGGCAACCGCATCGTCTCGTCGAAGGCGTTGTCGACTAGATTGCCGAGGATCTTGATAAGATCGATCATCGCAATGGCGGATTCTTGGACATTCCACACGGTAGGGAGTTCACATTTAAAAGCAATGCCGAGGCCGAGCGCTACCGTCGTCTTTGCCTGGGCAAATGCGGCTAATGCAGGCGAGGCGTGGTTAATGATTTCGCTTACCTCGCGGGTTTCTTGGACTAATGTTGAGGTGTAGGCTTGCAACTGGTCAAACTTACCCATTTGGGCCATCGAATGTATGACTTGCACATGATTCAGGAAGTCGTGGCGCTGGCCGCGAATGGAAGTGAACATGTTATTGATGTCGTCGACATAAATCGCCTGCGTCGAACGTATGGCGTCAGCGCGAGTTAGCGTCAGCATGCGGAGCATGAAGACAAGCGCAGCCAGGCTGATGACCATTGTGAAGTAGATTAGAATAGTCAAAATATGTCCGCCCGCTTCGGAGGCGAATTTCAACGTTTCCATCACGCCTAAAGTAAAGAATTGAACTAGGACAAGCGCGATCACCTTGAGGAGTGCTCGCTTTTCTGCGATGTTGACGGTCAATAATTTTATGGAGCTAAAGGTAACTCTTTTGCGTATAGACCAAGCCGCGATCAAAATGAGGATCAATTGAGGATAAATAATAGAAACGAGAGTGAAAAGATGTTCGCGTCTTAACGAATTTAAGTCCTCAATTCCGTTAGCAATCGCGATACCGGACGATATCATGTCCATGGCAATGCCGAATAAGACTCCGCCAACGAACAGGAATATTTTTTTGCGAAGCGGCAGCTCTTTGAATAATAAAAAAATAAGCACGACCATCGCGAACAGCGTGTTGATAAGCTGAAGATAGGTCGGAATATATAGGATTAAAAGATCGGTATAAACGGAGTGCACTACGGTCAATATCAAAATTCTAGCGATAAGTTTATTCGGTTGCGGACGCAAGAGAGAAAATACGAACAGCCAGGTAATGAACGTTTGCGGCAATGAGACTAGTACGTGAAGCTGTAAGGCATCAAGTAAAGTATCCATGTATGATTCGTCCCCTTAAGATGCTTTTCCGATTTCCGAAAAATAAACGACTAACAAGAACGATATGGTATTGAAAACGCTTCGAATTGGAGTAGAGTACTACTATAGAGTTAAAAATTTCCGGGAAACACTGACTTTAATACTATAGAAAAATACATTGTTTAGCGATAAGTTTTGATAATTATTTATTAAGTTATGGTAAAATGGTAACGAAGTATTCTGTGGCTAGGGAGAAAACATCGATGAGTTTGCTGAAATATATTATCTTTTCATTGGTAGAATACTTATCTTCGTTCGTATTCATTTTAATTCAATTCAGGTTTACGCTAAAAGAAAATATATCCCAAATCCTATTGATTTCATTATTGCTTTCCTTTGTTTCGTATTCATTCATGAGCGCTGATTTGAGTGCATTCTTCCCGCTCATTCAACTTATTATCGTGCTTTTATACATACAGATGGCGATGAAAGTGAGTATTTTCAATGCTCTCATCATGTTCTTCACCGGTTATATCGTACTTGGGGTTGCACAAACTTGTATCATTGCTTTAGCCATGCATCTACAATTCATTGAAGGCGAATTGAAGGCGGGCACGGATAGTGGATATGTTCTTCAATTTATTTCCAGCTGCATGATGTTATTATTTAGTTTTCTAACTTATAAGTTGAAAGGCGGATTCAGTTTCATAGAATCACGCAGCCGATTTTCGAAGAAAACGTTCACAGGTAAAAATATGGTATTCATCAGCTTCATCATTTTAGCTTTTGTCATAACGATCGTTTCGAGTATCGTAATTCTGGAATATGAAAACCCGCCTTATCTGCTGATCGCGTCGATCCTACTTGTCATACTGGTTCTTCTGTTCTATTTATCGTTGAGAAGGGATGAGGCCGTTGATTGAAGCGCTATCCCGCCGTATGGCCATAAAGCTGAAGGAAGTCAATCCCGAAGAGACCGCAAGCGTAGAAGTGATGAGCTATGCGCTCCAAGGGATCTTACATAATGCAATTACTTTTATTACCGCGTTTTTGGCCGGAATATTGTTCGGTCATTTCGTGGACACGCTAATAGCCGTAGTTTGTTTTATGGGATTACGTTTTGTATCCGGGGGTTTTCATTTCAAGAGCGCACTTGCGTGTTTCCTATTCTCGGCGACGATCTTTATCGGAATACCGTTTCTGGATTTGAACGATCACGTACTTATGATCATTAATGGCGCCAGTCTCGTGCTGGCGGCACTTTTCGCTCCTTCGAATATCAAAGAGCATATTCGTGTCTCAGAGCGGTATTTTCCGGTTTTTAAGCTACTCAGTGTTTTATTAGTGACGATTAACTTCATCTACTTGATGCCAGTCGTCACTCTTGCTTTTTTCGCACAAGCAGCTTCACTCATTCCATTTAAAAAGGAGGTGAAAAGCTTATGAAGAATCAAGTAACGAAAAAAGCGGTCGTAATCGTATCGAGGATGCTGGCCGTTGTTGCAGTTGCTTTCGTAAGTACGGCATCGATGTGGGTACTTCATCGTCCTAACACACCTGCCGAGCTGAAGTCGAAAAAGTAAGGGGGGATCCTGCATGTCAGAGTACATCCGATTGTTGGATCGCGACGGCAACCCTTGCTTAGTGAAAGTCGAGGAATTAATCGCGATCAAACCGACGGCTGACGGTCCCGAGTTTCATACGAAGGACAACCTGTATTACTATCCCACCACGCTTGAAGAGCTTCTCGTTATTTTGAAGGAACAAGGATTCGAGCGATTGGATCGCACGAATCTGGTGAACTTGAACCACATCAAGGCTTTTGACAAGAAGGCACGCAAGGTGTACTTCGACTCGCCTCACAGCAAAGATAGCAAGTTCGCGACCGTTTCCGAAGCGAATATCAGTAAGGTGGAGCATCTAGCCAACGAGGAACAGTCTGCGTATCGGGCATTTCCTAAACCGTCCATGCTTTGGAACAAGTAAAAACGAGCAGCCGGCCGAGAGGCATGGCTGCTTTGTTGTTTGCATAACTATAGATAATAACTATTAATAAAATAGGTTTTATATATTTATACAATAAACGCAGGCGTGATATAACAGGAGTAACAACAATTGAGCTGTAGGAGCGTGAACGGCGATGGTGAAGAAGGAACAGAAGGTCCATTGGGAAGCGGATAAATACGATGGATCTATGAGGTTCGTATCTGCGTTCGGAAGCAACATGTTGGAGATGTTAAACCCGCAACCGGGTGAGGTAATCGTTGACTTCGGCTGCGGTACGGGGGATTTGGCGGCTCGGATCGCGGAGTGCGGAGCAACGGTAACCGGAGTCGATATTTCCCCGGTAATGGTCGAAAGAGCTCGAACGAAATATCCGCACATTACGTTCGAATGCGCGGACGCAATTGGCTGGCTTGCGACTCGCCAATATGACGCGGTGTTCAGTAATGCCGCGCTTCACTGGATGCAGGATGCGGAGGCGGCGGTTAAGACGATGGCGAACTGTTTGCGCGTTGGCGGAAGGTTAGTTGCCGAATTTGGCGGCTATGGGAATGTCGGCAGCATCGTTAAGGCAGTAAGGGAGACGCTAGAGGCGAAGGGGCGAACGGATGCGTTCGTTATGCCTTGGTATTTTCCGAAGGTAGGGCAATATGCGGCGTTGTTGGAAAGGGAAGGGTTCGAAGTTCTTATGGCGATCTTGTTCGATCGGCCGACGCCGCTCGAGGACGGCGAGCAAGGAATGATGGGCTGGCTGCGCATGTTCGGAACGGCCATGGTGCCAAATGCAACGGATGCGGAAATGGACAATTGGTTTGCCGAAGCTTGCCAGCGGATGAAGGATGAGTGCTACATGGACGGTCAATGGACGGCTGACTATCGGAGAATCCGCATCCAAGCGATTAAACACAGCTGAAACGGGGTGCAAGGCAATAATGGATATAACTTCGTCCTTATCCTGCATTGACGGCTGATGGGATGTCGGCGAGAATGAAGGGAATCAACCAGACGAAGGACCGTGCAACGAGATGAAACTTATGAAAAGCTGGTACGCCATACTCCTATTAGCCTTACCTTCCTTGTTCGCGTTCGCGACGCAGACCGTTACCGGATCCGTGAATCTTATATTGGTAGGCGACTTAGGGTATCTGGTTATCGCGATCGTCGGTGTATCGAACATTATTATGTACAACATGTTTGCGATCTTCTCCGGCATCGGCCACTCCGTTAACTACTTAGTCGCTCAAAACTATGGAGCCGGCGAAATGCGCAAAGGGATGCAACGAACGTATTTGGCGCTGCTCGTAAGCGTTGCTGTCGGTCTTTTTATTACTTTGGCAGGATGGCTGGCTAGCGGTGCGGTGTTGGAGTTAACCGGAGCGACGCCGAATCTAGTCTCGACCGGCGGCGAGTATTTGGAGCTTCGCTTCTACGCCATGGCGTTCGGCATTATAAGCTTCGTGTTCCATGGCTTCTTCCGCGGCGTAGGGGATACGAGGACGTCGATGATCGTTTCGATTATCGCGAACGTGCTCATGGTGGTGTTAACTTACGGATTAACATACGGGCACTGGGGATTGCCCGACATGGGCATCGTCGGCGCAGGTTATGCGTTGCTGATCGGAGAAGCGGTTCAACTTGCTATCTGCCTCATCGTCTTCTGGGGACCGATGCATGGCAAATTCCAGACGCGGAGCTTCCCTCGCCCGGATTGGAAGGAGCTTCGCCTAATCTCGCAAGAAAGCGGCAAGTTGGGATTGCAAGAATTTTCCATGAGTGTATCGATGTATATTTTCACGATATTCGTGCTAACGCTCGGCGAAGTCGCGACGGCCGCGAACGAGATAGCGCTCAATGTCATGTCGTTCGGGTTCATGCCGGCGTTCGCGTTCGGTTCGACTGCAACGATCTTGATCGGCCAGCAGCTCGGCCAGCGAAATCCGAAGCTTGCCAAAATAATGGGTACGCATTCGGCCATTCTCGGTACGATCTTCCTGATCGGCCTCGGAACGGCGGAATTGATCTGGGCGGAGCCGATTGCGCGGCTGTATAGCAACGATCCCGAAGTGTATAGGCTTGCGGCTGATCTAATCCGGGCTTCAGCCTACTTGCAAATTTTCGATGGGGTATACATTTTCTACGCTGGCGGATTACGGGGGATCGGGGACACGACTTTCCTCATGCGCGCTTCGATCGTGCTTAGCTTGTTCCTGTTCGTGCCCGTCACGTATTTGTTCGTCAGCGTGTTCGACTGGGGCAGCATGGGCGCTTGGTACGCGCTATACTCTTACCTTGTCGTCCTCGGCCTTGCGGTTATGATCCGCTACTACCGCACCGACTTCACCACCGTGCAGTTGAAGGAAGCGCACGGGTAAATAATAGCTCCACAAAAACGGGTGAGCCACTGGCTCACCCGTTTACGATTTCGCCGCCGTTAACGTGAAGAACTTGACCGGCCATGTAGGAGGAATCCTCGCTAGCCAAATACACGTAAGCCGGGGCAAGCTCTGATGGTTGGCCGGCTCTCATCATCGGCGTATCCGCGCCGAATTTGGCGACCTTCTGGGCGTCGAACGTCGACGGGATCAGCGGCGTCCAGATCGGTCCAGGCGCAACGGCGTTGACGCGAATGCCTTGTCCGATGACGTTAAGCGCGAGCGAACGGGTGAAGGCGACTTGCGCGCCTTTGGTCGACGAGTAGTCGAGCAAGGTCGGACTACCTTTGTAAGCCGTAATCGAAGTCGTGTTGATAATCGTCGCGCCTGCGGTTAAGTGTGGCAATGCGGCCGACGTGAGATAGAACATGCCGAACACGTTCGTACGGAACGTCCGCTCTAGCTGCTGCGGGGTGATCATCTCCAGCTTGTCCTGCGGATGCTGCTCGGCTGCGTTGTTTACGACGACGTCCAGCCGTCCGTAGTGCTTGATAGTTTGGTCGACCGCATATTTGCAGAAAGTCGGGTCCCCTACGTCGCCAGGCAGGAGCAAAATTTGCCCTCCGACGGCTTCGACTTGTTTTTGCGTCTCCTGCGCGTCGACTTCTTCGTTTAAGTAGATGATGGCTACTTTCGCGCCTTCTTTGGCATATAGGATGGAGACGGCGCGTCCGATGCCGCTGTCTCCGCCGCTAATGATCGCTACTTTGCCTTGCAGCTTGCCGGCCGGGAAATAAAGCGGCGATTGCGATTCGGGCAGCGGATTCATATCCTTCTCGTGGCCGGGTTGCCTGTTCTGATGCTGCGGCGGAAACGAAGTCGGCCGCTGCGGTTGTTGGTTCGATGTCGGGGTCAAAGGGGGCACGCTCCTTTCGTGATGAGGGTAGGGTTTACGAATTTGGCAAAAATTAGTCATCGGCATCGGGGGCTCCTTCCGGCAAACGCAAGCAAGGGCAAAGCACGGGGGAAACCCGATACTTTGCCCCAATTCGTTGTCCGTTCGATAACTCATGCATTCTTACGCGAAGTTTTCTTCCCGTCGCAGCTGAACAGCACTTTTTTGTCCTCGACGACCGTCTCCAGATGGACTTGTTTTCCCCACAGGTTTACGAGATAAGGCAACGTGCGCTCCACGTATTTCAGATCGAGCTCAATTCCCTCGAACCGGTGGACGATATATAACTCTCCGTTGCGTTGGTAGTCGCCGTCCGTAACTTCCAAGTACGGGAAGCCGCCGTTCACGCGGGAGAACGCGAGCTGGTCGCGAATATTTTCCCACGACTTATCGGTAATTTGCCACTCGGGTCCCTTCTTCTCGAAAATATAAAGATCGAGATCCTCGACAAGCTTCTTGGTGAGGTAATTACGCAAGAACGAGATGTCCGAATCGAGCTCGCGCACCTCGAATATTTTCTCCTGACCGAACCGGCGCTCGATGTCTTCGAAAATTTTGAGTCCGAGATAGTACGGGTTCAGCGAATGGCGCGACGGTTGAACGACGGCGGAGTTCAGCTTGGCGTATTCGATCGTCTCTTCGCTCGTCAGCGGCAGCTCGCGCATGATTTTCTGGTGCCAGTAGGAAGCCCAGCCTTCGTTCATGATCTTCGTCTCGATTTGCGGCCAGAAGTAGAGCATTTCCTCGCGCAAAATGCTCATGATGTCGCGTTGCCAGTCTTCCAGCTGCGGCGAAAATTCTTGGATGAACCAGACGATATCTTTCTCCGGCTGCAGCGGGAATTTGCGCGCATCGGCGGCATCGTCCGCGCGCTTGGCTTGGCGCATCGCTTGACGCGCGTCGGAGGAGTCCTCCAGCTCCCACAAATCCGCGTATCTCGGATCCATGCTGCGGGGCAATTGATCTTCTTTATTCCGCCGAATCTGAAGATCCATATATTTTTTCTTATCCAGCCCGTAAGGCTTGTGGATGCTCGCATCCACGTGCTCCTGCACCGCCATGACCGCGTCGAGGAACCGTTCGACTTCCGCCGCGCCGTGCTCGATCTCGTATCCGTTAATCCGCTCGGCGGCGGCTGACATGCTCTCGACCATGTTGCGGTTGGAGATGGAGAAGCGGGCGTTGTTCTTGAAAAAGTCGCAGTGCGCGAGCACGTGGGCGACGATCAGCTTGTTTTGCACGAGCGAGTTGCCGTCGAGGAGGAAGGCGTAGCAAGGGTTGGAGTTAATGACGAGCTCGTAAATTTTGCTGAGGCCGAGGTCGTATTGCATTTTCATCTTATTGAACGTTTTTCCGAAGCTCCAGTGCGAAAATCGGGTGGGCATCCCGTATGCGCCGAACGTATAGATGATGTCCGATGGGCAAATTTCGTAGCGCATGGGGTAGAAGTCAAGCTTGAAGCCTTCAGCAATCTCGGTGATCGCCGATATCGCTTCTTCCAATTCGAGTCGTTCCTGTTCAAGCGGCATGCTAGGTCAAGCCCCCTGTCGATCGCGATAGATTTCACCACTCTATGTATATGTGGAAACCGGCGGGAGCGTGACAGGGAAAGTTCTAACGGCGAGAGAAGATCGGACCAAAGGATCATTTTCGATAGCAATGGAAGGGAAATGTTGGAATATGTCGAAAACATATAGGATTGCCTAATAAAGGAGTTCTCATCATGAGCAGAAAATCCACTCGCATTAAGTTGTACGTGTTGCTGGCGCTATCCGTACTTGCGACGTCATTGTTGCGGGGCGGCTACGAGACCGCACAAGCCGCCGCGAGCCCGGGCGTGCGCACGGAAGTCGAGTTCGACTTCTCGCTAAGCTCCGACAAGAAAAGCTGGATTCCCCAAGTAACGGTATACAAGGGGGATTTCTCTACGGGGATAACGACGACCGAGCATGATGCGTATCTCGAGAAAGCCATTCCGTATAAGAACGATTCGAGCCCTCGTTGCTCTAGAGATAGAACGGCGCTCGTTAAAGGTCAGGACGGCTATGTCGCCTATTGGGTCAGCTGTTATTCGAATAAGGTAGGCAAGACGGAGTCCGAGACTTACTTCTTGTATTCGTTCGACCTCGCAACGAAGAAATGGGGAGTCGTAGCGGAAACGCCAGGTTTGGAAATTACGCTCTTCCCTAGTTTCGGCGCGTATGCGACTAATCCGCCTTACGATTCCGATTCGTACGACATAGAAGATCTGAACGTGAAAACCTATGACCTGAAGACGAAGAAGCTGCTGCTTAAGACTCGCGACGTTCCGCGCGCAGACGGCGAATCGCTGCGATATATCGTCTACCAAGCCGAGAAAAAGCCGTCCAGAAATGTAACGGAGTTAGATTTCAAGCTTGATAAACAAGGCCGTAAAACCAATCTCGGCAACTTCAAGGGCTTAAATTATTCAGAGCCGATAAACAAAAAGATCGGAAGCCTGACGTATACGAACTACGACGACAAGAAGAAAAAAGAGGCGTTTTTCGGCTTTTACAAAGGTAAAACGTTCACGCCTCTCGATGATCCGGGCTACGACAGTAAAGTGGAATTTTCGCCGAACGACAAATATTTGTTCATTACGGAGTATCCGAGCAACCGCAATAAGTATGCGCACACGGTCGATTACAAGACGAAGATCGTAGACCCCAAGACGGGTAAAATCCTGCACGTGCTGCCGATGTTCAACAACGTCAATTATTATTTCCTGCTCGATTGGAACTACGGGGACGAGATCGTTCGCGTCAACTTTTTCTATAAGAACGGCAGTACGATATCCGGTTACGTGCAATTGGCGAGTGGCATCTATACTCAGGCGCCGGATACGAGACAGGAGAATGAGCTGACCCATCATTTTTACGCTTACAGCGGCTCTTACGAAGGACTGTTGTCGCCGCTCACGCCGGGAGCGCTTATGATCGACGGACAACCTGTCGTCTATCATGGACAAGGGGCGTTCGTCGCGGAGAACGGCAAATGGTACGTCGGGGTACAGGACTTCGCGGATCGAATCGGCGGAACGGTGATGGTAGGCGCGAAGGATTTGACGCTTAAAGCGGGCGAGCAAAGCGTCAAGATAGCGCTTGAGAATTCAGTCGCGGCGTTCGGTAAACGGTACGCGTCCGTGACTGAATTGGCGAAAGGGCTCGGTTATGCAACTGTGCTTTACAGCGGCGGGGAAATGGGGCCGAGAACGATATCGATCTATTCGGCTAACTTCACGGAGGAGCAGTTTCTGGCGCAGCATCCGGAAGCGAAGGTTATGGAGGATGAAGCAGGATATCTCAAAATGAACGGTGTCGTTCCCGAGTTCGTCGCCGAAGACGCATCGGAATATCACACTTACGCGAACGGCGGACTCATTGATTTCATTACGTTCAAACAAGGGAAACTGCATAGCATCGAAACGGAGAAAAGCTTGTACGCGATAGAGAAGGGAATCTCCTATTACGATCCGCAGAAGAAAGTATTGAAAGCTTACGGTACGGGGAAAAAATCTACCGTTAAATACCGATGGAACTACACTGCCGATATGTATGTTTATCCCTACAAAGGTTATCAGAACATACAAATGATCATGCACGGCAACTATATCGGCGAATTCGTCATCTTGGACGAAGCTCCGTCCCCGTCATCTATGGAGCCAGTCCATACTTAACTGATCGGTCAGCCACAGGACGCAAAATGCGTTCCACAACAGCAATAGCGGTACTCCGAGCACGAAGCCGAGATGCTTCGTCTTGTGCCGAAAGGCGTACATGCCGATCCATGCGCCAAGAGCGCCTCCGGCGAAAGCGATGAACATAAGCGTATTTTCGGGGGTGCGTCGCGTATGTCGGCGCGCCTTTTGTTTGTCGCTGCGCATGGCCGAGAAGCCGATAAGGCTAAGGATGATGAAATAAGCGATAAGCAAAACCGTTTGGAGTTCCATGTCTCAATCTCCCGTCTCTGTGCGGTAAAAGCAGGTTTCATTATATCACTAATCGTCTCGCGAATTGCTCGGGGATGGAGTAAAATAGGTTGTTGCTGATACAATAACGACAATAACGATAGCTAAATTCAAACGACGCGGAGGGCAACATGTTGAACATGGATAATATTTATCTCATTACGGACGTGCCTGGTTATACGCCTCAAATAGGCCGTTTGTTATCGATGATGAACTATGCAAGGCATACGACATTAGCAGCTGCGAAAGATTTATCCGTTGATCAATTGGACTTTTTGATGGATTCCGAGAGCAATTCGATCGGCGCGCTGTTGCTGCATTTTGCAGGGGTAGAGTACGCCTATCAAGTGGAAACGTTCGAAAAAAGAGAATTGAACGACGAAGAGATGGCGATCTGGGGAGCTGCACTCAATCTCGGCGCAGAAGGACGGGACAAGATTAAGGGCAACGATCTGGCTTATTACGTTGAGAAGCTCAACGAAGTCAGAAATCGCACCTATGAATTATTCAAAACCGTCGACGACGACTGGTTGTACCAACAAGAAGCGTTCTGGTATCAAAAGCAAGCCAACCATTATTTCATGTGGTTCCATGTATTCGAAGATGAGATCAACCATAGAGGACAGATTCGTCTGATAAGGAAAAGATATAAGGGTTAACGGAAATTAAAGCCACTCCTAACGATGGAGTGGCTTTAACTTTGTTGCTTGATTTATTTTCCAATCGCCGCTATTATATACCTAGATAATCTATGCATAGGTTAACGATGCATGGATCAAGCACTGTGGCAAAGGTCGTGAGGGATTGGCAATCAATAAGGAACTGTTAAAAGGAAGCACGGTCATTATGATTTTAACGATGCTGAGCGAACAGGAAATGTACGGCTACGAAATTATCAAGGAGATGGAACGTAAATCCAACGGCGTCTTCATATTCAAAGAAGGGACGTTATATCCGATTCTTCACGGATTAGAGACGGAAGATTGGGTAACGTCCTATTGGCAAACCCATGATTCGCGCAAACGAAAATATTATCGCATCACGAAGTCGGGACAAGCTCTATTACAAGAGAAAGTAAAGGAATGGAACTTGTTTCGGAATGCGGTTGACGGCGTTCTCGGGGAGGGTCATGCATGAGTAAAGACAATGGAAACCGCTCTGATTTCTCTCAGTTTCTTGATTCCGTTTGCGGTCATGTGCGAGCCAAACAGCTTCATCCCGAGATCAAGGACGAGCTAACCGGTCACCTCGAAGAGCTCGTCGAGGAATACATAGCCGAAGGCAAAACGGAACAAGAAGCGATAGATGCCGCGATCTCTCGCATGGGCGAACCCCATCTTATCGGACGTGAGCTGGATCGCACTCATCGGCCGCGCACGGATTGGGTTATGTTGCTGCTGATTTTACTATTCACTGGCATTGGCTTGCTAGCTATCTACAACGTTCAAACTTACGCTAGCGGAAGCTTGGGTAACAGTCAGTTATTAGAGCGCAAAATCGTCTTTACGGTTATAGGCATAGCCATGATGTGCGCGCTATGGGCGATCGACTATCAGCGAATCAAGAAGTACTCGGAGTACTTCTTCGTAGCCGGGTTGCTATTGATGGCCTGGGTTTCGCAGTTCGCTTGGCAAGTAAACGGCCAACGAACTTGGCTTGTAGTCGGATCATTCAGTTTCTATGTCCCGACCGTCGCTATATTCGCGATGATCGTGGGAATGGCCGGCATTAAGCCGTTAAAGGACCGGAATTGGAAAGAGAGCCTGCTCTTGATCGCTTATCGCGGCATTGTGCCGATCTATCTGCTTATGGAAATGAAAACGGCAACGATGGCTGCCATCTATACGGTAATCTTTGTCGTATATTTGTGCTTAACGAGTCGCTTCTGGTGGCAGGCGGCTGCCTTTGCTGCCGGTTGCGTTCTGTTCGCAGGTTTTATGGCAATCAATAGTCCCTATGGATTCGTAACCCGGCGCGCGCTAAATTTTCTGAATCATTGGGACGATCCTCGGGGATCGGGTTACGTGATTAATCTGTCGTTGGACATTTTGCGTTCGGCAGGTTGGTGGGGAAAAGGCGGTCTTCCTAAAATTATCGTTCCCTTCCCCCAAAGCGAAGGATTGCTTCCGAATTTCATTTACGCTTTCGGTTGGGCGGGGGGCGTCATCGTTATTATGTTGATCGTAGGTTTTATCGGCAAAATAGTGATAACGTCCATACACCTCAAGGACGCATACGGCAAACTGCTGGTCGCCGTGCTAGGCAGTTGGTTTATCATCCAATTCATTTGGACTGTCGCGATGATCTTCGGGTATGCTCCATTCGTCGGAATTTCGCTTCCGTTCATTAGCTATGGAGGCACGGAACAACTCATCCAATTCGCCGCTATCGGTCTGATGCTAGGCGTATATCGTCGCAGAAATAGGATTGCCGCCTCTCGCGATCAATCGGAAGAGATTTTAGCGAATTAATGTTAAAGGCAAATAGTAACGCAAATGGCTCCTGTGATGATTGAGTAATGTTAAATAACATAAAACCCTCGATACTTGTGCCTCCAAGCGCCGACATGGCGCTTTTTTTGTGCTTTTCACAAAATTGCGTTAATTAAGTTGACGTATATTTACCATCAAATATATAGTTCTAAGCAGAACCAGAGAAAATCAAGGATGGAGAGGGGAAATACGCATGCTCAAAAAAGGTTGGTTGATCGTTCTCTCGTTAATGATGGTGGTCGTCGTCGCTTGCTCCACTAATAACAACGAGGGGTCATCGCCTAGCGCCAGTCCGAGCGCGAGCTCGCCGGCGCCAAGCGAACCTGGCGCGAGTCCGTCCGAGTCGGCAACGACGCCCGCGGCGAGCGATAAGCCGCTGCCGAAGGTCGCGTTCGTGTACATCGGCGTACCGGGAGACGGTGGTTGGACGTTCCAGCACGACCTTGGCCGCAAGATGCTCGAAGAGGAACTAGGCATCAAAGCAACGGTCGTAGACAGCGTGCCGGAAGGGCCGGACGCCGAGCGCGTATTCGAGGATCTCGCGAAAGACAACGACATCATTATCGGCACGAGCTTCGGCTACATGGATTCGATGGTAGCGGTAGCGGCGCGTCATCCGGACAAAATTTTCCTCCATAATACGGGTTACAAAACAGCCGATAATCTCGGCACGTACATGGGACGCGAATATCAGAGCGGTTACCTCACGGGCATCACGGCCGGCAAAATGACGAAAAACAATAAAATCGGCTACGTAGCGGCGTTCCCGATTCCGGAAGTCGTCTACACGATCAACGCCTTCACGCTCGGGGCGCAAAGCGTCAATCCGGACGTCGAGGTGTCGGTCGTCTGGAGCAATACGTGGTATGATCCGGCCGTCGAACGACAAGCGGCGGTAAGCTTGCTCGATACCGGGGTCGACGTGCTAGCCGCTTATCAAGATTCCCCGGCGAGCATTCAAGCGGCTGCAGAACGCAACGTATGGGGGATCGGCAACGACTCCGACATGGGACATTTCGCGCCGGATACCTACCTAACGAACCCGGTCTGGAACTGGGGACCGTATTACGTCGACGTCGTGAAACAAGTAATGGATGGCACATGGAAGACCGGATCGTATTGGGGCGCGATGAGCACGGGCATTACCGACATCGCTCCGTTCGGCAAAAACGTGCCGAAAGACGTGCAGGATCTAGTCGAAGCGACGAGGAAAGAGCTCAAGGCTGACAATTTCGAAGTGTTCAAAGGACCGATCGTCGACGCGGACGGCAAAGTCCGAGCGGAAGAAGGCAAAACGCTGACGGACGAAGAGGTGCTCGCGATGAACTGGTTCGTCAAAGGCGTTAAAGGCACGATCCCGCAATAAAACGGAGGTGATGGAGCATGACGACGGAATTGTCCGAGGCTGTCGCATCGGAGTGGTATCCGGTACTTTTATCGAAACAGCTTAGCGACAAGCCGGTATCCGTAACTTTGCTCGGGCAATCGCTCGTGGTGTTCCGGACTTCGGCGGGCGTTCATGCTTTCAATGATTTATGCATCCATCGCGGAGTACCTTTATCGCTTGGCCGCGTAGTAGACGATAGACTCGTATGCGCGTATCACGGGTGGTGCTACGACGGGGCGGGGAAATGCGTGAGCATTCCTTCGCTCCCGGCGGAGCGGGCGATTCCGGACAAGGCGAGGGCGACAACCTATTCCTGCATCGAGGAGTCCTGCATCGTCTGGGTATGCCCGGGGACGCCGGCGCTCCCTTATCCTTCTTTCTTTCCTTATAGGAATGCGGAAGATAAAACGGTGCTGATGGGACCCTACGAGCTAGCCGCGGCCGGACCGAGAATCGTGGAAAATTTCCTCGACGTCTCCCACCTGATGTTCGTGCACGAGGGCTTGCTTGGCGACAGCCGATATTCGGAAATTCAAGATTACCGGGTGAACGAGCTTGACGGGGTACTACGTTCGGACGAAATCGTCGTCTATCAGCCGGATGCGGACGGTCGGGGAACGAGCATGCACAGCCATTACGTATATGAGGTGTACGGTCCGTTCACGGCAGCGATAATCAAGCGAAATCCGGACAACGGCGAAAGGTTTCATCTGTTCCTCATGGTTCAGCCGATGTCCGAACAGTTGAGCCGGGCGTTTATGCTGAAAGCGCGCAACTATGACAAGGAAGCATCGGACGACGCGTTCGTTGCATTCCAGGATACGTTGATCGAGCAAGACCGGCTGATGGTCGAAAATCAAAAGCCCGAGCTGCTGCCGCTCGACCTGCAGGCGGAGTTGCATCTCGTGTGCGATCGGCTTAGCATCGCGTACCGGCAGCGGTTGAGGCACTGGGGTGTGAATTTCGGCACGGCGTAAATAATAAAGACGAAAGTCCCGCAAAATCGCGGGGCTTTTTGCTTTGAAGAAGGAAGTTAAAGGCAGGGTTGCACTCATCCCCCGCGCGTGATACAACAGAGAATACAATGAATCCGAAAGGGAGTGGACGGTCAGGTGGCGGAACACAATGCGCCTCGGTTAGAGGAGGAGCAAAGGCTGCGCGATACGCTTGAACAGGTAAGCCGCAGGCTGCGCAAAGAGATGGCGCTGCTCGGAGATCGGCGCGACGACGTCGTCGGCATTCGCCAGGAGTTCTGGGACGACGTTCGGATGAGCTTCACCGACTCTACGGAGGTAGAAGAAACTTGGCGCAGCATCATGCAACAGGCGGAGCTGCTCGCGGAGCGGGAGCGTAGCCATCGCGTCGCGTCGGAAGCGGTCGAACGGCTGACGAAACAGTTCGACTCTCCTTATTTCGCAAGAATCGACTTCAAGGAACGGGGCGGCCCGGACGAAGTCATTTACATAGGAAGAGCTTCGCTTGTCGGGGAAGACGGGGATACGTTCTGGGTATACGATTGGCGGGCACCGATCTCGAGCTTGTTTTACGATCACGAGCCGGGTCCGGCCTCGTACGCGATTCCGGACGGCGTCATGACGGGAGAGCTCCTGCTGAAGCGGCAATTCGTCATACGCGCGGGACAGATGAAGCATATGTTCGATACGTCGGAGACGGTCGGGGACGAAATCCTGCAGACGGTGCTGTCGGAAGGCTCGGACACGTCGATGAAGAGCATCGTCGCGACGATCCAGAAGGAACAGAACCGGATCATCCGCGACGAGAAACACCGGCTGTTGGTCGTGCAAGGGGCGGCCGGCAGCGGCAAAACGTCCGCTGCGCTCCAGAGGATCGCCTATTTGCTGTACCGGTATCGCGAGACATTGAAACCGGATCAAATTATCCTGTTCTCGCCGAACCCGGTGTTCAAAGGGTACGTGTCCCGCGTGTTGCCCGACCTCGGGGAAGCGAACATGCGCCAGATGACGTTCCGCGAATTGATCGAAGCCAGACTCGGACGCCGGTTCGAGGTGGAGGACTTGTTCGCGCAGACGGAAGCGTTGGCAGGGGCCGCATCGACCGCCGATGGCACCGCAAGGGAGCGGGCGGTGCAGTACAAAGGCTCGGAGCATTACTTTACGACCGTGGAAAATTACTTGAAACGGCTGGAGCAGGAAGGCGTCCGCTTCCGCCCGCTGAGATTCCGCAACATGACGATCGCTTCGGCGGAGGAGATGGCGGAGCACTTCTACGGCATTCGCTCGTCCGAAGGGTTCGGTATCCGAGCCGCGGGGTTGCGCAAATGGTTGAACGAGAAGCTGAAAGCTTGGATCGACTCGCAACTGGACGAGAAATGGGTCGAGGAAGCGGCGGAGCTGGCGGACATCGAGGACGTTCAGCGGGCGTTCGTCGACGTAAGGCGTAGCGGCGGCTTCCACGACGAAACGTTCGACGACGAGGACCAGATGAGCGCAAGAATCCGCAAGCGCGTGGCCGAAGACGCGATCGCGCCTTTGATCAAGGCCGTTCGGGGCTATCGCTTCATGGATCCGGTCGCGACTTATCAGGAGTTGTTCTACAGTCGAACGTTGTTCACCGCTTGCGCGCCGGACGGAAGATTGCCACCCGGTTGGGATTGGATGGCGCTGCGAGCGGAGGAGACGCTTGGCCGGAAGACGATCGACCACGAGGACGCGACGCCGCTTATGTACTTAGCCGAAGCGCTCGAAGGTTTCCGCCGCGTCGAGGGCGATATTTCGCACGTGTTCGTGGACGAAGCGCAAGATTACTCGCCGTTCCAGGCGGCGTACCTGCGCAGGCGTTATCCCCGCGCGCGGATGACCGTGCTTGGCGATTTCAATCAAGCGATTTATTTGCAATCGCAGCAAAACGGCGGGTTCGGCGGATGGACGAGGCTGATGGCGCCGGAAAATACGGCCGTGTGGAAGCTGACGACGAGCTACCGCTCTACTCGCGAAATCGTTGAATATACGAAGGGCATCCTGTCGCCGGAAGACGCGGCGAGCATTACGCCGTTCGACCGCTCGGGCGAAGCGCCGACGGTGACGGCATGCAGGGATGGCGCCCAGATCGGGGAAAGGATCGCGTCGGCCATCTTGGAATTGACGGCAAGCGGATACGGCACGATCGGCGTCATAGCGAAGACGTCGCAAGTTAGCGGAGACGCTTACGCGCTGCTGAAGGAGCGGCTGTCGGACGAAGTGCCGCTGACGCTAGTGACGGGCGTATCGGCCGAGCTACCGAAGGGCGTATCCGTCATTCCTTCGTACTTGGCCAAAGGAATAGAGTTCGACGCGGTGCTCGTCTGGGATGCAGGCGCCGAGCCCTACGGCAGGGAGCAAGATCGCAAGCTGCTTTATACCGTGTGCACGAGAGCGCTGCACGTGCTGCGCGTGTATTATACTGGGGAGCCTTCGCCGTGGCTGCCGACGCCGACCAAATAGCTGAGCTGGAGGGCCTATGAGTCTTAATTTGAATTTTGAAGGCGCCTTGCAAGCGCTACGAACCTACTTCGGCTACGATGCTTTTCGCGAAGGGCAACGCAAGCTGATCGAGGCGTTGCTGCAAGGCCGGGACGTGCTAGGCATTATGCCGACCGGCGCGGGAAAGTCGATCTGCTATCAAATTCCGGCGGTGCTGCTGCCGGGCGTGACGCTCGTCGTCTCCCCGCTCATCTCGCTTATGAAAGACCAAGTGGACGCGCTTAACGAGACGGGTATACCGGCTGCTTACATTAATAGCTCTCTGTCGCTCGCCGAGACGAACGAACGCATGCGGCAAGTGGCGGCGGGTCGTTTCAAGCTGCTCTACGTCGCGCCGGAACGGCTCGAATCGGAGCATTTTCGCGCGCTCGTGCGCCAGCTTGAAATTCCGCTTATTGCGGTAGACGAGGCGCATTGCGTCTCGCAATGGGGGCATGATTTCCGTCCCAGTTATATGACGATCGTACGCTTATTGAGAGATATCGAGTCGCGTCCGATCATGGCTGCGTTCACCGCGACCGCGACCGACGTCGTGAAGGACGATATCGTGGATCGGCTGAAATTGAGCGAGCCCGTCAGGGTGACGACCGGCTATGCGCGGGATAACCTGACGTTATCGGTCGTTCGCGGGGCGGATAAAAGGCAGTATATTAGCCATTTTCTGCGCGAGAGGGCTGGGCAAGCGGGCATTATTTATGCTTCGACGAGACGCGAGGTAGACGGGACACATGCATGGCTGAACGGTCTCGGCATCTCGGCGGGCAAGTATCATGCGGGATTGCCCGAAGAAGACCGGGCGCGGACGCAAGACGCGTTCCAGCGGGACGACGTGCAGGTGATCGTGGCGACGAACGCGTTCGGGATGGGCATCGATAAGTCCAACGTGCGGTTCGTCATCCATCACAATATGCCTAAGAACCTGGAAGCCTACTATCAAGAAGCTGGACGTGCGGGACGGGACGGAGAGCCGGGCGATTGCGTGCTGCTGTTCTCGCCGCAGGACGTCGTTACGCAAAAGTTTTTCATCGAGCAGAGCGAGGCCGACGAGGAGCGCAAGCGCAACGACTACCGGTTGTTGAACGAGATGGTGCAGTACGCGCACACCGGCGAATGCTTGCAGCTTACGATCGTGCGCTACTTCGGCGAAGAGAACGGAGAGCCTTGCGGCCGGTGCGCCAACTGTACGGACGATCGGGAGATGGTCGACGCGACGGACGAGGCGAAGCTCGTCTTCGGATGCATCCATAAGCTGAGCCAGCGATTCGGCGTGACGATGGTCGCCAAGGTGCTGCGCGGGGCGAAGGACGCGAAGCTGCAGCAATTCGGATTCGACCGTTTGGCGTATTACGGCAAAATGAGCGGGCAGACGGAAAAAGCGATCGTGCAGCTGATCCAATCGCTGATCGGCGACGGTTACTTGCGGCTGACGGATAGCCAATACCCGGTCGTGCAATTCACCGAGCGCGTGCGCGATGTCATCGAGCAAGGCGAGCGCGTCTATCGCCGCGTGGAGCGGGAGCTGCCGCCCGAGCTGGCTCGCGGCGGAAGCAGCGGCAGATCGCGGGGCTCGCGTTCCAGCGGCGGCGGAAGCGCGCGCGGATATTCGGAAGATCCGGCGCTGTTCGACGCGCTGCGGCAGCTCCGCAAGCGGATCGCGGACGGCGAGCGGCTGCCTCCGTTCGTTATTTTCCACGATGCGGTGCTGCAGGAGATGTGCCGCGTGAAGCCGCGCACGGAGAGCGAGATGCGCGGCGTCAAAGGGATCGGCGAGGCTAAACTTGCCAAGTACGGGCAAGCGTTCCTGGAAGTGATTCGGGCGCATATTTAATAGCACGGCTCGCATTCGAGAAGATGCGGGCCGTTTTGTTATGGGCAGTTCGGTAACGATTTGGTAAAGGCGGAATACATTCGCAAACGCAAGCTGACGTTGGCGGCTCAGGAGCTTGCGAGCTCTTCGTCCAAGGTGCTCGATATCGCGCATAAGTATGGCTACGACTCTCCGGAGTCGTTCGCGAAAGCGTTCCGCAAGCTGCACGGCATCGCGCCGTCGGATGCCCGCAAAACCGGAGTTAGCTTGAAAGCATTCCCCCGCATAACGTTCCGCATTTCTCTTAAAGGGGATAAGGATATGGATTACAGAATCGTCGAGAAGGATGCGTTTAATGTTATCGGTAAAGCGATTGAAACGACTTCCGTGGACGGAGAGAATTCTCGGGACATTCCGCGGTTTTGGCAGGAGAGCAATCAGAACGGCACGGTCGGCAATCTGATTTCGCTAGTCGGCGGAGCGGATGCCGTGCTCGGGATCTGCATGGACATGGCGATGGAAAAAGGCACGTTCACGTACTTGATCATCGTCGAAAATAAGATCCCGGCGACGGGCTACGAACATGCCGGCGGACCGGAGATGGAGTCGTATCCGGAAGGCGACGTGAACGCCGACGATTATCGGTGCGAGGTTTGGGTTCCTATTGTTAAGATGTGAGCGCAGATTTATATGATGCAACTATATGAACAACGTGTTTCCGTCAGGAAATGCGTTGTTTTTTTGTTCATAGATACAAATTTACTTGAAGTCTATCCATTCGACGATATTCTACAAATTCAAACAAATTACACCTCTATCCAAATATTAAAATACTGGTAGAATATCCATTGGCATATTTCCAAAATACCATTGTTTAGGAGGAATAGTAGCGAATGAGGAAGTTGAAGCGAGTTTTGCACGTAAGTCTTTGCTTTGTGCTGCTTGTTACTGGGATTATCGTTAACGACTTCGATAATACAGCCAGCGCAGCCACGGTTAAAATCACACAGACGAGTTTTCCTGAAAGCGGTTCATCGGCTAGTCGCACGCAGACGATCACGCTGCCCAATTTGAAGTCCATAACTAGTGTTACGGTGGAGCCTTCGAACGCATCGTTCAACTACACCGTAAGCGGCGATCAAGTAACGATCACCGCGGGCGGCGGAAGCCCAACGAGATCGAGCTATAACAGTTATAAGTATTCTAAATACGTAACTACCGATGTACTGGCCGCGACGGATAGTTTTTACAATCCGATTACTTATTCCGACGGTACTGGTTATGTCGGGACGCTATACAAGAACGGAGCGCCTGTATACAGCAATCCGTATCGGGCGCCAAGCTCGAAGACGGTATCGACCTCAATGTCCCAGAGCGGCTCTTGTCCTTCATCAAGCAGCATATCGTATAGCTCGGGGTATTACACTGGGACGTTGAGCGCGACAGGTTGCTACGTATCGACTCCTTCCTCCACGCAAAGTCAAACGTTCACCGGCTCTTATACGAATACATGCACTTCGACCTATGTAAAAGGGGTTTACCAAAATAACGAAACCTGTTCGGGATCGGCCCCCAGTTCTCTATCTATTAACTCGAATGGCTATGTCGGATCTATTCCCCGAACAGGTACGACTTTAGTTTCCGATAATGGTCCATGTTCAGGATGTACCTATACCAGGACAAGGGTCTGGCGAGCGGATTACTCCGGAACGTTATCGAAGACGATTCCGGCTGTTTACACGCAAGGGTACTCCGGTACAGTTACCGATCCGGGCACGGGCTACGTAAAACAAAATTATACCGGTTATATCTATAGCGGCGGTTATGATTACTACTATTCCTATACGGTAAAAATCAACTATTTGGAAAACGGTTCTCCTCAATTCGATCTGACGTTGCCTAAAGCTGATACGGTCGTTTCCAATCAAACGGGGTACAATTCGTTATTCATCAAGGGAACCATTAATAAACCTGATACCGGCGATACGGTAACCGTCAAGTATAGTATCGATAATTTAGCTGCCGTAACCTTGCAAACTTTGACGACTACGGGATCTACACAATCGTTCGGTCCTTTCGCGTTGAACGTGAACACGGGCTGGACCGAAGGCAGCCATACGTTGTCCGTTTGGTCGGAGGATCAGTTAGGGGCTAAATCGAATGCGATAATCCAAACGTTCTTTTACGATAAAACGGCACCTACCGCTCCAGTAGGATTGAAATCTCCTCGACAATCGATTACTTCCGTGGATCTTGCATGGGATCCTTCCGTTTCCGCGGATACGGTAGATTATCAAGTGTACAAGAATGGCGTATTGCTAGGCAACTCCAATGGGATTACCTCCTATCCGATCATTGGGTTAATCGAAAATACTTCGTATTCGTTTACAGTTAAAGCGGTCGACCGCGGAGGCAATGTTTCATCGGAAAGTAATCCCATAATTGTCTTGACGATGCCATGGGACGGCACCCCTGATACGCAGGCGCCAAGCGCCCCGACATATCTCTCTTCCATGGAAATAACGGATAAATCCGTACGTCTGCAATGGTCGCCGTCAACCGACAATTTTGGCGTCATGCAATACGAAATTTATAATGCCACTACGTCCGAATTAATGGGAACGGCTACGCAAACTACCGCAGAATTGAAAAATTTAGCGCCCGCGAATACGTATCGCGTTAAGGTGAGAGCTAAAGACGCGGCAGGCAACGCATCGGCCTTTAGTTCGGATTTAGTGTTCGTCACGCAACCATCGACCGGCCCGACACTCATTAATGCCGATCCGGCGACCGGAAGTTTGCAAGTACCGCTTGATCCGACAATTCAGTTGAATTACAGCAAAGCAATACTGTCAGGCCTTGGAATTAACACGATCACGTTATCGAGCGACGGTACGAACGTGCCTGTTCAAGCGCTCGTAGATGGTACAAAGCTTAGAATTATCCCTGCTCAATTGCTTATTCCGGGTACGCTTTACACTTTGACGGTTCCTGCAAATGCGATTACCGATCTGGACGGGATACCTGCGACCGCTGCCTATTCTTCTTCTTTCCAAACGGAGGCTAGCGGCCAACCTGATAATCTTGTGCGGAACAACAGTTTCGAAACTCCAGGAACAACTCTCGGAATCGGAGATCAATGGAACAGCGTCACAAACAGTGTGTATGGCTGGACAAGCGTAGTCGACGCGACTTACGGCGCGAGAGCGAATCTGTCTACGGCAGTTCCTCAGCTCGAACTTCAAGCGCAACAACTTACTTTGGTTGCCGTAGAGCCATCGGAATTCGCTGAAGTTACGCAACAAATCGCTATCGGAAGCGATACGCCTTATCAATTCGGGGCATGGGTCCAGTTAGCCGAAACAACGGGAACCAAAGCAACCGTTTTCGTCGAGTGGTTAGACGAAGGTAATCAAGTGCTAGGCGCATTTTCGAAGGATGTGACCGAAGCCGGGGCGGATTACATCCACGTTACGTCAACGGGCGTTACTCCAATCCATACGACATCGGCGCTCATACATTTACGATTATCGGCGTATCAAGCCAACGGCAAAGGTGAAGTGAGATTCGATAACGTAATGTTGAAGCTCCCGGACAATGTAAAACCGATCGTAACGTTGAGTTCCCCTCTGGGTACATCTTCAGCGCCTACGATTGTATCGCAAGCAACGCCGACCATTCAATGGAATCAGCTCGATACGGATATCGGAACAGTGTTCGTCAAAAATCAGGTGCAAGTATGGAATTCGGCGATGACCTCTTTGATCTATGACTCAGGTGCCGTAACCTACACGGGTATCGGGAACCAAGGTTCCCATACCGTCAGCAGTTCGTTAAAGAGAAATCAGGATTATCAGGTTCGGGTAAGAGTATTCGACGGAATTAATTGGTCAGATTGGTCAGCGCCGGGTTGGCTTCGCGTTCAGGATGTTCAAGAACCGAATAATACCCTCGCGCAGGCTACGACTGCCCAAGTGTTCACGGTGTATACCGGCACGATCGAAACTGCATCGGACGTCGATTATTACAAATTCACGCCGCAGTATACCGGGTTATATCACCTCACTGTCAAAGTGCCGACAGGGGTTAATTACGATGCGGTTATATTGAATTCTTCACAAATTTCAGTCGCTTCGGGCAGCAAGCCAGCCGGAACGGCGGAGGAGCTTACCTTCAGGGTAACTGCCGGTGAAACCTACTATATCAAGCTATCAGGCGTAAACGGCGATAACAGCCCTAAAGCTTATTCTCTCGGAATCAGCCGAGTCGTCTATAACTACCAGTACAATAACGCAGGTCGACTTCTTATGATGAACGTCCAAAAGGGCCTGCATCTGTTCATGGCAGAGTATAAGTACGACGCTAACGGGAACTTAACTGACACGGACTATCGTACGATTGAAGTCGACGAATAACGGAGGATAGAAACCGATGATTAAATTTAAGCGTTCATTAATCGCCTTATTGGCGTTCGTTCTATTCTATACTTCGGTAGCTCCAAACCTTGTAGTTGCCGAACAAATGCCGTCGTCTGCGTTCGATGAAGATTACATTCCTTACGACGGGCCGCCCGTTCCTAACGATCCGGTTGCGTTGCCTGATTCCCAACCGACATTCAAAGAGATCGCGGGACTGAAACAGACGATCGACCCGTTCGGCAATACACCGACCGAGGACGCAGATCCCGCACAATCCGTCGACGTAGCTAAGGATAAGGCGAAAGCTGTTAAATACAAAGATAAAATAAAAAGCAGTCTTAAAGCGCCGAAAGAGCGGGTGAAGAAGGTTAAATCCGACTTCACTCCCGCGATGAAGCTGCTGACGGCATACTACAACCCGACCTATTATTCCTTGCTTACTGAAGATGAACAGAAGGAATTGATTGGCTGGGACACCGATAAAGTTAACAAAGAGATGGCAAAGCTTAAAACTAAACAGCTAGACGAACTGGAAAGCGTGGCTCCCGCTGCCGTTGAAAGCTATGACTACCGGGTTAGCAGAAGCAAGTATATCGACAAGCACCCGATTCTCTATGATCAAGCAGACGAAGAGAAAGATCGGGAAGCCGCTCGGGCGGACGGCGAGAAGCTGAAGAAGGCAAAGGACAAAATGTCGGGTATCGCCGCCACATCAAGCAAATTAGAAGTACAAGCGCTTGCTGCGCCTTCATCCTACAAAGTAACCGAGTTTAAAAACAAATATACGTATAAGTCGAATACCGATGATCTTGTCGACGAGACTTATAGAACCGCCAATCATAGCGTTACGGATTTGTCGCTGCCTGGTAAGAAAGGGTTGGATATCGTCCTTTCGAGGAGCTACAGTTCTTTAAGTAGTAAAATTCTGAATCCCGAATACACGGCGCTTCTGGATTCGGCCACGAACACATATGCCCAGGATCAAGGAAATTTAGGCAGAGCGCCTACGCTAACGGATATGAAGGGATTCATCGCGACCGGATGGACCTTGTCCTTGCCATCGATGGAAAAGGCGGATGTTCAGGCGGAAATCCAAAATTACCGCGTTAGCGAAAGCTGCAGCGGGGGTTATAACGGTACGAACGTGTGTTATAAAGACGGATATGCTCTTATTCCGCTGGCAACGCCTTACGAAAAGGTTTCCTTTTCGCTGGATGACGGCAGTTCGTACGAGTTCCGAAATGGACAGGTGTTCGATTATCCGTACCAGAACGTAAGCTACAACAAAGCGCTTAACGCCACGACGAGCAAATACGAATACAGCATTACCGTTGACGGGCAAATCACCTACAAATTCGACGACCAAGGCAATATTATAAGTAAAAAGAATGAGTTCGGCGATCAGGTAACGTATGTTTATACACCGACCGCTATTACGATCACGGATTCCTATGGAAGAGTCGTTACGATATCTCGTGATAGCACGACGCAGCGAATTACGGGCATTAAAGCGGTTGACGGTACCGCTACGATTCGTGATATCCAGTATAATGCTACGCAAATGAACTCTTCGGTTACCTATCGAAAGTGGACTGCAAGCGGATATCAGAACGTAACCGAGAATTTGTCCTATTGGCAGCTTAACGGCGTAACCGACGTTCAAGCAGCTAAAAGTTTAGAGACTTATACTTACTATACGGTAGATTCGACAAAGCTCGCCGATTTTAACTACAAGGCGGATGGTTATACGTATTGGTCAACGCCGAACGGCGATCCATCCCGATCCGTCTACGTGAGCTCGTTTGATACGTGGAGCGACAATCAATATTACGACTTGTCCAACATTAGACTTAACAATGCGAGCACATACGGAGAAATTCCTTATTTGCTCATCAAGAATATCAATTATTTCGATGGATTAACCGTACAGTTCAACTATCAAAACTATAGTCCGAGTTGGTATACGCAATCCACTTGGCAAGCACAAGAGGACGCGCGCGGCACGACTCGCATGTATCAAGACGACTTCGCGATTCAATATTTCTCCTATCATGCTGTCGATCGCGTTGATTACATTTATACGCAAGACAGCGTGAACAAGCAGATTTCCGATTACTATTACAATCTTCATACCGATCATGGATATAACCTGAAAGAATATTGGAAGACGGACAAGAACGGCATTCCGCGACTTCGTCAAAGCTCCAGGTTCGGCGACAAGCAGACAATTAAGAAAGCCGAGCTTAACGCCGACGGGACGAGCTATAACTATACGTACAGTCATTATATCAACAATGGAAAAAGCTTCGTCAAAGCGTTCGATTGGACAGAAGTATCTGGATTGAACGCTTGGAACTATACGTATCAGAACGTTCAGTACAACCAAAAACCTCATGAAGTAACAGCCTATGAATATGAACCCGGTCAGAAGCTGCCAAGGGCGACGCACACGTTCTCCGGCACGATTACGGATTTACAAAACCCTTCACTGCCCGTCGTGGGGAACCGAATAACGAAGCAAACGTCGACCAATTCGTTCGACTCCTGGGGGTATGTTGCATCCGATACCGATTTGCTCGGTAACGTTACAATCTACGAGTACAGTGGTCCGTTCCATCAAATAAGCAAGAAGACGTTTACGGCCCAGGATGGCTCGTCGATTAAGACGGACATTTATACGTACTATGCTTCGAACGATGCTGATCCGTTAAAACGGAATTTGTTGTGGAAACAAACAACCACGACGCAGTACAAGGATCCAACGGATCCGACGAAAACGAAGACCGAAAGCACGACGACGGAATATACGCAATATGACAGCCAGCATCTCCCTAAGCAGGTAATCGATTCAGGAACCGGTGATCAATATAGCCAAGATCCATTAACGACGATTACCTCTTACGTGAATACCGTTAGAGGCCAAATCGACATCGAGACGACGTTGGTGAAGCTGGGGCAGGATCAAACGCAAACTTCGCTTTCTGTGGATTACGATTACGATATCCGAGGGAATGTTCTTAAGACCACTTATCCTGACGGTAGCTTCGAGAGCGAAACATATGATTATTTAGATCGCGTGAAGACGTCCCAGTTCAATCCTGCGCCTTCGAGTGGAGGCGCGACTGCACGTCTTACCTCTATCGATTATAACGATAGCGAGCGCAGCGTGACGGTTACAACGCCTGATGGTGAAATCCAGAAGACGTTCTATACGCCGTTTGGGCTTGACGTGAAGAGTCAGCGGACCGTTAACGGAACTACGCGGATTATGCAAGTGAATACGACCGCGGATGGAATGAACGTACTTCAATCGTTGCCGTATAACGAATCCGATTTTGCTAAGACATATGCTTACGACTCTAAGTCCCGGGTTAAAGCGACGACGGATAAGTCAGGTACGACGTACGCGTACTATACGAATAATAGTTTGAATAGCCAACCGGGCGGTTACGACTATTGGAGCGAATCCAGTAGTACGATCGCCCCGGATGGCAATCAAACCATAAGGATCGAAGATGCTTACGGAAGAACGATTCGGGAAATCGAACAAAATCCGGATGCGTCCAAGGTTGTGACGACGGCTTATACGTATAATGCGACGGGTCAAATGATGGACAAGAAAGAGTCGACGTCCTCGGGTATTCAGATGACGAGCTTCGGATATGACGGAGCCGGGAATCTGATCTACTTGAAGGACCACATTGGACAAGTCTATCGTTTCGTGTATAACCGCTCGGGTCAGATGCTTGCTTTTACGATCAATGGCAAGTTGCAAAAGAGCAAATCCTATAACGAGCTTGGTTGGTTGCTAACGGCCACAAACCAGGAAGGCAAGGTAGAGAAAACCTACTACACTAACACTGGATTGACGGAACGTTTCACGGATAAAATGGGGCAAAATCGATACTATCAATACACCCCTTACTACGAAGTAGATAAATTATCCGTTAAGAATGCTTCCAATCAAGAAATCTATTGGTCTAAGTATACGTATAATCCAAATACAAGGCTTCTCGAGTCCGTTACGACGAGCACGAACGAGTCGCAAAGCTATCATTACGACCAATGGAAGCGTAAAGATACTGAGACAGTAGCCGGGCGAACATTCGGCATGGAATACGATGCGTATGATCGGCTGCAAAAGATCACCTATCCTGACAATAAGAAGGTCGAATATGGTTATGACTGGTTGAATCGTATTACCTCGGTCAAGTACCCGGACTTCGGCGCAACGCCGGTCAATTACAATTATACGATTGCAAGCAACCAGAATAATGAGGCGGTGCAGTTCCCTAACGGCGTTAAACAGGAAACGAAGCGGGACGCCTTCATGGAGCTCCAAACCCATACGATCAGCGCGAACAGTGTTACAAACTGGGCGGAAACGTTCAGCTACGATGGATTCGGGAACATCAAGACGATAGACCGCGTTCGCGGAGGCGTCAGCGATCATGCGGAATTCAAATACGACGGTGTTAACCGTATCCGGCAGGAAGATAAGGGAACCGAGCAGAAGAAGTATACGTACAGCGATCTAGGAGATCGGCTTACGATGGAGACCAGCGAAGAACCAATCGCGACATCCGGTCAAGAGCGCTACTCGTACGATGCCTTGAATCAGCTGAAGACATATTCTGATTCGAAGGGCACGTCTGCATCTTATACTTATTATGGGGATGGCAAACGCGCTACGAGGACGGTTAACGGCGTAACGACCCGGTATATCTACGTGAACGGGAAGTTGCTAGAAGAGCTGGACGGTCAAGGGAATCTAATCGCCCGCAACGTGTGGGGGAACGATCTTGTCTATCGTCAGGACTTGTCTTCGGGCAAAGCCGGTTATTATCAGTACAACGGCCATGGCGACGTCGTGCAGATCACGAACGCTACCGGCGCAACCCTGAACAGCTACGATTACGACGTCTGGGGCAACATCACGTCCAAGTCGGAGACAATGAGCAACCCTTTCAAGTACACGGGTGAAGTGTACGACGACGAGAGCAGTTTGTACTATTTGAGCGCCAGATATTACAATCCACGGCTTGGCAGGTTTATTAACGAGGATACGTATGAGGGGCAAATTGATAATCCGCTTACGCTGAACCTGTTCACCTATGTTGAGAATAATCCGCTTATCAACGTAGACCCAACTGGACATTGGAGCTTGAAGGGTGCATTTAAGGCTGCAGCAAAAGTTGCAAAAGTAGTTTATGATGCTGCTATAGGCGATGACATTAGAACCTTGACAAGTTCCAATGCATCGTTTGGGGCAAAGCTCATGGCGGGAGTGAGTATAGCTTCCAACTTTATTCCGGGTGGCGGAACGGTAGCAAAAGTTGGAGTAAAGTTAGTTGAAAAAGAAGTTGCTCATGTTGTTGAGAAGAAAGTTGTTTCTGAGGTAGCAAGCAAAGGTGGTAGGTTAGGAAATCAGGTTACTCGAGAACAAAACAGGGAAATCGCACAAAAGCTCGAGTCAAAAGGATGGGAAGTAACACACGGAGCGGGTAAGAAAGAAGAATATTTACCTGGTCCAAATGGTACGAAAGGTAGTAATTATCCGGATATTACTGCAACAAAAAATGGGAAAACCTTAAGGATTAATACAGTTGATACTCGTTCAAATGGTCAAATGACTACCCGAGAGGCAAATAATCTTAATTCGATTCGACAAAAAACAAGTGGAATAGGAAGCAAGACGTTTGCTATTCCAAAAAAGAAATAATTGGAGGTTTGTATGTCAAAAGAAGTTTTGTTTTTCGCGACGAAATCAGATATTATGTCCGGACTGCAAAAGATAGAGGGTGAATATTCACTTAAGTATGTTAGAAGTGGTCTCTTTGATAATGAAGATGTCAAAATATACAGTTCAGCCTTAGAGATTGAGGAATTGGGTTATAACAAATCTGGAAATGGGCTAACTCATGCTTATCTCGTTATGGATCAAAGTACTCAGCTAAATATTAGGAATGTACCACAGCAAAGGGGAGGTATGAAATATGCAATAGACCAATTGATAAATACGGAGTCACTTCTTTTTGCTCCAGGCGGATTATATGGTGATGGGTACCTTATCTTTGGTAGGATAACTACTATCAGTTCCTTACCAGTAGGATTGAATTTCTTTAAAGAATTCACCAAAAAAGTTACCAAAGGATTTATTAAAATAGGAAGATATTACGTAGGTCCAGAAGCGAAGTTGCTATCCAACGAAAGAAGATTAATAACAATAAATATTAACCAATCCCCCGAGTATGATTTAAAACTCACTTAAGTTAATTACCTTGAAAGATTAGAATGCCTACGCAAGGGATGATAAGCCACATGCGAGTGTAACAACTCCATGTGGTCTTTTTTTTTTTGCCCCCACCCGGGTAACGAATGAAGCGGGCGGCTCTGTTCAATTCATACTTATGCTCATTATGCCTGTACCATAGTTTGCCGATTTCGGTGTGTGTACATCATCAAATGCTATGAATATAACCCTTAACCGTTACATTCGTATTTGTGACTGACCTAATAATTGCTAGATGACTCCATTTTTCATTAGATTTTGTTACCTTCGTTATCTTGCGGTTTTTCCAAATCAAAACTATGAAGAAAAAAGAAATAGTTCGCAACAAACAGTAAATGTACCCCGATAGTTACGGTGAAAATGAACTGGTAACGTGCCAGTTGACATAGAACAGGTAAGGTAATGTGCAGGCTAGCCGCCTTCCTGACTTTATCACCGCCGCACAGCGGCAACTACAAGAAGGAAGGTAATCGTAATGAATGACAATTGGTTGAAAAGGAATCACAAAGCCGCTAACGAGTATATGGACACTGTATGCCAAGAGAGTACGCTCACATCTAGGCACAAGGGGTTTACCAAAGTACCGCATAAAATCCTTCGGTGCTATGGATTGAGCGAGTATGAGAAGCTGATTCTGATTGACATTATCGCGTATATGAGCGATAAGAACCTCTGTTATCCGACAATCGAAACAATGGCTAGAGACGTTGGATGCAGTTCTAAGTCGATAGAGCGACATGTCGCGGGGCTATCGGAAAAGAAGATGATTCTTGTCAGTCAGGACAGGAAAAACAATACGTATTACTTGCCGAGTTATCTCCACACCCACCCGTACTTGCTGATGTCCGAAAAAACGCATGAGTTTATTGGTAATGTGCGTAAAAACGTCAACGAACGAGAACTGACGTTATGGGTTCAAGGCATCGTGAAGAGTGACGAGTATAAGGCGTTTACAACGAGACTTCAAAAGCTACATGATGGGAGATTCATACCCAAGTTCGCAGAACAAGAAATCCTCGAGAGCTTCGCTCAACATCTCAATTCGGAGTTGGCGAAACGATTTCCGCCTGATGTGAACGGACAATAAAATAGAGTCTGTCATTTCATCAGACTCCCTGTTCTAATAACCGCCACTTAGTCTGCAATGAACGATGAAACAGGCGGTTTAGACAATGTGTCCATGATAATGGCGCAGAGTCGGTAACGGTAGACTGGGAGTCTGTTTGATAGACGTAAAGTCTGTTTCTTACCGTCCTAGAGTCTCACTAATAAGAAATATAAATAATACTCATTTCCAAGAATCATTTAAAGAATCATTTGAAAAAGAATCAGCAGACGCGCCGTTGGCGGTCTGCGATTTCGGGGGAGATAATTGATTCTTGGTGGGTAAGATGGGCAAGGAATCTTCACTAGAAAGTCTTGAATATCATCGTTGCCGCCGAGGACGGTGTCCTCAATCAATCTCTATGAGTTCTTCAATGCGAATGTCTAACTTCTTGCAGATTAGTTCAAGCGTCTCTAAGTAAACCCTGTCTACGTTGTCAGAACAAAGATGATTGATAGTGCTAGCACGAAGTCCTGTTAATCGTCCGAGTTCTCGTTGGGAAATCCCCTTTTGCTCCAATAGTTCCCGTAGCCTTACACGAATCGCCATGTTTACCCTCCAAGAGTAACGCTTAACCGTACTAAACTTTTAGACGATTATAGCATCGTTCTAAGTAAAAGTCATTGTGTGATTCGGTTAAGCGGTATATAATTGAAGTATGATTCGGTTAAGCGTTACAATAATCCTAATTATCGTAACGGTGGGGGAGGAAACAGCATGAATGTCATCGGCTACATCAGAGTATCAACAAGCGGACAAGCCAAGGACGGTTACAGTCTTGCATACCAACAAGACGAAATCCGCTCCTATTGTCAGGCTCAGGGATGGAACTTGCAAGACATCTTTACGGATGAAGGCATCAGCGGGGCGAAGGTCGATGAAGATGCGCTTGAGGTGGACAGAATTGGCTTTCAGAGCATGTTAGCCGCCCTGTCTACGCAGTCCATTGACGTAGTTGTCGTGCTCAATACAAGCCGTTTGTGGCGGTCTGACATCGTGAAAGTATTAGTTCATCGAGAGTTCAAGAAGTACAGTGTGGATGTGAAAAGCATCGAGTAGCCGACTTACTCCATCTTCAAGAAAGACCCGTCCGACTTTCTAATCAACGGTCTTATGGAATTGCTCGATGCTTACCAACGCTTAGAAATCAGTATGAAGTTAAGCCGAGGACGTAATAAGAAGGCAGAACAGGGCGGCTACGCAGGAGGACGGGCGGCGTTCGGATACAAAGCCCGTAAAGGTCACAAGGCGATAGAAGTGAACGAGAAGCAAGCACAGGCAGTAATACGGCTCTTTGACATACGGGAACAGTACCCGAATTGGACGCTTGAGAAAATAGCGTCAGAATTGAATCAGGAAGGCTTTACAACGCAACAAGGCAAGATGTTCACGAAAGTGCAAGTAAAGCGGATATTAGACCGCAGGGGCTTCTATAAGGGGCTTTACCGATATGGCGGCATAGAAGCCGAAGGGCTTCATCAAGCAATCATTTAATCGGAGTATTGAAGCAAATCAGGATTCGCTAACGTGTCTTTGCGGCTTGTCCGCTCGAACTGAGGATGCGAACTGATTATTGGACAATACCCGTAACCATCCAATTGGGTGGTTACTCATGGGCGGGAATATCGTTCCTGCTCGTCAGTAACCATTCAATCTAACAACAAGGAGTGACGAGGATGATTATTCAGCCGGACAAATTGGTATATGTGGGGGTAGACCTTCACAAGCAGCATCACACAGCCGTTATCATCGACTGTTGGAATCAGAAGTTAGGAGAAATCAAGTTCGATAACAAGCCGACAGCGTTCCCGCTTCTTGAGAAGGAAGTCAAGAAGTACACCAAGAAGGGGATGTCCGTAGTATATGGCTTGGAGGATGTCGGCGGCTACGGCAGAGCATTAGCGGTCTACTTAACGGAGAAATCCTGTTGGGTGAAGGAAGTCAATGCCAAGCTAGCCAATGCAAGACGCAAAAGCCATGTAACAATTCAGAAGTCCGATTCATGGGATGCTGAATGTGTGGCAAAGGTTCTACGGGATGAATTGCCGAACTTGCCGGATGCTAAGCCAGTTGACTTGTATTGGGCGATAAGTCAGCTAGTCACGATGCGGAAATGGCAAGCAAAGAGCCTTACAGGGGCGGTAAAGCGGCTGCATCAGCAGCTAGGCTATCACTATCCGAGTTACAAGAAGTTCTTCTCCGAAGTGGACGGAAAAACAGCGTTAGCCTTTTGGCATAAGTATCCTTCACCTTCTCGATTGTCAGGCATGGGGGCAGAGGAACTGGCAAAGTATCTCCGAAAGTTGAGCAATAACGGACTATCTACTAAGAAAGCAGAGCAGATTCTAACGCTAATAGTCGAGGATGGCGATACAACCCGCGATTTCCAAGACAAGAGAGACTTCATTGTCAAAGGGCTTGTTAAGAGCATCCGATTCTACGGGCGGGAGATAGCCCGTATCGAGCAGGAAATCGAGAGTCTGATGAAACAGCTAGGTTTCCAACTAGAGACGATGACAGGCATAGAACTTGTTACGGCTGCTGAACTGGTGTCGGAGATTGGAGACATTCACCGTTTCGCAAGCCCTGACAAGCTTGCACGATTCGCCGGAATCGCTCCAATCGCAGTAGGTTCGGGAAACAAACATAGGAACTACAAGAGCAAGCAGGGCAATCGAGAACTACATGACATCATTAAAGCCCTTGCGATTCGTCAGATTGCAGTTACTCGTACCAAGAAAGAGCCGCGCAATCCCTACTTCCTAGCGTACTACGAGCAGAAGATGGCGGTGGGGAAAACCAAGCAGCAAGCGATTGTCTGCATCATGAGAAAACTCGTCAACGTCATCTATTACCTGATGAAAACCAAGTCAGCATACACAATCCCAGTAGTATCCAGTAACGAAGCGGCATGATAAAATCATAGTGTCGGGCGGTGATTGTAGCGATAACAGTCTGCCGCCCATTTTGCTAGGAGAGTACGCTTTATTAACTAGGATACGTATGAGGGGCAGATTGATAATCCGCTTACGTTGAACATCTATACGTATGTAGAGAATAATCCGCTGATTAACGAAGATCCTACAGGGCATTGGAGTTGGAAGAAGGCTTTAAAGGCAGTAGCTACTGTTGCTAAGGTTGCTTACAATGTAACCATAGGCGATGACATTAGAACGCTGACTAGTTCAAATGCATCGTTTGGAGCTAAGTTATTTGCAGGGGTTAGTTTGGCTTCCAACTTTATTCCGGGCGGCGGAGCTATAGCTAAGGTCGGAGCAAAGTTAGTTGCTAATGAAGTTGCGCATGTTGTAGAGAAAAAAGTTGCAAGTAAGGTTGCCACATTAGCAGCAAATAAAATACAAGGGCAAGCTGCGGAAGCTCTTGCAAAAAAAGAGCTTCAAAGTGAAGGATACAAAATATTAGGTAGTCAAGTAAGTGTTAAAACCGCTGAAGGACGTAGAATTGTTGATCATTTGGTTCAAGATGCTAAAGGAAATATTAAGGCAATTGAAGTAAAATCCGGGAATGCTGTACTGAGTAAATCACAGCTTGCTAAAGACACTTCAATGGCTAGTAAGGGCGGAACGATCATTGGAAAGAATGCTCCAGTTGAATTAAAAGGTGTGACAAAGAAAATTACTACTGAAGTCAGGAGATACTGATTTATGGAAAATAAGAAAATAATTAAGAAAGATTTTCTTCAACGACTTACGGAGAAGCTATCGCAAATTGGATTTGAGAAAAAGCTTAACGGTCAGACGATTTGGAAATTGCTAAGCAATGGTAAAGCAGCCGCCCATATTTCATTTATTGATCACAGTAATGATTTTGATCTAGTATTGAATTTTGCCGTAAGAATTGATGCGATTGAGGATTTGAAAAATGAAGTAAATGAATACCTATCGGCAAAAGAAAAAAAACAAACGGCTACTTTGGGAGTTGAGTACGGTAATTTAATTGAAGGTGAGCAACAAAGATGGACGATTTCTAGGCATGAAGATATCGAAGTAGTTTGTAGTGAAATAAGTGAAATTGTTCTGAAGATTGGAATTCAGTATTTTGAAACGTATTCAAATCTTGAAACGGTATTTTCACTTTGTAGGGTAGAGGACACTTCAAGCAGATTACATGCACCAATAAGATATACAAGAGCTATGAATGCTGTCGGAGCAGCCTATTTATTACAAAAGCCCAATTTACAGAAAATCATCAATGATATATATGAAGCATATTTAAGAAATGAAGATGATTTAGGACTTGAAATGTTTGAGAGGTTTACTAAAAAAATAATCTTTAGTTAACGGTTGAATTTAATGAAGCCACATGCGAGTATAACAACTCCATGTGGTTTTTCTTTTTCTTGAATGTGACCCCCACCCAGTGCCGAGTGAAGCGGGCGGCACACTACAAAAGAACTTAACCCTCGTTAGCCCCGTATAAGATTTTCTTAAATATCATTGTACGGACAAACGCTCGATGATTTTATACCCTTTCGTCATAACTTCCCTCTAATACTTACCCTCTAAATCATCAGATACCTCCGCTATTCCTTCAGTTTACCCTACCTTCGTTTTCTTGCGGTTTTCTCATAATGAACAGAATGTGTAAATAATCTTTCGCAACTCTTGGAATACATAGACCGACTATTACAGTGTACGAGAGATGAATTAGAGTAAAACCCTCCGCAACTAACTGACAATATGCAGCGATTGTTATAGTGAGCAAACAAACTGGTAACGTGCCAGTTGACATAGAACAGGTAAGGTGACGTTTTGGGCTAGCCGCCTTCCTAACTTTATTGCCGCCGCACAGCGGTACTAGACTACAAGAAGGAAGGTAATCGAGATGAATGACATTTGGCTGATAAGTAATTCCAAAGCCGCCAACGAGTACATGAATACTGTATGCCAAGAGAGTACGCTCACTTCTAAACACAAGGGATTTACCATAGTGCCGCACAAAATCCATCGTTGTTTAGGGCTAAGTGAGTATGAGAAGTTAATTCTCATTGACCTTGTCGCTTACATGAGCGATAAGAGCCTATGCTACCCGACAATTGAAATGTGAGTATTTCGGCGCCATAGAGCCATTGAGTTAATGAGTGAGAGCCACCATGTTAATGAAATAG
>NZ_JBHSNC010000037.1:0-4356 GCF_042655785.1 Cohnella yongneupensis
CTGGGTTAAGGCTTTGAAACGTAGCCATTATGTCGCATAACGTTCTTGTATTCACGACGTCCCACCACCTTAAGCCCGTAGGGCGTCCGCGATGCGGTTAGGTGGTGCGGATGTGTCCGGCTGCTTACGCTTCCTCGAAACTGAAATGCCTCTCCGATTGCACTTCTAACTTCGTGCCGGACCGAGGGCGAATGCCCGATGCGTGAATATGGTGTTATACGACGTACCTGGCTTCCTGATTTACTAGAAAAATCATATTCAGTCAGTACTAATTTGTCTTTCAAATATTATTTCGTAATCGGTAGGTTTTCCTTGACCATTGTAGTGCGTAGGAAGGACTTGAACTAATCGCCAACCTTCTTGCGCATACTTTTGTATCGTTTCTTGATGTGTCGCAGAAGTAAAAAATCCGCCAAGTGAAGTTTCAACAAATATGTATTCATACATTAAGAATCACCTATTTCCTCATATATTCGTCTTGAGCTACTTTATCCTCTCTGCAGTTCTCGACGTAAAGGATTTTTACTTTGGATCTACATCATTTCGTATTTTATTGAGCTGCTAATCTCAGAGTTGAAGAATTATGAACTTGATTTACTTTAACAATTCGAGTTAGACAACCCCTGTCAGAATTGAAGAGCCAATCATTTATTTCTCTTCTTCCTAATAACTCTATAGACTACAAAGATTAATACCCCAAAGAGAACTAAATTTATTATTTGTATTGTTGCTGTTGAAAATGAAAACATCTCGCACCTCATTTCTTAAATGCATTTCAGGTATGTCGTATAACGTTGTTGTATTCACGACGTCCTACCACCTTAAGCCCGAAGGGCGGCCGCGATGCGGTTAGGTGGTGGGATGTGTCCGGCTGACTTTACTTCCCTGCTGCTGAAAAGCCTCTCCGAATTCACTTCTAACTTCGTGCCGGACCGAGGGCGAATGCCCGATGCGTGAATATGGTGTTATGCGTAGTTCCTGACTTCCTTGAGTAACTTTCAAATTCTTATTTCATGATTACTTTTTGATTCAATCTACCCATGACTATTGTGTTGTAATAGTTACCGTCTGAAAGTAATTTATCACTCTTTAATATCCCATCAATTTCAAAATCAAATGATTTATAAAGTTCAATGGCATTTTCATTTGTTTCTAATACATTCAGATTTATTTTTATAATTCCTATGGAATCTGCCCATGATATTACTTCTTTTAACAAGTTCTTCCCCATTCCATAGCCCCAATAGTTCTTTAAAATACACACCCCAAATTCAACCTTATGCATAGTTCTCTTTAAGTCATTTCCCACACAACGTGAATACCCAACAATTTGATCTTCAACTTCAACAACTAAGAATAAATTTCTTGGATGTTCGTTGTCTGCCTTAATTATGTCTTCAAATCCTGACTGATCTATAAAAGCCTCTCCTCTTTCCCTATCCATGTTTTCTGTTTCTCCATCTATCTGTATCCTTACTTCAGACAAATATCTTGCGTCGCTATGGACGGCAGATCTAATGTTGTATCTTAGTCCTTTGACAGTAAATTCATGTTTACGAATTATCATGGTGAGCTCCATTCTATTTGTTCTAAACGGTTTTAAAGGAATTACGCATAACGTCCAGGGATTCACGACGCCTCACCACCTTAAGGCTCGAAGAGCCGGCCGCGATGCGGTTAGGTGGTGCAGGTGTGTCCGCACGAATGTGCGGACCGAAGGGGGCTTGTCCCCCAAAGCGTGAATCCTATGTTAGCTGATGTCTATCTACTTCTTCGAATCGGTTTTAACGCTGTATCATTTTACAACTTACACATTCAAATTATTGCGCCGATCAATCTCGATGCACTACAACCCTACGATGCCCTTGATACTCCAGAGCAAGATAGATTTCAGCTAACGTCCAGGGATTCACGACGCCTCACCACCTTAAGGTTCGAAGAGCCGGCCGCGACGCGGTTAGGTGGTGCAGGTGTGTCCGGCTGATTATGCTTCCTTGCTACTGAAAATACCTCTCAGTTGAATCTTCTGACTCCGGTCCGGACCGAAGGGGGCTTGTCCCCCGAAGCGTGAATCCTATGTTAGCTGATGTCTCTCTACTTCCTCGAATCGGTTTTGACGTAGTGCCATTTTTCAACTTACACTATCATCCTCATGCGCCGATGGATCTCGTTGCTCTACAACCCTATTATGATCTTTAACCCTTCGGAGCAAGAGAGATTTCAGCTAACGTTGTTGTATTCACGACGTCCCGCCA
Source organism: Cohnella yongneupensis (assembly GCF_042655785.1). Taxonomy (NCBI): domain Bacteria; kingdom Bacillati; phylum Bacillota; class Bacilli; order Caryophanales; family Paenibacillaceae; genus Cohnella; species Cohnella yongneupensis. Next base: position 2,256 of record NZ_JBHSNC010000037.1, read on the forward strand.
CCTTAAGCCCGAAGGGCGGCCGCGATGCGGTTAGGTGGTGGGATGTGTCCGGCTGCTATCGCTTCCCCGCAACTGAAATGCCTCTCCGATTCCTCTTCTAACTTCGTGCCGGACCGAGGGCGAATGCCCGATGCGTGAATATGGTGTTATATGTAGTTGGGGCCTTCTTCGAATTACCTGTCAAAATGATGTTTATTTCCTTATTGGTATTCCATACTTTTCTGGATTGTTTATGTACTCTTCATAATTTAATGTCCCAATGTATTTAAACTCTTTTTCGTTTTCTTGGTATTGAAATAGTAGAAGTTGTCCTCTATAGCCTGAGTGAGTACCGTCATCCTGAATCCCAATCAGCCCTGGTGCGATCTGAAGATATTCTCCTGCATTTAAAGATATTTGTGGTTGCGGCTGAGATGTCACTGGATAGTTAATCTGCTGCTCAGGTTTGAAAGCCATTACGACCAAAGTGATGAGAATACCAAGTAGAATTATTTGAGTAATCCTATCCTTCATTGAAATATCCCCAATACGATGTTATTTGATCTTCATCTTACATGCACTTGCCCCAATTACATATAACGTTGTTGTATTCACGACGCCCCACCACCTTAAGCCCGTAGGGCGGCCGCGATGCGGTTAGGTGGTGCGGATGTGTCCGGCTGATTCTACTTCCCCGCTACTGAAACTACCTCCCCGAATCCACTCCTAACTCCTGCCGGACCGAGGGCAAATGCCCGATGCGTGAATATGGTGTTATATGAAGTCAGTGTCTTCTTCGACTCTACTTAAAGCCATCAAGTTTTTGATCTACAATTTCTTTTAACCATGTTTCTAATGTATCTTTTATTTTTAATCTGTCTCTTGACCTCAAAGATCTTATTTCGTTCCAATGATCATCTACTACCACTAATTTGTAATCTCCATCTGAAGTGCATTCTGGATACCAACCTAAATCAATTATGAATTTTTCTTTTTCTGGAACTACCCAATTACCGTCTATGACTACCATTGTATGAATTTGAAGTATATCCTCTGTGAAGTAATAACTATTACTTAAGCGATCTTTATCTCTTTCATCTATTATTGGGTCGATGTCATAAAATTTATTGTAAGTTATTGCATAACCCGCGGGTATTCTAAGGGGCATTATGCTCATATTCTGTCACTCCTTATTTGAAGGATCTTATTAGCATTACACTGATTTCATATAACGTTGTTGTATTCACGACGTCCCACCGACTTAAGGCGACGAAGTCGCCGGCTGCGCGTAAGCGCAGTTAGTCGGTGCGGATGTGTCCGGCTGATTCCGCTTCCATGCTGCTGAAATGCCTCTTCGAATCCACTTCTGACTCCTGCCGGACCGAGGGCCGAATGGCCCGATGCGTGAATATGGTGTTATATGAAGTCTCCACCTTCATCGATTCACTAAACTTCCATTAACCTCTTTGCAATTAATGTCTCGCAAGAGACACAAATATTATTCTCATAAGTAATTTCAACTAATCCAATTTTCTGAGCCCTTACATTCATTGATTCATAATTATTCACTACATAACTAAAGGTCGATTTCAATTCTTCATAAGTTCCGTTGTACGCGACCGTAACATGCGGAAACCAACGTTGTTCTGAATAATAGGGGTTACAATTCTCTTCAAAATCTGAAAAGAAAGCGTGAACTTTACTCATCAGATTACTTAAATCTTGATTTGTGTTCGGTTGAAAAAATGTAACATTTGACGTTGGAAATATAGCGATTGCATCAAAAAATAGATTGAATTCAGAAATTTCAGTCTGAATAAATTCATTAAATCTCTTGGACAGGCTATCAACATCAATATTGCTATATAGGGCAAGTGCAATATGGGGTTCTATCCCTTTGATATTTGTTCCAAAAGACGATAAGTGATTCTCGTTGCATTGATTCCATAGATCCCTCACATAGCGATCGAATGCATCATTAAAAAAGATTTCAATTGCGTATGTTTTCATGTGTTTGGCCCTTTCAACTTGGTTTTGTGCTCTGTGGAGATTTCATATAACGATCGTGAATTCCCGACGTCGATCCCCCTTAGATAGCTCATATCTTAGGGGGATCGATGTG
>NZ_JBHSNC010000038.1:0-134688 GCF_042655785.1 Cohnella yongneupensis
TGAGGGAAAACCTCACGTACGGTTTGATGAGGAGGGGCTGATAATCTCAGCCCTTTACTCTAGTGCGCCAATAGTGCCGCCAAGCCGATTACCTCGGAGTAACTCGATATTATCATGCTATTGCGTGCCGCAAAACTAATTTACTCTCAGTAACTCGATAATATCGTGCTATTTCGCATCGCCAAGCCGATTACCTCGCAGTAACTCGATAATATCGTGCTCTTGCATGCTGCCAAGCCAATTTACTCGCAGTAACTAGATATTATCGTGCTATTGCGTGCCGCCAAGCTAATTTACTCTCAGTAACTCGATAATATCGTGCTATTGCATGCTGCCAAGCCGATTTCTGAGCAGTAACTCGATATTATCGTGCTATTGCGTGCTGCCAAGCCAATTTACTCGCAGTAACTCGATATAAACGTGCTATAGTGTTCCGCTAAGCCAATTCCCTCGCAGTAACTCGATATTATCGTGCTATTGTGTTCCGCTAAGCCAATTCCCTCGCAGTAACTCGATATTATCGTGCTATTGTGTTCCGCTAAGCCTATTCCCTCGCACTAACTCGATATTATCGTGCTATAGCGTGCCGCCAAGCAAATTTACTCGCAGTAACTCGATATAAACGTGCTATTGTGTTCCGCTAAGCCAATTTACTCTCAGTAACTCGATATTATCGTGCTATTGCATGCTGCCAAGCCTAATTCTGAGCAGTAACTCGAAATTATCGTGCTATAGCGTGCCGCCAAGCTAATTTACTCTCAGTAACTCGATATTATCGTGCTATTGCGTGCTTCAAAGCCAATTACCTCGCAGTAACTCGACATTATCGTGCTATTGCGTGCTGCCAAGCTAATTTACTCGCAGTAACTCGATATTATCGTGCTATTGTGTGCCGCCAAGCAAATTTACTCGCAGTAACTCGATATTATCGTGCTATTGCGTGCCGCCACTCCGATCGCATCCCGCCGAATGTGGGATTACATTTGCAAATAAACAAAAATATCTTTGTTTATGTCCGAAATACATATATTCAAACATAAACAAATATGGTATTCTACAAACAATCAGATTCCAACAAAAACTAACATTCATTCGGAGGGATTATCGTGGTACAAAGCTTATGGGAACCAGCGAAAGCAGCAGCACAACAATCCGGTCTTGATCAATTGGTCTATCGTTCGAACATTATCGGCGCGGATCGCCGCGTCTGCAACTGGGGCGGCGGCAATACGTCGAGCAAAACGTTCGTGAAGGATTTCCGCGGTCGCGACGTCGAAGTCATGTACGTGAAAGGTAGCGGCTCCGATCTGGCGTCGATGAAAGCAAGCAATTTCACGGGCCTTCGCATGGACGATATTCGTCCGTTGTTCGAGAAACCCGAGATGTCCGACGAGGATATGGTCGCTTATCTCGCGAACTGCATGATCGACGCGAAGCACCCGCGCGCCTCGATCGAGACGTTGCTGCATGCGTTCCTGCCGTTCAAACACGTGGACCATACTCATCCGGACGCGATCATCAGCTTGTGCTGCGCGGATAACGGCAAAGCGCTGGCGCGCGAAATTTTCGGAGATCGGTTCGTATGGGTTCCTTACATTCGCCCAGGCTTCACGCTGTCGAAGATGATCGCGGAAGGCGTGCTGAGCAACCCGAAAGCCGAGCTCGTGCTCATGGAGAAACACGGTCTAGTAACGTGGGGCGAAACGTCCGAACAAGCGTACGCTCAGACGATCAAAATCATCAGCGAAGCCGAAGCTTTTATCGAAGCTCGCGTTAACGAAGCCAAGCTGTTCGGCGGACAGAAGCATGCGGCATTGCCTGCCGACGTTCGCAGAAGCATCGTCTCACAAGTGATGCCGACGCTCCGCGGCGCGGTTAGCGACGCCAAGAAAATGATCCTGTCGTTCGACGACGCGGACGACGTGCTGCAATTCGTAGGCGGTCAAAACTCCGCTAAGTTGTCCCAAGTCGGCGCAGCGTGCCCGGATCATCTCGTCCACACGAAAGTCGTTCCGTTGTTCATCGATTGGACGCCGAACGCGGACGACGTAGAAGGACTTAAAGCGAAGCTGAAAGAAGGCGTCGCAGCGTATAAAGAAAACTATAAAGCCTACTTCGAGCGCAACAAAAACGAAGGCGACGTCATGTTCGAAGCCGCGCCTCGCGTCATCTTGATTCCGGGCGTCGGTATGATCAACACGGGCAAGAGCTGGGCGATGTCCCAAGTTAGCGGCGCCCTGTACCACCGCGCGATCGCAGTAATGCGCGGCGCAACGGCGCTCGGCGAATTCGTCTCGCTTAGCGAGAACGAATCGTACAACGTCGAATACTGGCCGCTCGAGCTTTATAAGCTGTCGTTAGCTCCGGCCGAAGCCGAATTCAGCCGCAAAGTCGCTTTCATTACCGGCGGCGCCGGCGGCATCGGAAGCGAAACGGCACGCCGTCTCGTATCGGATGGCGCGCACGTCGTGCTGGCTGATCTCAACCTCGAAGGCGCTCAAAAAGTCGCCGACGAAATCAACGCCAAATACGGCGAAAACCGCGCGATTGCGGTGAAAATGGACGTAACGAGCGAAGAAGCCGTTCAAGCGGCTTATGCAGAAACGGCCGTTATCTACGGCGGCGTCGACATCATCATCAACAACGCAGGTCTTGCTACTTCTAGCCCGTTCGACGAAACGTCGCTGCGCGAATGGAACCTTAACATGAGCGTGCTCGGCACCGGTTACTTCCTCGTAGCCCGCGAAGCGTTCAAGCTGATGAAGGCGCAAGCGATCGGCGGCAACATGGTGTTCATTGGCTCCAAAAACTCGGTTTACGCCGGCAAGAACGCTTCCGCATACAGCGCGGCGAAAGCGATGGAAGCGCATCTGGCCCGCTGCATCGCGGCCGAAGGCGGCGAATACGGCATTCGCGTCAACACGGTGTTGCCGGACGCGATCCTGCAAGGCTCGGCGATCTGGAACGGAAGCTGGCGCAATGAGCGCGCGGCGGCGTACGGCATCGAGCCGGACCAATTGGAAGAATACTACCGCAAACGCACGACGTTGCTCGTTAATATTTTCCCAAGAGACATCGCGGAAGGTATTGCGTTCTTCGCCTCTTCGAAAGCTGACAAAACGACCGGCTGCATGATGACGATCGACGGCGGCGTACCGGCCGCGTTCACGCGCTAATAGGAGGGGACGGTCGCTATGCACAAACCTCGCGGACATAAGATCTGGTACATTCCGGACGGCTATATTCCGGCGACGAGCGCAGGTTCGCTCACGAGTCACGAATCGATCTGCGTGCTTAATTGCGGGGCGGAGGATGCGCTCTTGCGCATAACGATTTACTTCGAGGACCGCGAACCGCTAGAGGACATCATGGTCGTCGTGCAAGGCAGAAGAACGAAGCACATCCGCACGGCCTCGTTGCATAAGGAAGGCCAGTCGATTCCGGTCAACGTTCCGTACGCGATCGAAGTGCAAAGCGACGTACCCGTTATCATTCAATACAGCCGATTAGACGCGACGCAGGCGGAGAACGCCCTCATGTCCGTCATCGCTTATCCGATTCAGTAGACCGAACACGGGGGGTAAGTACAATGCCATACGAAGAGCAAGTTAAAGCGAATTATGAAGCGGCGAAAGCTCAATATGCGAAGCACGGCATCGATGTTGACCAAGCGCTGGCCAGGCTGGCGCAAGTTAAAATCTCGATGCATTGCTGGCAGGGCGACGACGTACGCGGATTTTTGAACCGGGGACAAGAATTGACCGGCGGCATTTCCGTCACCGGCAACTATCCAGGCGCGGCGCGTACGCCGGATGAGCTGAGAGCGGATTTGGAGAAGGCGTTCTCGCTCATCCCCGGCAGCCATAAAGTAAACCTTCACGCGATCTACGCCGATACGGACGAAGTCGTGGAAATCGATCGGCTCGAGCCGAAGCATTTCGACAGATGGGTGCAATGGGCGAAGGAGCAGGGACTCGGTCTCGACTTCAACCCGACGTGCTTCTCGCACGAGAAGTCCAAAGACGGATTAACGCTCAGCCATCCCGACGCCGAAATCCGCGACTTCTGGATCAAGCATTGCCAAGCGTCCCGCCGTATCGGCGCGTACTTTGGCGAGCAGCTCGGCCAGACGTGCGTGACGAACGTCTGGGTTCCCGACGGTTACAAAGACATTCCAGCGGATCGTCTAGGTCCAAGACAGCGTTTGAAAGCTTCGCTCGACGAAGTTTTTTCGGAACAGCTAAATCCTGCGCATAACCTGGACGCGGTCGAGAGTAAGCTGTTCGGAATCGGCTCGGAAGCATACGTCGTAGGTTCGCACGAGTTCTACATGGGCTACGGCCTCCAGAACGACAAGCTGATCTGCCTCGACGCCGGTCACTTCCATCCGACGGAAGTCATCTCGAACAAATTGTCCGCGCTATCGCTATTCACTAGCGGTATTCTGCTGCATGTCAGCCGCCCGATGCGTTGGGACAGCGACCACGTCGTCATTCTCGACGACGAGCTGCTCGAAATCGGCAAAGAGCTCGTGCGCGGAAATTTGCTGGACATTACGCACATCGGCCTTGATTTCTTCGACGCTAGCATTAACCGCGTAGCGGCATGGGTCATCGGTACTCGCAATACGATTAAGGCGCTGCTGCGCGCGATGCTGGAGCCGGTCGAAGCGCTTAAGCAAGCGGAGATTACGGGCGATTACACGACGCGACTCGCGCTTACCGAAGAATTCAAATCGTATCCTTTCGGCGCGGTATGGGACTATTATTGCGCATCGCAAGGCGTACCTGTCCGCGAGGAATGGCTGACCGAAGTGAAAGCCTACGAGCGGGACGTATTGGCGCTTCGCGGCAACTAACCAACAGGCTGGAGGGGGATGCACGTGTCGGGCATTATCGCATTCGACCTGGGGGCGAGCAGCGGCAGGGCGTTGCTCGGCCGCCTGAACGGCGGCAAGATCGAAGTCGAAGAACTCCATCGCTTCCCCAACGATCCCGTGCAGGTGGGCGACCGCCTGCATTGGGATATTTTGCGACTGTATCACGAAATCAAGCAGGGGCTGCTGAAGGCGAAGCATCTAGGCGTAACGCCGGCTAGCATAGGCATCGATTCATGGGCCGTCGATTTTGGCTTGATCGGCCGCAACGGCGAATTGATCGCCAATCCGTACCATTACCGGGATAGACATACCGAAGGCGCGATGGAGAGTTTGCTGGCGAAAGTGCCCGCGAGCGTTATTTTCGGACGGACCGGCATCCAGTTTTTATCCTTTAATACGATATTTCAGTTGTACGCGATGAAGGAAGCGCATGCGCCGCAGCTCAAAGAAGGAAGCCGGTTGCTCATGATCCCCGATCTGCTCCGCTACTTCTTGACCGGGCATATGCACAACGAATTCACGAACGCAACGACGACGCAGCTATACAATCCGATCGACGGACGGTGGGATCCGGAGCTGCTTAAGCAATTGGATTTACCGGCATCGTGGTTCGGAGACCCGCTGAAGCCCGGCGATCAAGCCGGCGTGTTGCGCGCTTCCGTCTGCGAGGAGCTCGGCATTCCGCCCATTCCCGTGTGCGCGGTAGCGGAGCATGATACGGGCTCGGCGGTCGTGGCCGTACCTGCAACGGATCGCGCGTTCGCGTACTTAAGCTGCGGCACTTGGTCCCTTATGGGCACGGAAGTAGACAAGCCGGTCATTAACGAGACGGCGCAAAAGCTTAATTTTACGAACGAAGGCGGCGCTTACGGCACTTACCGGCTGCTCAAAAACATTATGGGCTTGTGGATTTTGCAAGAGTGCAGACGGGAATGGGAACGGGAAGGCCACTCCTATTCGTTCGCGGAGCTCGTGAAGCTAGCCGAACAAGCGGAAGCTTTCGAGTCGTTCATCGAGCCGGATGACGCGACTTTCCTAGCGCCCGGGAACATGCCTTCGCGGATCGAGAACTATTGCAGAAGCACGGGGCAGCGACCTCCGACTACGCACGGACAAATTGTAAGGTGCATTATGGAAAGTCTCGCGTTAAAATATCGGTATGTGCTAGAAATGACGGAGCGTCTGTCGGGACACAAGTTCGGCGGGCTGCATATGGTTGGCGGAGGTATTCAAAACACGCTGCTATGCCAATGGACGGCGAACGCGATCGGCAAACCGGTATGGGCAGGACCCGCCGAAGGAAGCGCGATCGGCAACCTTGCGGTGCAATGGATCGCGCAGGGCGTTTTCTCGGATATTTGGGAAGCCCGCCGGGCGATCAGGGATTCTTTCCCGATCACGACGTACGAACCGGAAGAAGGGCAAGCTTGGAGCGAGGCGTACGGAAGATTTACCGTGCTTACTAAGCTGTCACAATAAATCGCGGCATCCCGTTATCGGCGTCGCGGAAAGAGGGAACAGATGCTAGTCGCCGAACGCTATGAGAGGATCGTCGGGTTGGTCAACGAGAGAGGCAGCATTCGAGTGTCCGAGCTGAGCGAGCTGTGCCAAGTGACGGAGGAGACGATCCGCCGCGACTTGGACCGGCTGGAGCAAGGCGGACGTCTTCGCCGATCCCATGGCGGGGCGGTTAGCATCAAGGACAGTCAGCACCAGCACGCGGAAATTCCGTATTCGGAACGGGAGATTACCCACGCGGAGGAGAAGCGTCGTATCGCCCAGGAAGCGATCAAGCGGATCGCTCCGAACGAGCGAATATTGCTCGACGCCAGTACGACCGCTTGGTATATGGCGGGAGACGTGCCAGACATACAGCTGACCGTGCTGACGAACTCGATCAAAGTAGCGACCGAGCTAAGCGGCAAGGAGAAGATCGAGGTTATCGCAACCGGCGGCATCGTCGCGCAGCGCTCGCTCTCGTTCGTCGGACCGCTGGCGGAGCGTTCGCTGGACGCTTATTACGTCGACAAAGTGTTCCTTTCTTGCAAAGGCGTACACTTGGAACGCGGAATCAGCGAATCGAACGAGCTGCAAGCCCGCATCAAGGAGAAAATGATCGGCCGCGCGGAAGAGGTCATCCTGCTCGCGGATTCCAGCAAGTTCGGCGTTCAAGCGTTCACGCACGTCGCCGATCTCGATAAGGTGGACGTCATCATCACCGACCGCAAAATTGCTAAAGAAACGGTAGAGCGACTCGAAGCGCGCGGCATTAAAGTCGTTATTGCTTAAAATAGGTATCCCCGTCTATTCGCAAACGACGGGGATATTGTACAATTAACTTGTCTGACAACCTGACAGAAAAAGATCAAGGTGAGGTGTGGCGTCCCTATGAAAGTGAGCTTATTCATTACTTGTCTGAGCGATGCGCTTTACCCGCGCGTCGGGGAAGCGATCGTCCGATTGCTAGCTAAGCATGGCGTTAAGGTCGAGTTTCCGCCTGTGCAGACGTGCTGCGGACAGCCCGCTTTCAACAGCGGATACTGGAACGAAGCGCGCGCTACCGCGAAAACGATCGTAGAAGCTTTCGAGGACAGCGACTTCGTTATTTCGCCGTCAGGCTCTTGTACCGGCATGATTCACCATTATCCGAAGCTGTTCGAGAACGATCCGGTCATGCACGCGAAGGCGATCGGACTGCAAAGAAAATCGTACGAATTTACGCAATTTCTCGTAAACGTGCTCGGCGTCACCGACGTAGGAGCGCATTTTCCGTATAAAGTTACTTACCATCCCTCCTGCCACGGAAGCCGGTTGCTCGGCGTGAAAAACGAGCCGCTCGCGTTAATGGAAAACGTGCAAGGACTCGAGTTCGTACCGCTTCCTTTCGCGGAAGATTGCTGCGGGTTCGGAGGTACGTTCGCGGTGAAGATGGCGGACATTTCCGGTGCTATGGTATCGGAGAAAGCCGACCACGTGAAGGAGACGGAAGCGCAAGTGCTCGTCGGGCTTGATTTGGCTTGCTTGATGAACATCGCGGGCAATTTGCGTTATCGTGGAGAGCCGGTACGGGTCATGCATCTGGCCGAACTGTTGTACGAAGGGGTGACGCAAGCGTGAGCGGACAAAATCATGGACACGGAGCATCTCCGGCAACGGTAAAAGAAAGAGCGGATTTGGCGCTTAACGACGAGTTTTTGCGCAAAGCCGTCAAGTTTACGACGGAACGCCTTCGCAACGGGAAAATAAACGCCGCGGCGGATCACGGCAACTGGGACGATTGGCGGGAACGCGGACGTCAAATCCGATTGCATACGATCGCCCATCTCGACTACTATTTGAACCTGTTCGCGGACAATGCCCGGGCGAACGGGGTACACGTGCATTTTGCCGACACGGCGGCGGAGGCGGTTAAGTTGTCTCTCGACATCGCCCAGCGGAGGCAAGCGAAGACGGTCGTGAAGTCGAAGTCGATGGTGACGGAAGAGCTCCATCTCAACCATGCGCTGTCGACGATCGGCGTCGAGGCGATCGAAACCGACCTCGGCGAATACATCATCCAATTGGCTAACGAGACGCCATCGCACATTATTATTCCGGCGATTCACAAGAATCGGTATCAGATCGCAGACTTGCTGTCGAAGGAAGCCGGAGAGACGCTCGCGCCGGATACGTCGATATTGGCGGGTTTCGTGCGCAAGAAGCTGCGCGAGAAGTTTTTGGAGGCGGACATCGGCATGACCGGTTGCAACTTCGCCATTGCGGAGACCGGCTCGATGGTGCTGTTCGAGAACGAAGGCAACGCGCGCATGGTAACGACCGTTCCGAAGACGCAAATTACGCTTATGGGCATGGAGCGGATAATTCCGTCATGGTCCGACCTCGAGGTTATGGCGACGCTATTGCCGCGTTCGGCGACGGGTCAGAAGCTGACCGTGTACATGTCCGGCATTACGGGACCTAAGCGGACGGAAGACGCGGACGGACCGGAAGAGATGCACATCATCATCGTCGATAACGGACGTTCGCTACAGCTTGGCGATCCGGAGTTCCAGGAGCTGCTGAACTGCATTCGCTGCGGCGCTTGCTTGAACGCTTGTCCGGTGTACCGTCATATCGGCGGACATGCGTACGGGGGCACGTACAGCGGCCCGATCGGCGCGGTGCTTACGCCTGCGCTTCAGAAAAACATCGCCGAGTGGGACGATATCGCGAACGCGTCGAGCTTATGCGGCGCCTGCTATGAGGCTTGTCCGGTTAAAATTCCGCTTCACGACATGCTCATCTATCTTCGCCGCCGCAAAGTCGAGCAAGGCCACGGGAACAAGCTCGAAGCGCTCGGCATGAAAGGCTTCGCGACGATCATGGCCAAGTCTGGCCGCTTCAAGACGGTGCTCAAGCTAGGAAAGCTCGGACAGAAGCTCGTTGCCCGCAACGGTGAAATCCGGCTGAAGGTCGGACCGTTGAAAGGCTGGAATTCGTACCGGATAACGCCAAGCTTGCCGAAGCAATCGTTCCGCGACAAGTGGAAGACGCTGGAGGCGGAAATTCGCGGCGGATTGGAAGAGCTGGATCCGTCCGCGAAAGCACGGATGGAGGCGCTCGTGAAAGAGCGCGAGCATGGTGGAGGAGGACACGGACATGGCTGATCACACGCAAACGCAGGCTCATAAGGACTGGCTCGCGCAGTTGGGGGAAGCCTCGCGGGCGAAGCAGAAGACGTTTATAGACGGCATCTCCGCCAAGCTGAGAAGACCGCGCGAGCTTTCTCCTCCGCAGCATCCGTATCGGGGCGCGCCGGATTTTTGGCGGGCGTTCGAGTGGACGGAGCAGGAGCGGATCGAGCATTTTACGGCCAACTTCAAGAGCGCGGGTGGTCACGTCCTAAGGCTAGCCGACATGGACGAAGCCAAACGGTTTATCGCCGATAAGGCGGCCGAGCTGAGCGCGAAATACGTCGTTCGGCAAAATCAGCCTGAACTAAACGCGCTGGATCTGGAAGGCGCGTTGCCGGAAGCGCAAGTATCCGTATGGAACAGCGACCCCGAGGAGCAATGGAAAGCGCGTGCCGCAGAAGCCGACTTCGGCGTCGTCGTCGCGGACTATGCCGCGGCGTACACCGGCTCGATTACCGTCCTGTCTTCTAAAGATAAAGGAAGATCCGTGAGCCTGCTTCCGACCGTATTGATGGCGATTATACCGCTTGAGCGGTTGAAGACGCGTCTAGGCGAAATCTTAATTCATTTCGACGAAGCCGGAAGAGAGCAGCTGCCTGCGGGCATCCATTTCATCTCCGGGCCAAGCCGGTCTGCGGATATCGAGAACGATTTGACGATCGGTGTTCACGGACCGGGCGTCGTCTATGCGCTTATCGTCGGTTAAGAGAAAGCTTGCGCGAAAGGGGCGATGGAGCCTATGGAAGTAACCCGCTTAACGAAAAAAAACCATTACGAGGAAATCGCCTCGCAGCTTCGGCGTCTTATCGCAGACGGCAAGCTCAACGTCGGCGATTCGCTTCCTTCCACGAAGGCGATGTCCGAGCAGTTCGGCGTCGGACGCTCGACGATGCGCGAAGCGCTAAGCGCGCTGAAAGCGATGGGGCTTATCGAAATCAGGCAGGGCGGCGGCTGCAAAGTGATACGAAGCACCCCCGATAGCACGGGGATACCCGAGCTGCAATCGCTGCGCATGAACCGAGAGACGTTGATCGAGCTGCTCGAAGCGAGGCAAGCGCTCGAGGTTGCGAACGCGTCGATCGCCGCTGCTAAGCGAACGGACGAGGATGTTGCGGCCTTTCAAGCGCTCATTGTCGAGATGGAGCGTTCGGTCGGCATCGAATCCGAAGGAGAGCGAACCGACGTCTTGTTCCACCGTCTGCTGGCGCAATCGACTCATAACGCGATCATGGTACAACTGTTCGAATCGATCGCCGGTCAGCTGGAGAGAGCGATCCGCGACGTGCGGCGCGTCGAAATTTATGCAAACCGTGCGGTATCGGGGCAGCTCCTGGGCGAGCATTCCGCGCTGTACGAGGCGATCGCCGCGGGCGACGCCGAACTCGCCGGCGCTCGCATGCGAGAGCATCTTCAACACGTCGAAAGTATTTTGATGAAATACGTTTAGAAGATCTAGCGCCGACTTACAGTCCGATTTTACGCAGCAGGCTTCTAATGTTTCCGAACGCAACGCTTGCCAATGGCTTGCGCTTGGCGTCAGTCGAGGAAGGGAGAGTATCCCTTCCTTTTTGATTTTCCTCCAACAGTGTTTCCACCTCGGCGCGACGGGTTTCTACCAACACTTCGTAATCTCTTGCGTTCGGCAACATACAACTTCCTCCTTGCGGCGATTAATGATTCCCATTATGCTTTTGGTAAAAGGGGAATAAAAGGGTATTTGTAAATGTTGGATCTTCCCCTTTTAGGATTCCCAGAGGGGGTTAGCCATGCTAGCGACGGCCGAAAGATATTTAGTGATATTAAATACATACGGGATCCATCATAGGAAAAGCGATACCATTGAGGTCACGATCGACCAGTTGGCGTCGGCTTGGTATTGTACGACTCGTAACGCGAAAATGATTGTGCGCAGGCTGATTGCCGAAGAAATGATCGAATGGCAGGCGGGAAGAGGGCGTGGTAACCGCTCGCATCTTGTGCTGCTCGCGGAACGAGACGACGTGCTGCTGGCGTGCGCACAAGAGTTCGCGGATCGCGGGGAATATAAAGCGGCGTTCGAATGGCTGGAACAATACGGCCAGCATAGCCCAGCCAAAGAGAAGTTCGTCGCATGGCTGAGCGAGCATTTTGGTTACGGGACCGAGCAAAAGGCTGGCGAACGGGAGACCGACGTGCTGAGATTTCCAGTGAACAGGTCGATCGTATCTCTCGACCCGGCCGATCTTCATCTTTCGTTCGACGCCCATATGATCCGCCAATTGTTCGATAGGCTCGTGCAATACGATACGGCCTCGGATAAAATCGTTCCTTGCTTGGCGCATGCATGGAAACGGAACGAGGACGCCACGGAATGGACGTTCCATCTGCGCAAGGGGATCCGATTCCATAACGGACGCGAGGTTGTTTCGGACGACGTGCGCTTTACGTTCGAGCGGCTTCGCGCAAGCAAGTCTCACGGGTGGCTTATGCGGGAGCTGAAGGAGATCGTCTGTGAAGGACCGCGATCGGTGCGGATCCGGCTGAACAAGCCCAATAAAATATTTTTACGATTTACCGGGTATGCCGCCGCATCGATATTGCCGCGCGAGCTCGTAGCAACGGACGAAGAACGATTTTGGAAGCAGCCTGTCGGCAGCGGGCCGTTTCGCTTCGTCAGCTGGACGGAAGATCGGTTCGAAATGATCGCGAATACCGATTATCATCTTGGCCGGGCACACTTAGACCGCGTCGTTATCGCCTTTTTGCCCGAGCGGGAAACGATGACGGCCGCGTTAAGCGCGGATTGGACCCAACAGCTTAACAGCTATACGCTGGACCCAAGACTGCCGCAATCGGGCTGGAAAGTCGTCGAGCGATTGTGCGGCGGTTGCATGCTGCTGACGTGGAACGCGGCAAAGTCGGGTCCGCAACGCTCCCAAGCTTTTCGCACCGCGATGGCGCGTATTATAGATCGCGCGTCGCTGGTACGTGAATTCGGGGAAAAAAGGTTCCACCCGGCCAGCGGCTTCCATTCCGAGAACAGTCCGGCGTTGGACGAGGCCGACGAATTGCCGGGAGTTGAAGAGAGGCTGCTTGCCGAAGCCCATTACGATGGGGAGCCGCTCACTTTGGCGACGTTCTCCAACAATGCGCATGAAGCGGAATGGATCCAGCGGAGATGCGAGCGATTCGGCGTAAGGGTCAACCTCAACTTCGTACGGCTGGAGGAAATCAAAGACGAACGCATGCACGCGAACGCCGATTGTATTCTATGCAACGTAACGATGGCGGAAGACGAAGTTTGCGAAATAGAAAATTATGAACAAGCGAACAATTTTTTGAAGGCGCATCTTCCCTTGGACGTACAGGAGTGGATCCACCAGCAAATCGACTCGTTGCTCGCTTGCGAGGATCATACGGCGAGAAGAGCGTACTTGGCGAACATCGAAATGCGCTTGCGGTTGGAGCAGCACGTGTTGTTCCTTTGGCACAAGAAAATCAGCACTTACGTGCATCCCGACGTCAAGGGCGCCCGGCTGAACGCGCTCGGTTGGATGGATTTCAAACAAATTTGGCTGAACGTCTCGGCTAGTCTATAATCTAACTATCATTCCTGCACGACGAGAGAGGACAATCCGCTATGAATATCGCGCTTAAATTCGTTCAGAAGGTCAAAGATAAGTTCTCTCTAAATAAACTTAAGCCTTATCAAGACAAGCTGGCGGACATCCGCCGCTTTAACGTCGCCGACTGGAGCGACGATAAGCTCAAAGCCAGATCCCAGCAGCTCCGACAACAAGCGAGCAACGACGTGGATCTCGAAACGCTGTTGGTCGAAGCTTTCGCGATCGCTTGCGAGGCGGCCTCGCGGACGCTCGGATTGAAGCCTTACGACGTACAGATTTTGGCGGGACTCGCCTTGCACGATAGACAATTGGTCGAGATGCAGACCGGCGAAGGGAAGACGCTTGCGGCTGTATTGCCGGCTTATTTGAACGCTTTGCAAGGACGCGGCGTGCATGTGTTGACGTTTAACGATTATTTGGCCGAGCGCGACGCCACGTGGATGGGTCCGATCTACGAGTATCTCGGGCTTACGGTCGGAGCGGTGACCGCCGGCATGAGCCTGGCGGACAAACAGCGCGCGTACGGCGCGGACATTACTTACGTGACCGCAAAGGAAGCCGGGTTCGACTACTTGCGGGACGCGATTCGCATGGATGCAAGCGAAATCGTACTGCGTCCGTTCCACTATACGATCGTGGACGAAGCGGATTCGCTCTTGATCGACGAAGCGAGAGTTCCGCTCGTTATCGCGGGAGCGATGCCGAGCAGCGGCAACGACGGCTCGCGCATGGCGGAGCTCGCCCGCAAGCTTAAGCATGGCGAGCATTACGACTTCGATGAGCATAAGCGCAACGTATACTTGACCGACGCAGGCGTTGCGGAAGCCGAAGCCGCGCTGCGCTGCGACAACTTGTACGACTCGCTGAACAGCGGATTATTAACGTCGTTAAATTGCGCGCTCCATGCCGAGGTTCTCGTCAAACGCGATGTTGATTACATCATTCGCGACGGTAAGCTCGAATTAATCGATCCGTTTACGGGACGCATCGCGGAAAACCGGCACTGGCCGGACGGCATACAAGACGCCGTCGAAGCGAAGGAAGGATTGCAGTCGAAGACGAGCGGCAAAATTCTCGGCACGATAACGCTGCAGCACTTGCTCAGCTTATATCCGAAAATAAGCGGCATGACCGCGACGGCTCAAGCTTCCGCGGACGAGTTCAAAGATACATACGAGCTTAGCGTCGTTACGATCCCGCCGAACCGTCCGTGCGTGCGAATCGATCATCCGTCGCTGTTGTTCACCGACAAAGATGCCAAGCTTCGCGCGCTCGTGAAAGATATCGTATCTGTGCATGCTACGGGCAGGCCGATCTTGATCGGCACGTCCAGTGTAGAGGAGTCCGACGCGCTAGCCGAAGCGTTGTCCGTGGCATCGGTGCCGTGCAACGTCTTGAACGCCAAGAACGACGCGGAAGAAGCGGCGATCATAGCGAAATCGGGCAGATTGAACGCGGTCACCGTCTCCACGAACATGGCGGGACGCGGCGTCGACATTCGTCTGGGCGGCGGCGATCCCGCGCAAGCGGAAGCGGTAGCCAAGCTCGGAGGTTTGTATGTCATCGGCACGCACATGAACGAAAGCTTACGGATCGACAATCAGCTTCGCGGAAGAGCGGGGCGTCAAGGCGATCCTGGCTCGTCGCGGTTTTACGTCAGCTTGGCGGACGAATTGATCGTGCGTTACGGGACGGAGAAGGCAATTCCGTCCTCATTCCGGGCGTCGAAACAAGACGAGCCTTTAGCGGAAACCGCGCTGCACAAAGGGCTCGATCATATCCAACGCATCGTCATGGGACAAAATTTCGACATCCGCAGAGAACTGAACCGTTACTCCGACATGGTCGAAGAGCAGCGGCAAATCATGTTCGCCGAGCGTACGTCGATCTTGAACGGCGAAATTCCGCTAAGTCCCGCGGAAAGAAGAGTTCGGTTATTTTACACCGATCGCGCTTGGGCCGACCATCTCGCTTACATTAGCTACATTCGCGAGGCGATCCATCTGGAAAGCTTGGCCAATCGCAGCCCGCTAGACGAGTTCCATATGCGGATCATCCAAGCGTTCGAGCAGCTGCCGGACAAGATCGAGAGGGAGACCTCGAATTTCCTCGCCAAGCTGGACAAGACGAAAGACGATCATGATTGGGAGAAGCTTGGCCTTCAGGGACCGGCTTCGACTTGGACGTATATTATGAACGATCAGTACATTCAGAAACAGGTCAACATTTTCGCCTAGTCCAGATTTCGCTCAGCAGGAAGGTTGCATGCCTATGAACGTTCGGAAAATGAGGCTGTACGACACCGAGAACATCCATTCGGGTGACGATCGCGACGAATACGAGAAGGATTACGCCCGGTTGATCCAGTCTCCGGCGTTCCGCAGGCTGCAAGGCAAATCGCAAGTGTTCGGCGCGGGCTCCGGAGATTATTACCGGACAAGGCTGACGCATTCGCTCGAAGTGTCGCAGATCGCGCGCGAGGTCGCCAGACGTCTGGGCAAAAGCTATCCTTTCATCGCTTTGCGGGAGCATCCGGGCTTATTGCTCGATCCGGAAGTCGTCGAGTGCGCTGCGCTCGCGCACGATTTGGGGCATCCGCCGTTCGGGCACAAGGGCGAAGAGGTGCTCAACGCGCTGTTGCAAAAAGAACACGGCCTCAAGTACGAAGGGAACGCGCAAAACTTCCGTATTCTTATGTTCCTTGAGAAACGAGCGGGCAGCGGCAGCGGTCTCGATCTGACGGCGGCCGTGCTGCTTGCCATTAACAAATATCCGTTTTGCATCGACGATCCGGGCAGGCTCAAGGGCGTCTATCGGATGGAATGGGAAGGCATCGACTTCCTCCGCCAGACGTGGGGAATGCCCGCCGGTTGCGCGACGCTCGAAGCCCAGCTCATGGACTTGTGCGATGACATCGCCTACTCCACGCACGACTTGGAGGACGGCATTCGCGCCGGCAAGCTTCAGATGCAACGGAGCTTCTTCGAAGACGATCGCGTCGTCGCCCACCTCATTATGCAGATCGAGGACGATCCGAGCTACGACGAGAAAAGCTGGGAGCAGATCGACAAAACCGCGCTAGTGAAGCAAGTGCTCGCGCACTACTTGGAGCAGTGGGAAAGCATCTACGCGGAATGCGACCGAGAGTCTTCTCGGACGAGGCGGGAGATGAAAGCCCGTTGGGTACGCCGGTTCGCCAACCAAGTCGGCATCATCGACGATCCGGTTACCGGTTGGAAGAAGGTAACGTTCGTCAAGGACGGGCAGCAGGACTGGAATTTGCTTCGCACGATGGAAATTTTGAAGAAGCTCGCGTGGGTGACGCTGATCAAAGATTTCCGCGTGCAACGGCTGCACAAGCGAAGCGAAATTATGCTTGAACGGCTGTGGGGCAGCTTCAGGAACTACGACACGGGCCGCGACATCATTCCCGCGGATTGGTTCGAGAATTACGAGCGGCACAAAGGCAGCTGGACGTGGGAGCGCCTGGTCGCCGACTACATCGCCGGAATGACGGACGCCTATGCGGAGAAAGTATACGCCGAGTTTTTCGCCAGCCGGTCCGGATCCATCTACGAGAGAGACTAAAATTCCACTTGACCCTGACATTAATGTCAGGGTTTATTGTTAATTCGTATCGATTCGGGGAGGGTATGAGCGTGAAAATCGGAGAGCTTTCCGCAGCTACGGGCGTCAGCGTGCGATCGCTACGGTATTACGAGGAGCAGAAGCTACTCGCTTCCATTCGGCAGCATAACGGTTATCGGGAATATTCCCCGCTGGCGGTTGAGCAGGTTCGCACGATCCAGCTTTATTTGGCGCTAGGCTTATCGACGGATCAGATTTCAAGCTTCCTTCATTGCGTGCTCGCGAACAAAGAAGCGTTCTGTTCCGAGGTGCTTCCGATCTACGAGCGCAAGCTAAAGGAGATCGACGATCAAATCGTCCAGTTAACGCAGCTCCGAGGGAATCTCGTCGACCGAATCCGATCGATACGGGAGGAAGAGGCTCAGCGAAAGGAGTAGATGCGTCTATGTTAGCGGTCAATAACGAGACTTTTGCAGCGAACGTTCGGCAGACGGGCGTTACGATGGTCGATTTCAACACGCAATGGTGTCCGCCGTGCAAAGTGTTGAAACCGATTTTGGAGGAATTGGATACGTCATACGGTGACAAGCTATCTGTGCTCGAGGTCAATTGCGACGAGTCGCCGGAGCTAGCGGGTCAATTCGGCGTAATGGCGAATCCGACCGTGATCGTCTTTCACAATGGCGAACCGGTAGAGAAGCTCGTAGGCCTGAGACCCAAATCCGTATACGAGAGTTTATTGTCGCGTTACGTGTGAGGCGTCGCCCCAAGCCGCTTGAGCGATCGTGCTCGGGCGGTTTTTTATTTGGCGTTGACAGATATACCTACTGGGGGTATATTCGAAAGAGGAGGTGTCACGATGAACGAGCATGAAATCGTAGAAGGCATAGGCAGCAAGGAAGATGTTTATTGCGCCCACGACACCGGCAAGCGCCAAAGTCATCACTCCGAGCAGACGAAGTCGACGCTCATATCGAGGTTGAATCGAATCGAAGGCCAAATTCGCGGCATTAAAGGGTTAATCGAGAAAGATACGTATTGCGACGACGTACTCAATCAGATCGCAGCCGCGCAATCCGCGCTTAATAGCGTAGGGAAGCTGCTACTCGAAGGCCACATGAAAACCTGTATCGTAGAACGCATTCAAGCCGGCGAACACGAAGTCATTGACGAATTGCTCGTAACGGTCAATAAACTCATGAAATGAATGGGAGAGGATCCACAATGGAAAAGGTAACGCTGCAAGTAGAAGGCATGTCGTGCAATCATTGCGTTAAGTCCGTAGAGAATGCCGTTAAAAACGTTGGTGCGACAGCAACCGTTGACCTGAGCGCGAAGTCGGTGTCCGTCGAGTATGATCAAGCGAAGACGTCATTGCTTGATATTAAGCAAGCGATCGAGGATCAAGGCTACGACGTCGTCTAAGAGCTTCGGCTCTCTTTTTTTTCAAAGAAATATACCCCGTGTGGGTATGCTAATGAGATCAGGAATTAGGTGATGAAAATGGAGAAGCAGTTACAGTCTACGGCCTCCGAATCGGTTGCCCAATTCGCGATATCGGGGATGACCTGCGCGGCGTGCGCGACGCGAATCGAGAAAGGCTTGAACAGACTCGAAGGCGTCTCGCAAGCGACGGTGAATCTGACGATGGAATCGGCCCGCGTCGCGTTCGCGCCGGATCGCGTATCCGTTACGGACATGATGAACAAAGTGGAGCAGCTAGGGTATAAAGCAACGCCGAAGGAGCAACGCGAAGAGACGGAAGCTAGACGCAAGCGCGAGCTGCAAAGGCATAAGCTGAAGCTGGTCGCGTCCGCGTTGCTAACGTTGCCGCTCCTATGGGCGATGGCCGCGCATTTCAGCTTTATGAGCTGGCTGTGGGTACCGGAGACGTTCATGAATCCGTGGTTCCAGCTGGCGCTCGCGACGCCGGTGCAGTTTCTCATCGGGTGGCCGTTCTATGCCGGAGCGTACAAAGCGCTGAAGAGCGGGAGCGCGAATATGGACGTCCTCGTGGCGCTCGGCACTTCCGCCGCGTACTTTTACAGTCTGTATTTGTCGATCGATTCGATCGGCTCGCACCATGAGGTCGAGCTGTATTACGAGACCGGAGCGCTGCTGATCACGTTGATCCTAACGGGAAAGCTGCTCGAAATGTTGGCCAAAGGACGTTCGTCGGACGCCATCAAAAAGTTGATGGTGCTGCAAGCGAAAACCGCTCTCGTCGATCGAGACGGCGAGCTAATCCGTCTGCCGATCGAAGCGGTCGTTCACGGAGACGTCGTCTTAGTTAAACCGGGGGAGAAAGTGCCGGTGGACGGCATCGTGCTGGAGGGAAGTTCGTCGATCGACGAGTCTATGCTGACGGGCGAGAGCGTTCCGGTTGAGAAATCGGCAGATTCTAACGTGTATGGAGCTACGATCAACCGTAACGGCGCGCTAAAAATTCGCGCTACCCACGTAGGACCGGACTCCGTACTGGCGCAAATCGTGCAAGCCGTAGAAGAGGCGCAAGGATCCAAGGCGCCGATCCAACGGGTCGCGGACGCGATCTCGGGCATTTTCGTTCCGATCGTGGTCGGAATCGCCGTGCTTACGTTTATCATCGCCTACTTCATTGTTAAGGCTGGAGATTTTTCGAGCGCGCTGGAGCTGACGATTGCCGTACTCGTCATTGCTTGTCCATGCGCGCTCGGTCTGGCGACGCCGACTTCGATTATGGCGGGCTCAGGCCGCGCGGCGGAATGGGGCATTCTGTTCAAAGGCGGACAATATTTGGAATCCGCTCATCGGATCGATACGGTCGTGCTCGACAAGACGGGAACGGTAACGAACGGCAAACCGGTGCTGACGAATATCGCGCTCGAGGATTCTGAGGATTGGACGCGCGAGCAACTGCTGGGCTGGGTCGTTTCCGCCGAGCGTCAATCGGAGCATCCGCTCGCGGAAGCGATCGTGTCGGGGATCGAGAAGATGGGCATCGGTGCCTCGAACGTCGCGGAAATGTTCGAAGCGATTCCGGGGCACGGCGTTCGCGCAACGGTAGACGGACGCCGCTTATTGGTCGGTACGCGCAAGCTGATGGCGGACAACGCCGTTTCGGTCGGCGATGCCGAGGAGGCGCTGCGCCGGTTGGAAGAGAGCGGTCAAACGGCGATGCTCATTGCCGTGGACAATCGGTACGCGGGCTCGGTCGCCGTAGCCGATACGATCAAGTCTACGTCGAAGCAGGCGATCGGGAGGCTTAAGCAACTAGGGTTGCGCGTTATCTTATTGACGGGGGACAATGCAAGAACCGCTCAAGCGATCGCATATGAGGCCGGAATCGAGGAAGTCGTCGCAGAGGTGCTGCCTAACGGCAAAGCCGATGCGATCAGACGTTTGCAAGCCGCCGGCAGCAGAACGGCAATGGTCGGCGACGGCATTAACGACGCGCCGGCGCTGGCGACCGCGGACATCGGCATGGCTATCGGGTCCGGCACCGACATTGCGATCGCGGCCGCAGACGTGACGTTGCTGCGAGGCGACTTGAACGCGATCGCCGACGCGATCTTCATTAGCCGCAAGACGATGCGTAACATTAAGCAGAACTTGTTCTGGGCGCTAGGCTACAACGTGATCGGCATTCCCGTCGCGGCAAGTGGATATTTGGCGCCTTGGCTCGCCGGGGCGGCAATGGCGCTTAGCTCGGTATCGGTTGTCTTGAACGCGTTGCGCCTGCAAAGGCTGCAGCGTCCATAATGGCGAATCCAATGGAATGAACGCGCGTTTATTGTTTTTGGCTCGCGTATTCTCTATGATAGGATAGAGGATTTACGAGAGGAGTCTGAGAGCATGATGAATCTAAACTTATCCAACCGTGTCGCCCTCGTAACTGGGGCAACCGGTCAATTGGGACGCGTGATGGCAAGAACGCTGGCGCAATGCGGCGCGGATATTGCGATCCATTACCGTAACAACGAGGCGCAAGCCATTAAGCTGCAGGACGAAATCAAAGCGATGGGCAGACGCGCCGCTATTGTTCATGGAGACATTACGAGTCTGGAAGCTATCTTAGGGATGAAAGAGACGATCGAACGGGAGTTAGGTTCGGTTAATATCGTCGTCGCCAACGCGGTAGCGCAGTACAAATGGACGACGATTCTCGAGCAGTCTCCGGAAGATTACGAGAGCCAATTCGAGTCCTGCGTCATGCAAAGCGTCTATTTGGCCAAAGCGTTCGCGCCGACTATGATCGAGGCGAAGTGGGGCAGATTCATCGGCATCAATACCGAATGCGCGATGCAAAACTTCCCTACTCAATCCGCATACGTAGCGGGCAAACGCGGCATGGACGGCGTTTATCGCATACTGGCCAAAGAAATTGGCGAACATCAGATCACGGTAAACCAAGTGGCTCCGGGTTGGACGATAAGCGATCAAGACCGCGAGAACAACACCGAGAGAAGCGAATCCTACGAGAGCACCGTCCCGCTTAAACGCAGAGGCACCGACCAAGAGATCGCCAACGCCGTCGCGTTCCTGGCTTCGGATTTGGCCAGCTTCATTACGGGAGCCTACATTCCCGTCAGCGGCGGCAACGTGATGCCGGCGATTTAATCGAGGTCATCGTTGAGACAATGTGTGTTGAAATGGTCTTTCGGTTGCAAACCGATCGCATAATCGATACAACGAAGGCGCTTTCCGCACGGATGCGGAAGGCGCTTTTTTTTGTTATCAACAGCAACCTCAGCCGACAAGCCAGCGTCTAATTAGTCAAAGCATGCTTGACCGATGGAGGTTCTACGAATGTTTCTAGTCAGAAAGTTAATGCCATTAATTTTAACCTTACTCTTCGTTTTTAACATGGGCGGAGCGGCTGTGGCCGCCGCAGCCTCGCAGCCGATCAGCATTTATTTGAACGGCGTTAAGATCAAGTCAGACGTCGCGCCGTATATCGTTCCGAAAGCGAACGTGACCATGGTTCCGCTTCGCGTCATCAGCGAGAGCTTGAAGGCGAAGGTCGGCTGGACGCAAAGCACGAACACGGCGACGATCAGCAAGGGCGAACTCAAGCTGATGATGAAGGTCGGGCAGAAGTTCGCGCTCGTCGGTAGCAAGAAGGTGCCGCTGGACGCCAGCGTCCAATTGAAAAACGGACGCGCGATGGTCCCGCTGCGGTTCGTCAGCGAGCAGTTGGGGCTTGTCGTTACATGGTACGGCTCTGTAAACACCATCAAGCTGGAATCCAAGGACGGCTCGAGTTCCTTGAAAGGCGCATGGATTTCTACCGTCTATAACCTGGATTGGCCGTCCGCCGCTTCCTACGGCAACGCGGAGCAACAGAAGCAGGAGTTTACGCAAATGCTCGACGAACTGCAGGGAATGGGCCTAAACGCTGTTTTCGTTCAGGTTCGTCCTTCCGCGGATGCGCTTTATTCATCCAAGCTTGTACCCTGGACGAAGTTTCTGACCGGCGTGCAAGGGCAAGATCCAGGCTACGACCCGCTAGCGTTCATGATCGCGGAAACGCACCGGAGAGGGATGGCTTTCCACGCCTGGTTTAATCCGTTCCGTGCGAACGTCGATGCCAAAACGGACGGATTAGCCCCGAATCACGTTATCAGTCAGCATCCCGACTGGATCGTGAACGCGAACGGAAAGCTCTACATCAATCCGGGCATTCCGGAAGCGCGTCAGCACATCATCGACGTCGTAATGGAAGTCGTCAAATCGTACGATATCGATGGCGTTCATTTGGATGATTACTTCTATCCAACGGACGGTAAATTCGACGATATGGCGACTTTCGCGCAAAATAATTCCAGCCAAATTGCCAATCTTGACGATTGGCGGCGAGATAACATCAATCAATTCGTGAAGCAACTGGGAGAGACGATTCATAAAGCGAAGCCGGCGATCAGCTACGGCATTAGCCCGTTCGGCGTATGGCGCAACAGCTCTACGGATCCGAGCGGTTCGGATACGAAGGCGGGAGTAGAAACTTACGACGACATGCACGCGGACGTCAGGACTTGGATTCAAGAGGGATGGATCGACTACGTCATGCCGCAAATCTATTGGAGCATGACGCTGTCGGCCGCACGATACGATAAACTGGTCGATTGGTGGACGAACGAGGTGCGGGGAACGAACGTAAGCCTGTACATCGGCCATGCCGCCTATAAGCTGGGCACGACCGAGACAGGCTGGAATACGGCGGATGAAATTATTAATCAGCTTAAATATAATGAGAAGTACCCGGAAATCGGCGGCGATGTCTACTTCAGCGCCCAGCAGCTACGTAAAAACATGCTCGGAATCGTTCCACTTCTGCAAAGCTACTACAAGGTCGGCGTTAATTAACGTCAAGCCGTCGCGCCAACCAATCGCGTACGACCGCGAATACTTCTTCGCGGCGCAATTCATTGAATAGCTCGTGTTGGAAGCCGTCCCAGCCGATCCATTCGCAGCTCGGACCGGCTCGTTCGGCGAATAGCTTGCTCGCGGCCGCGGAGGTAACTTTATCCGCGGTCGCATGCATGATGAGCGTCGGTACGTTGAGCTGACCGGCGTGCTCGATCGCCCAGCGGCCCGATCTTAACATCGAGAAGAAGAACTTGGCCGTTATCTGTCCGTGTCCGAGCGGATCGCTAACGTACCTGGCGATCATGTCCGGATCGGACGTTAAATTCGCCGCTTTTAGTGGTCGGTTGCTCGTATATTTCGGGTAAAAGCGCTCGATAACTCTCCCGAGCACCACTTGCAATGATGGCGGTTTGAAGGCGAGCTTGAGCCATGGTCCGGAGACGATCGCGCCCGCGATACGCGGTTGTTTGCGAAGCATGTAGTTAAGCGCGACGTTGCCGCCCATGCTATGTGCGAGCAGAAACACCGGAAGTCCGGGATAGGAGGCTTCGGCTTCCGCGAGCATGCGGTCTATTCCTTCGAACAGCGATTCGTAAGACGGCGTATGACCGCGCTTACCCGATGTGCGGCCATGTCCGCGTTGGTCGAAGCCGATGACCGCGTAACCGTCCGCGTTGAGCATTTCCGCTACATGGACGTAACGTCCCATATGCTCGCCCATACCGTGGACGAAGCCGACGACCGCCTTAGCCGACGTCCGTTGTTCCGGATGCCATGCGCATGCGTACATGTCCGTGCCGTCCGTGCATTTCCATGAGAGTTGCTGGAATGTCATTGACTGATCCTCCCGCGCGCTTCGCGATGTAAGTCTACGTTTATTTTATATGGAACGTGTATGTTATTATAGTCCTATACGAAAAAACGAGGTGTATACAATGAGTGAGCAGCAACAATCGAAGACGCAATTGGCGACTTTCGCGGGCGGGTGCTTCTGGTGCATGGTGACGCCGTTTGAAGAGCTTCCGGGCATTCATGGCATCGTATCCGGTTATACGGGCGGCCATACGGTAAACCCGACTTACGAGGAAGTATGCTCGGAGACGACGGGGCATGCAGAGGCGGTTCAGATCACGTTCGATCCCGACATTTTTCCTTATGCAAAGTTATTAGAGCTGTTCTGGAGATCCGTCGATCCGACGGATGCCGGCGGACAGTTCCACGATCGCGGCAGCTCTTATCGTCCGGCGATCTTCTATCACGACGAGCAACAGAAGAAGGAAGCGGAAGCCTCCAAGGCGGAGCTCGAAGCGAGCGGCCGATTCGATCGTCCGATCGCGGTTACGCTCGAGCCCGCGTCCGTCTTCTATCCGGCGGAAGAGTACCATCAAGGCTATCATCACAAAAATCCGCTTCGCTACAAGTATTATCGCAGCGGTTCGGGCAGGGACGCGTTCATCTCCCGGCATTGGAATACGGACAAAGACCGTGCCGAGCTTCGCAAGCGGTTGACGCCGATCCAGTATGAAGTGACCCAGAACAACGCGACCGAGCGACCGTTCACGGGCGAGTACCACGACCACGAAGAAGAGGGACTATACGTCGATATCGTCTCGGGAGAGCCGCTATTCAGCTCCAAGGACAAGTTCGACGCGGGCTGCGGTTGGCCGAGCTTCGCGAAGCCGCTCCATAAAGGCAACGTTCAAGAGCACGAGGACTTCACGCACGGCATGTTCCGGACGGAAGTCCGCAGCCGCGAAGCCGATTCGCATCTGGGACACGTGTTCAACGACGGTCCTCGCGAGCTCGGCGGACTGCGTTATTGCATCAATTCCGCTTCGCTTCGTTTTATCCCGAGAGACCGGCTGGAAGCGGAAGGCTACGGACGTTACGCGTCCCTTTTCCAAGACTGATTTAATACAGCACCCGCCACAAATAAAAAGTCGCGTAAGCTTCCCAGCCCGCCCATCCGGCGGATAGCCGGCGAATGTGCGCGATCGAAGGTTTGTCCGGCAAGCCTAACACGGATTTAATCGCGTTATGAAGGCCGACGTCGTCGATCGGGAATGCGGAGGCGAATTTGAGGCAGCGCATAAGCACGTAATTGGCCGTCCACGGGCCGATTCCGCGAATACCGACGAGCATTCGCTCGGCTTCCCGAACGTCCGTGGCCGCAAGAAGCTGAGCTTTGCTAATGACCCCGTCCGCGATTAATCGCGCGACTCCGATGAGATATTCGGATTTGCGTCCGGTTATTTGCAGCGGGGTTAGTTGTTCTATGGTTAGTTTAGCGACAACCGCAGGATCGGGGAACTTCCAGTGCCGCAAGCCATCGTGCTCGATAAAGTCGCCGAAATGCTCGACGAAACGCCGTTTCAGCGTATAAGCGAACGGGAGATTAATTTGTTGGCCGAGAATGCCCCAGCACATGGCTTCGAACAGGTCTGGAATGCCGAGTATGCGCAAGCCGCTAAACCGCGACACAACGTCGCGTAGTAAGTCGTCCTCCTGCGCCATCGCATAAAAGGGAGCCAAGTCGGTGTCCAAGTCGAACCATTCTCTGACGTAGTGGGTAATCGCCTGCGCTTGTTGATCGTCAAGTAGCGCCGAAGGATCGCATAGCCGTACGCGAATCGGTTCGTTGCCGCAACCGGATATCGCAATCAGCGGGTAGGATACGCCGTCCGGAATTCGTTTGTATAGCGTTCCGTCCACGATCGCGTGCATGCATTCGTTCGGAGAACGGGATAAGTAGGCGATATTTTTGTCGTAATCGAACGTCTCGGGAACGTCGATAATCCATTCTCTATTTGCCATCGCGGAATCCCTCCTTAATCGGCTTAGTCTTTGTATCGGCAGTTTAGTTATATCACACATCGATTCGCCCGATCTTCGTAAGGTTGCGGTTCCATTCGAATCCGCTAACGCTCGCGAATAACTCGCGCTATACTAAGCGATAGGAGGTGACCCTAACGCATGAACGAGGAACAATGGCAAGCGATCGTCAGTTGCGACGCGACTTACGACAGCAAGTTTTATTACGGGGTAGCGACGACGGGCATCTTTTGCCGGCCGTCCTGCAAGTCCAGAACGCCTGCGCGGCGGAACGCGAAGCTGTTCGGCGATGCCGACGAAGCGATCGCGAACGGCTTTCGTCCTTGCAAAAGATGCAAGCCGGAAGAGCTGATGCTGCCTAGCGAAGCGTGGGTCGCCAAGATCGCCACGCAAATCGAGGAGCGCTTGTCCGAGCCGTTCACGTTGGAAGCGTTAGCGGCACGGATGCACGGCAGCCCCTATCATTTGCAACGTACGTTCAAGCAAGTCCGCGGCGTAACGCCGGCGCAATACGCGCAAGTGCTGCGAATCGAACGGGCTAAGGCACTTTTAGAACAGACGGAAATGTCCGTCGCCGTTATCGCGGCGCAAGTGGGTTTATCTAACGCGGCGCATTTCGCCACCGTCTTTCAATCGAAAGTCGGCTTATCGCCGACGCGATATCGTCGCAACTATATAGCCGCGCTTGCGGAGAAAGAGGAGGGAGCACATCATTATGAGTCAGACGCAACCATCGCCACAAACGGTTAACGTATACTGGACGGAACTACGCTATGCCGAATGGCACCTCGTCGTCGCGGCGACGGAGGAGGGCCTCTGTTACGTAGGCTCTCAAGGCGGATCGCAACCGGAGTTTACGGCATGGGCGCAGGCGCGTTTTGGAGACCGTTGCGTTCTATCGCATGACGAAGGCAAGCTTGCCTCGTATGTCTCGCAGTTAACCGAATATTTGCAAGGCGTCCGCAAGACGTTCGACGTGCCTACCGATTTACGCGGAACCGAGTTCCAGCAGTCCGTCTGGTCCGCGATGAACGAAATCGCGTACGGTCAGACCGCGACGTATTCTCAAATTGCCGAACGAATTGGCAAGCCCGAAGCCGTAAGAGCCGTCGGAACAGCCATCGGTCGCAATCCCGCGCTCATCGCCTTGCCGTGTCATCGAATCGTGGGCAAAAACGGTACACTGACCGGGTATCGCGGGGGCTTGAAGATGAAAGAACGGTTGCTAGGCTTGGAAAGCCGTCGATAGCCGACGGTTTGCTTAATGTTAATCGGAATACCCGCTATTCTCTTGCTTGTCGCTAGCGTTATGCGGTATACTTTTCTCGCCAAAATAACATTTAAGGAGCAAGAGAATGAGCAAAGTTTTGATCTTCGGTCACAAAAATCCGGATACGGATACGATCTGTTCGGCGATTGCTTATGCCGATCTCAAAACGAAACTCGGCTTCGACGTAGAAGCGGTACGCCTCGGCAACGTAAGCGGCGAAACGCAATTCGCGCTCGATACGTTCGGCTTCCAAGCGCCTCGCCTCGTGGAAACGGTCGCCAACGAAACGAAGGAAGTTATCCTCGTTGACCATAACGAACGCCAACAAAGCGTATCCGATATCGATCAAGTGCGCGTTATTGAAGTCATCGACCACCACCGGATCGCTAACTTCGAGACGAGCGGCCCGTTGTACTTCCGCGCCGAGCCTGTCGGTTGCACGGCTACGATCTTGAAAAAGCTGTACAAAGAGAACGGCGTCGCTATCTCCAAAGAAGTCGCTGGCTTGATGCTTTCGGCTATCATCTCGGACTCCTTGCTCTTCAAATCTCCGACTTGCACGTCGGAAGACGTCGCGGCCGCTCGCGAATTGGCTGAAATCGCAGGCGTAGACGCGGACAAGTACGGTCTCGATATGCTGAAAGCCGGCGCGGACCTGAGCGACAAATCGATCGCTACGCTGATCTCCCTCGATGCGAAGGAATTCACGATGGGAAGCGCGAAAGTCGAAATCGCCCAAGTAAACGCGGTAGACGTGAACGACGTGCTGTCCCGCCAAGCCGAGCTTGAGGACGCATTGACGAACATCATCAATACGAAAGGCTTGGACCTGTTCCTGTTCGTCGTTACGGATATCCTTAACAACGACTCGATCGGCATCGCGCTAGGTAAGGCGGCAGACGCCGTCGAGCAAGCATACGGCGTGAAGCTGTCGAACAACCAAGCGGTATTGAAGGGCGTCGTATCCCGCAAATCGCAAATCGTTCCTGTTCTGACCGATACGTTCAACAAACGCTAATCGCATACGAAGCCCGCGAATTCATTCGCGGGCTTTTTTGCGTCAACGGCTTGCCAATCAACAAAATTAGGTCGTTGTTCCTTCAACGGACGATCCGCTGGATGGTATGCTGAACATATTTAGAATGGGAAGAATCGAGGTTATGCGCATGAAAATCGTCGTTATCTCCGATACCCACATGCCCAGGTCGAGCAGTAAGCTGCCGGAGCGGTTAATCGCGGAGCTTGCGAACGCGGATGCTATATTGCACGCGGGAGACTGGACAAGTATGGACGTCTATCCGATCGTCTCCGCCTACGCTCCAACTTACGGCGTGTCCGGCAATAACGACGGTCCGGACATCGTTAAGAAATTCGGTTTGAAAAAAATCGTGCAGCTCGGTTCCTGCCGGATCGGACTCATCCACGGACACGGCACGAATAAATCGATCGCTACCGAGACGAGGGCAATCGACGCTTTTAAAGGCAAACGTCTGGATGCTATCGTCTACGGTCACTCGCATACGCCCGTGTTGAAGCGGATAGCTGGAGGAACGATCGTGCTCAACCCCGGATCGCCGACGGACAAGCGAAGGCAACCACGGTATTCTTTTGCCATTATGCGAATAATCGAAGGAAAGCTCGTCGCGGAACTGATCCTATACGACGACAAGTCGTAATCTTTGCTATAATAGGAGTACCGCATAACGAGGTTTGCCCGATTGGAGAAGGTACGAGTTGAAAAGATTCAAAAAGTTTTACGTGGAAATCACGAGCGTCTGCAATCTCGCTTGCACGTTCTGTCCTCCGACGGAGCGCAAGTCGAATTTTATTAAAGTAGATGCTTTTACGCATATTTTAGACGAAATCAAGCCGTTTACCGACCATATCTACTTTCACGTCAAGGGCGAGCCGCTGCTGCATCCGAAAATCGATGAGCTGCTCGATATTAGCCACGACAAAGGGCTAAAGGTGAACCTGACGACGAACGGAACGCTGCTGCACAAAGCCAAGCATAAGATTCTCGGGAAACCCGCGCTTAGGCAAATCAATTTCTCGCTGCATAGCTTCGACGGCCATCCGGATTCCAAGGATAAGGAAGGTTACGTGCTTAGCGTGCTCCGCTTCGCGAAAGAAGCGGTCGCGCAGTCGGACGTCATTATTTCGCTTCGTCTGTGGAACTTGGCGGGCGACAACGATACGAACTTGGAGCGAGACCGGAATCGCGAAGTGCTCAGCATGATCGAAAAGGAATTCGAGCTCAACTTCAAGATCGACGATCATTTTACGCGGGGCAGCGGCATCAAAATCTCCGAACGGATTTACGTCAATCACGAGACCGAATTCGTCTGGCCGGCGCTGAAGGAAGAGGAAGACCGCAACAAAGGGTTCTGTCACGGGCTTCGCAACCAAGCCGGCATTTTGTCGGACGGTACGGTCATCCCGTGTTGTCTCGACGGGGAAGGGGTTATTAACCTCGGCAACGTGCACGACAAGCCGTTCTCCGAAATTATCGAGGGCGAACGCGCGACGCGCCTATACGACGGCTTCTCCAGACGGGAAGTCGTCGAGGAGCTATGTCGGAAGTGCGATTACCGCCGCCGGTTCGGAACCTAACCTAATACGCCTTCGGGCGTATTTTTTGTAACTTAACCGCCAGAACGAAGGGGATATCGCATACCCGATGAACGAAACCTATAACGAATACGAAGGCTTAGCGATCGTTACGATAGACAAGCTCGACGACCGGTTATGGCCGGAGGCGCTCGACATCTACCGTCAAGCGTTCCCCGAAGGCAAACCGGAACGAATTATCGTTGCGATGTTTCGCAAAAATATGGCTTATTTGCACGTTGCGTCCGACGAGCGCGGAGTGATGGCTATGGCGGTTACCGGTAAGGTAGCGCAAGGGAAGCTGTTGTTGATCGATTACTTGGCCGTCAGGTCAGACCGCCAGGGCGAAGGTATCGGTCAAGCGTTCCTGGCCGCGATCCGAGAATGGGCAACGAACGAGCTAAGAGCGGAAGGATTGCTCATCGAAGTCGAATACGGCGTCACGCAAGCGGACGAAAATCGTTTGCGGTTCTGGGAGCGCTGCGGGTTCACGCTAACCTCGTACATCCATAAGTATATTTGGGTGCCGGAGCCTTATCGGGCGATGATTCTCGCGTTAACTCCGAACGCGGAAATTCCGATGGACGGACGGAAGCTGTTCAAGTACATAGGCGATTTCCACGGCAAAGCGTTTCGCGAGCCTTAATCGAGGTCATCCGCGTAATAACGGGAAGGCTTGCTGGAGCGTGTAGACGACTTCGCGGCTTTGGCGGATTTGCTTGCTTGTTGCTTGCCCGCGGAGCGAGTCTCCTTGCGCGCTTGATGCGCCAGCTCGCGCCCCGTCTTCTTATAGTTGGCGAGCCTGCCGGCTTCGAGCTCGCCGCCGGAGATAGCCTCAAGTACGGCGCAGCCGGCTTCCGCTTCATGCCGGCAGTCGCGATAACGGCAATTTGCCGCCAACGCTTCGATATCCGCGAATGCGTGCTGCCAGCCCTCCTGGGAATCCCATAATTGGAGTTCCCGCATGCCCGGCGTATCCATGACGAGCGCGCCGCCGGGAAGCACGAACAACTCGCGGTGCGTCGTCGTATGGCGACCTCGCGCGTCGCTCTCGCGAATGCCCGACGTCGTCATGCGAGACTCACCGGCCAGCCAATTGAGCAGCGTCGACTTGCCGACGCCGGAGGAGCCCGTCACCGCGATCGTCGCGCCGGGGCGCATGTACGGAGACAGCTGTTCCATGCCTTGATCTAGCAAGGCGCTGACGAAGTGAACGGGAACGCCGGGAGCCGCATGCTCCACTTGCGCGCGCAGAGATTCCGGGTCTTCGCACAAGTCGGCTTTGGTCAACAGGACTACGGGCGTCGCGCCGCTTTCCCACGCCGCGATCAAGTAGCGTTCGATCCTGCGAACGTTAAAGTCCTGATTCAAAGCGGACGTGATGAACAAATAGTCGATGTTCGCCCCTATTACTTGTTCGACGTCGATATTGCCTGCCGCTCTTCGCAGCATCGCCGATCTGCGGGGGAGTAGCGCATGGATGACGGAGCGCGATTCGCCCGGCATCGGTTCGGTCAGAACCCAGTCGCCAACGGCTGGGAAATCGCTCGGATGCGCTGCGGTATAGGCGTATTTACCGGATACGGAAGCGGTATGCTCGCCCGACTCCGTCATTAGTTGATACGAATGGGAATGCTGAGCGATGACCCTGGCGGGGGACAACCCGCGGGCGTTATCGTCCGATGGAGGGAGCAGGGCCTCCCAATGGGCGTTCCAACCGTATTTCTTAATGTTCGTGCTAGCTTGTGGATTTGGATTTGGATTTGGTTTAGGATTTGGTTTAGGATTTGGATTTGGATTCAAATGGATATCTCCCTTAGTTTCGATTGGATTAGAAGGGTTGAAAACACAAAAAAGCCGACAGGAAAATCATTCCTGCGGCTAGGCAACAAAAAACCGCACGGAACCGGCCCGGTCCCATGCGGTAACGTTAATCGATGAACGATTAGCTAACGATCCGCCGAGGTCGGGTGTTATGCAATTGCGCTGCAAACGAAACAATCGATAGTGTCGTGCGCATTGTACATCGACCTCCTCAAGTAAGATGTGCTAATTATAGAGAGCCTTGGAGCTCATTGTCAATGGGGGAATCGTTAATGACGAATAATTTGGAGCCGGAATTGAACCGAGCGTATATGCTCGAAACGTTAAATTGGTTGCTGAACACGCCTAGCCCAACCGGATATTGCATGGCGATTATGGACCGCGTAAGGGCGGAAGCCGACAAGCTGGGCTACGAGATGCAAATGACGCCCAAAGGAAACGGCATAATAACGATCGTCGGCGCGAAGACGGACGAAGTCGCCGGCATTACGGCGCACGTCGATACGTTGGGCGCGATGGTCCGATCGATCAAACCGAACGGTATGCTCCGTATTACGCCGCTCGGCGGTTACGCGATGCAGACGGTAGAGGGAGAGTACTGCCTCGTGCATACGCGGGACGGTCGAACGTACGAAGGCACCGTGTTGTCCACGAAGCCGTCCGTTCACGTCTATTCGGACGCTCGGGACTGGAAGCGCGAGGAAGCGAACATGGAAATTCGGATCGACGAGCTAACTTCGTCCAAAGAAGATACCGAGAAGCTAGGCATAGCGGTCGGCGATATCGTCTCTTGGGATCCAAGGGCGCGCATGCTCGATAACGGCTGGATTAAGTCGCGTCACCTGGACGACAAGGCCAGCGTGGCCGCGCTGTTCGGAATGTTGGAATGGTTGAAACGCACGGGCGTGAAGCCGGTAAAGAGCTTGAAAATCATCATTTCGACGTACGAGGAAGTCGGTCACGGTACTTCCTATATTCCGCCGGATATTACCGAGCTGATCGCCGTCGACATGGGCGCGATCGGAGACGACTTATCGGCGACGGAACGCGACGTATCGATTTGCGCCAAAGACTCGACCGGGCCGTACGATTACGAGATGACGTCGAAGCTCATTGCTTTGGCTAAGCGAGCGAACATTCCGCATGCCGTGGACATCTATCCGCATTACGGTTCCGATGCGTCGGCCGCGCTTAGGGGCGGCAGCAACATTCGCGCCGCGCTGCTCGGGCCAGGCGTGCACGCTTCGCATGGCATGGAGCGAACGCACGTCGACGCGATCGCGAACACGGCGGCGTTACTGCTCGTATACGTAACGGAAATATAATAACGCGTCGCGAGAGGGGGCTATTCCATGAAATCTAAATTCGTTGCCGGCATCTCGCTTGCGATCATGGCTGCCGGATTCATCGCGACGTTGTTCATTCCGACAAGCACGGGACAGCTGATCGCGCAAGGCGGCTTCGAGGCCGGGCTGGTCGGGGGCATCGCCGATTGGTTCGCGGTGACGGCGCTATTCCGACATCCGCTCGGCATCCCGATACCTCACACGTCGCTGCTGCTGAAGAACAAAGATCGCATCGTCCAGTCACTCATTTCTTCTATGGAGAACGAACTGCTTAACAAGGACAGCATCAAAAACAAGTTAAAACAATGGCATCTTCTTCGCGCGGCGACGAAGGGACTGGCTAAACTGTTGCGTAAACGGAGCAACAGAATCGCGGTGTTAGACGCCGCCACGGAGCTTGTTCGCGGGTTGCCGATAGATAAAGTTGTTCCGTCCATTCGAAATGCACTGTCCGAATACGCTCGCGGGTTGAACGTGAAGCCGATCGCGCAGTCCGCGGTATCTTACGCGATGGACCGGAGAATGGACGAGAAAGCGCTAGATTACGCGTTAACGAAAGCATCGGATTGGGTAGAGCGTCCGGACACCGCGTATATGCTCGGCAAATTGGCGAGCGAGAAGCTGTCGTCGGTTAACGTTCGCGGGTTTATGGGCTTTGCCGTGCAAGCGATCTCCGGTTTCATGAGCGAAGAGAAGCTCGGCGCTATACTTCAAGGGATGATCGCGTCCGCTATTCACGATTTGCGAGATCCTAACAACGCGCACCGAGACAGCATCGTGAAGGAAATACGAGATCAGCTCGTGATGCTTGCTAATGACGACGAGAAGTTAACGAGGTTAAATACTGTCATCGAACAAGCGATCGCAAGCAACGAAGGCGAGCAGTGGATCGCTTCGATGGTTGATAAAGCGCGAACGTTGCTATTAACGAAGCTGGAAGCCGAAAAAGCGAGCGGAGGCCAAGCGGTATTCAGAGCGTATCGGGGAGCCGTGCGGTTAGCCGGCGGCAACGAAGAAGCGGTCGCTCGCTGGGAGGACCGCCTGTTGAACGGCGTGCTTCATGCCGTCGAATCGAACCATTACCGGATCGGCGGGCTCGTGAAGGAAAATCTAGACCGGATGGACGACAAGACGTTAATCGCCATGCTGGAAGACAAAGTGGGCAATGATCTGCAGTGGATTCGTGTGAACGGCGCGTTATGCGGCTTCGCGATAGGCATCGTTCTATCGCTCTTTCAACTTTGATCTTTGCCTGGAATTAAGAGCGTTAAGCTCACGAACGTAACGAATATCGTAGCGCCCATGTCGGATAAGATCGCTACCCACAACGTTAACCATCCCGGTATCGTGAGCAATAACGCAATCAGCTTCAGTCCGATGGCCACCGCAATGTTAAACCGGACGATGCGATTGACGCGTCTCGCGATCCGGATCGCGATCGGCAGCTTGCCGAGATGATCTTGCAACAGGACGATGTCGGCCGCTTCGATGGCGCTGTCCGCGCCTTTGCCCATCGCGATGCCAAGGTGCGCGGAAGCGAGCGCCGGCGTGTCGTTGATGCCGTCTCCGATCATGCCTACGACTCCGCGCCCTGCAAGCTCGTTCACGAACGCGACCTTATCTTCCGGCATTAAACCGCCATGCGTTTCCTTCACGCCTACGGCGGCGGCGACCTGTTGCGCGATCTGCGGATGATCGCCGGTCAGCATGACGGTGCGACGAATGCCGCTCCGATGCAGCTCGGAGATGACGCTTGCGCTTTCCTCGCGAAGCTCGTCGGCTATGCCGAACATGCCGAGTACGCGATTCTCGTCCGCGATCGCAACGATCGTTAATGCATCCTCTTTCAGTTGCGCAAGAGCGAACGCCACTTCATCCGGAAGCCGAACGTGCGCGATGCTGCGCTCGTTACCAAGCCAATACCTCCGCCCCGCGTAAATCGCCGTCATGCCTCGTCCCGCAACAGCTTGAATATCCTCGGCTTCGCTCGATTCAACTCCCAACTCATCCAACCGATGCACGATCGCCTTCGCGATCGGGTGCGTCGAAGCGCGTTCGACCGAGCTGGCGACCGCGTAGAATAGATCCTCGTCGTAGACGATCGTTCGAACGACGTGAGGCGCGCCTTTCGTCAGCGTGCCGGTCTTATCGAAAGCGATCGTATCCAGCTTGCCGAGCTGCTCAAGGTATGCGCCACCTTTCACGAGAACGCCTATTCGAGCGCTCCGCGTAATGCCTGCCAATATCGCGATCGGCGAAGATAAGATGAGCGCGCACGGGCAGCCTACGATTAATACGGCGAGCGCCTCGTACAACGCTTTTAGCCAATCGACGTCTAACGCGAGCGGAGGGAAGAGGAACACGATCGCAGCGATGATCATAATGATCGGCGTATACACTTTAGCGAACCGGTTAATGAACAGTTCCGTCGGCGTTCTCTGGCGCTGCGCGTCTTGCACCAGCTTCATGATGGTAGCAAGCGCGGATTGCGCGTAAGCTTTCGTTATGCGAACGCGCAGCACGCCTTCGTTGTTAAGGCTTCCGCCTAGCACCTTTTCGCCCTCGGTTTTGTCGACGGGAAGAGATTCGCCCGTGATGGCCGCTTCGTTCACCGAGCTCGCGCCGGAGATCACGATGCCGTCCGAAGGAATTTTGTCGCCCGGTTTAATGATGACGATATCGCCGGCGGTAAGCTGCGCGATCGGTACGACGACTTCTTGGCTGTCTTCGAGCTTCAACGCGTGAACGGGCGCTAAGGCAAGCAACTTGCCCATCGCGTTGCGCGCTTTGTCCATCCCGATGCCTTCGAGCCACTCGTTCAAGCCGAACAAAATCGCGACGAGCGACGCTTCTTTCCATTCGCCGATCGCGACGGCGCCGACTAGCGCAACCGTCATCAGCGTGTCGATGTTAAACCGCAGCCGTATCAAATTGCGCAAACCGCGCAAAAAAGTGCCGTAACCGCTGAGCACGATCGCCATAACGTATAGGGGGATCACGATGGCATCGTTAACGCTCCCATCTAAGCCAAGTGCCGTCAAATAGCCGATCGCGGATACGATTAACAGAACAAGGATGCGCATGCCGCTTCCGTGATCATGTTCGTGATCATGGTGTGCATGGTCGTGCTCAGAGTGTTCGTGGTCATGATCGTAGTCGTGATGCTCATGTGCACGTAAGTTATCGGATGGATCGCAACAAGCGTCATCGGAATGATCGTGCGAAGGATGCGAAACCACTTTTTTCACGGCGCTCACCTCAATAACATATGAATGTTTGTTCATATATTATTCCCGGTCACTCCATTTGTCAACAACAAATGAACAGTTATTCATATTTATTCGTTTACCTGCGTCCGTAGCCTTTGCGAGCATCCTACGAACGGCTATAATGGAGGACAAGAGAGCGTACGCAAGGTGGTGTCTGGCCATGGAAAAGCAAGCAGTCGAGCTATGCGAAGAAAGCTGCGCGGGTACGGAGACGGACTTAGCCGACGTCAAGCGCCGGATGGTGGACGATACTTCGGCAACGGACCTTGCCGAAATGTTCAAGGCGCTCGGGGATCCGACAAGAGTGAAGCTTATCGGAGCGCTGTTAATTAGCGAGCTGTGCGTTCACGATCTATGCGTGCTGCTCGATATGGGGCAGTCGGCCGTGTCCCATCAGCTTAGATATTTGCGTAATCTCACCATCGTCAAGCGGCGTAAAGCGGGGAAAACCGTCTATTATTCGCTAGACGACGCGCATATCGAACAAATTTTCTCTTTGACGCTCCAGCACCTTAAGCATGCCGATTGAAACGGCGAAAACCCGCGAAAGCGCGGGTTTTCATTCTTCATGTGTATGGAGGATCGCTTTATGCGGATTTTTGCTCGGATCGTAAATACAAGAGCAGTCCGACGATAACGAGCACGCCCCCGGCTAGCTGGAATCCGTTGATGAACTCGCCGAAGATGAACATGCCGAGAATGCTGGCGCCGACCGGTTCGGCGAGCACGGACATCGAGATCGTCGTCGTTTTCAAATATTGCAGCAGCCAATTGAAGATGAGATGGCCGAACACCGTCGGCACGATCGCGAGCAACAGGAAGACGAGCCATTCTTTCGCCGGATAGGTCGTTACCGATATGCCAGAAGCGATGTTGTACACCGTGAACAGAATGGCCGAGACCGCGAATACGATCAAGCTGTACAAGTACGACGAGACGCGCGTTAAGATTCGTTTGGCGATTAGCATATTAACGACGACCGCAAGCGTCCCGAAAAAGGACAGCAGATCGCCCGTGAAGGCGGTGTCCGACAAAACAAGGTCGCCGGAGCTGACGAAGCATGTGCCGACCAAGGCAACGAACAAGCCTAGCAGCGCTACTCGGCCAATGCGGTCCTTGAACAGGAAATATGCGCCGACCATGACGAACACGGGCTCCAGCGCTAAGATGATCGTGGAACTGGCGATCGAAGTATAGTCGAGCGAAGCCATCCATAAGAAGAAATGCAGCGCCAGGAAAATGCCCGCGAGAACGAGCAGCAACCAATCTTTCCTCGAAATCGAACCTATCGTCCGAAGTTGTTTCCTGCCGAAAGGCAGCATGAGAAGAACGGTGAACAACATCCGGTACATCCCTTGAACGGAGACGTCGGCGTCAGAGAACCGTACGAGAATCGGGGCGAAGGAAATCGCGATCATCCCGATCAACAGCGGAATAAGCGGCGGTATAGGCGGGGTTCTGTGTTCAGTCATCATAATGTAAGAAATGCTAGCCTCCTGCGAATATGTACATAAATGGGCACAACTTGTCTATTATAGCAAAGCGGACAGGTGTCGAACACTGTACATAACTTAGCAAATGATTACTAATGGTTAATGATCCGGCGCATAAAATAGGCGGTGAGAACGATGAAAGCGACGACTTGTCCGGGTTGCGGGGTAGCGCTGCCCGATCTGGGCTTGGAGGTTCCGGAACGATTCGAAGCGACTGGCGAATGCCGTGCGGCATACGATGCGTTAACGGCTTACCACCTAACGAGGGAAGACCCCGATTTCCATCACCAGATCGCGGTAGATTGTTATGGCGCTCAGCATGCGGGGGAGCGGTGCAAGCCGATCGGGATCGTTTTCTCATTGGTTGGCCTATGTTTGTTATTGGAGCATAGCTATACGGGAAGACGAATCCAGCTTGCGCATACGCAACTGTCGCACGAACGCATGCAATGGCCGACGCTAGCGCCGCTTGGACCGATTACGGGTATGACCGTGCAAGACGTTCTGTTGGAAGAGGCCGGAGTAGCAAGAGATTTGGCGCTTTACGACTGGGCGGCTAGCGTATGGGCTGGATGGCGTCATGAGCATGAGCGCGTACGGGACATTTGCTCGCGCTTATTAATACGAGATTAAAAGCGCATGGCTTTTCGATTTTAGGATCGGAAAGGGCGCGGAAGGGTCCTTCATGAAAAGCTTCAACGCGTATTATCGTTTCGTTAAACCTTATTGGAAGTTAATCGCGCTTACGCTCGTCATCGGCATGATCAAATTCGGGATTCCGCTTACGCTTCCGATCATAATGAAATACGTCGTGGACGATTTGCTTCTCGGCGATTTGCCGACCGACGTCAAAGTCGAACGGCTCGTCTACGTCATGCTCGGGGCCTTTGGCTTGTTCGTCATCGTCAGGGCGCCGATCGAATATTTGCGCCAGTACTTCGCCCAGCTTACGACGAGCCGGATTTTGTACGACTTGAGAAATTATTTGTACGCGCATATCCAGAAGCTGTCGCTTTCTTATTATCAGAACCGCAAGACGGGGGAGATCATCTCCCGCATGATCAACGACGCGGAGCAGACGAAGAGCATCGTCGAGACGGGACTTATGAACGTGTGGCTCGACTTGTTTACGCTGACGATCGCGCTCGGCTTCATGTTCTATATGGATCTAGAATTGACGCTCATCTCAATCATCGTGCTGCCATTCTACGCGTTAGCCGTCAAAAGGCTGTATAAGCGGTTAAAGGGACATTCGAAAGCTAGATCCCAAGCGCTGGCGGATATGCAAAGCTATCTCGTTGAACGGGTGAACGGAATCGCGGTAACGAAAAGCTTCACTCTCGAAGTCGAAGAAGCGTCGCGCTTCGCGGACAAAAACGCGAATTTCCTTCGCAAAGCGCTGGCGCTAACGAGGTGGAACGCAAGAACGAACGCCATTATCAACACGTTAACGGATATGGCGCCGCTTTTCGTGCTAACGTACGGCGGCTATCAAGTCATTCACCAGCACATTACGCTAGGGGCGTTCATGGCGTTCTTCGCTTACTTGGATCGACTATACGGTCCGTTGCGGAGGCTAGTTAACGCGTCAACCGAGTTGACCCAAGCTAGCGCTTCGCTCGAACGCGTCGTGGAGCTCATGAACGAACCTTACGATATTAAAGATGATCCGAGTGCCCAGCCGATCGATAACGTGCACGGAAAAATCGAATTCGACGACGTAAGCTTCAAATACGGAGATGCCTCGGGTTGGATACTGCATCGGATCCGGTTAACGATCGAGCCCGGCCAGACGGTCGCGCTAGTCGGCATGAGCGGAGGCGGCAAATCGTCGCTCATCAGCTTGTTACCGAGATTTTACGATATCCAGCAAGGGACGATTCGCTTGGACGGCATTCCGCTTCAGGATATCACGCTGAGAAGCTTGCGCGGACATATCGGCATGGTGCTGCAGGATAACATCTTGTTCAGCGGCAGCGTGCGGGACAACATCCTGTTCGGCAATCCGTCCGCGGACGAAGCCTCGATCGTGCAAGCGGCGATCGCCGCCAACGCCCACGACTTCATTTCCGGCCTGCCGAACGGGTACGATACCGAAATCGGGGAAAGAGGCGTCAAGCTGTCCGGCGGGCAGAAGCAACGCGTCGCGATCGCGCGCGTATTCCTGAAAAATCCGCGCATTCTAGTGCTCGACGAAGCGACGTCCGCGCTCGATCTCGAGTCCGAGCATTTGATCCAGGAATCGCTCGAGAAGCTAGCCAAAGACCGAACGACGCTCATCGTTGCCCACCGGCTGTCCACGATTACGCACGCGGACCAAATCGTGCTCATCGAGGATGGGGAAATCAAAGAAAAAGGTACGCATGAGCAATTGATGCGGCTTGGCGGCGGTTACGCGAGGCTGTTCAGCGTACAAAACCTGAAAGATTTGCATCCGGCCGTAACGAATCCGTATTAATGGCTGAAGCAGTCAGGAAAGGCATTAACGGGTCCGCGAGAAATCGCGGGCTTTTTTCATTATGTCGGGCAAATTGGCAACACTACTCCATGACTAGATTTGGGAGGCGAGGCTAATGATGCATACCCCGACCCTGTTACGGGAGCCGAAACAACGCAAGCTGCTCTTCAGCGCGGGCATCAGCTGGTTGTTCGACGCGATGGACGTCGGCATGATCTCGTTCATCGTCGCCGCGCTGGCCGTCGAATGGAAGCTCGCGCCGCATCAGATCGGCTTTCTCGCGGCGATCAATTCGGTCGGGATGGCCGCCGGGGCGCTTGCGGCGGGTTCGCTCGCGGACAAGCTCGGGCGCAAGTCCGTCTTGCTTTGGACGCTGCTTATTTTCTCCGCGGCAAGCGGATTATCGGCGTTAGCCGGCAGCTTCATCGTCCTATGCGCGCTTCGGTTCATGGCGGGCTTCGGCCTAGGCGGCGAGCTGCCGGTCGCTTCCACGCTCGTCTCCGAATCGGTTGCGCCTAAGGACAGAGGAAGGGCCGTCGTCTTGTTGGAAAGCTTCTGGGCGATCGGGTGGATCGCGTCCGCGCTGATCGCTTACTTCATCATCCCGGACTACGGCTGGCGCACCGCGTTCGTCATCGGAGCGCTCCCTTGCCTGTATGCTCTTATTCTAAGACGGACGATCGAGGATTCCCCGCGGTTTTTGGCCAAGCAACGTAAGGTGAAGCTTAGCTTCGGCCAGCGTGTCGCCGCCGTATGGTCATCCCCGCACCGCCGTTCGACCGTGATGCTGTGGGTGCTATGGTTTTGCGTTGTTTTCTCGTATTACGGCATGTTTCTATGGCTGCCGTCTGTCATGATGCTCAAAGGCTTCGGCCTAGTCAAAAGCTTCGAATACGTCCTAATCATTACGGTCGCTCAGTTGCCCGGGTACTTCACCGCGGCGTATTTAATCGAACGATTAGGCCGCAAATTCGTGCTCGCTGCTTATTTGCTCATGACGGGCGCGAGCGCCATCTGGTTCGGCAACGCCACGACGGAAGGCATGCTGATCGCCGCCGGCGTATGCTTGTCTTTCTTCAACCTCGGCGCATGGGGCGCGATGTATGCTTATACGCCCGAGCTATATCCGACCGCGGTACGCTCGACGGGCGTCGGTCTAGCCGCGTCGTTCGGGCGGATCGGCGGCGTCATCGGACCGTATCTCGTCGGCATGCTCATCTCCGGAGGAACGGCGGTGACCGCCGTATTCACCGTGTTTTTCGTCGCGATCGTCATCGGGGCGTTCGCGGTGCTCTTTCTCGGGAAAGAAACGAAGGGAGCGGACCCGGACTACATGGATTACGGATTAAAGCCGGCATAAGTAGGGAAAACGCGGTCGTCCACCGAATCCTTCTTAATGAACATTCATTAAAGTGAGGAGGCGATCCCGGTGGAGCATACGAATCCATTGGCGGCATTCCATCCCGTGATCTCCGATTGGTTCACCGAGAAGTTCGGCCAGCCAACCGACGTGCAGCTGGAAGCCTGGCAAGCGATCCAATCGGGTCGACATACGTTAATCGCCGCGCCGACCGGCTCGGGCAAGACGCTGGCGGCATTGTTGCCGTGTCTAGATCGGCTTGTTCGATATCCGCGCGCAGGAAACGCAGAGCGCGGCGTTCGCGTCGTCTATATTACGCCCTTAAAGGCGCTCAATAACGATATTCATCACCATGTCGTTCGATTCGTGGAACAATTGGATGCGCGCGCGGTCTCGTTGCAGTCGGATTGGCCAGGCATTCGTTGCGAGGTGCGAACCGGAGACACGACGCAAAGCAAGAGGGCCGCTATGCTTCGGAACCCCCCGGAGCTACTTATCACGACACCCGAATCGTTGTTTCTCTTGCTGGCCTCGGAAAAGGGCAGAATGATGCTGCGATCGGTGGAGCAAATTATCGTCGATGAAATCCACGATCTAGCGGCGGTTAAGCGCGGCGCCCATCTATCCTTGTCGCTCGAGCGATTAGCTCATCTGACCGGCGCCCAGCCCCAGCGCATCGGCGTGTCCGCGACGCAGAAGCCACTCGAGCGCGTCGCCGCGTTCCTAGGCGGATGGGAGGAGAGCGGCGATTCGCAGGGATCGCGCATATCTATGCTTCGTCCCGTCTCGATTATCGAAAGCGAAATGCGTAAAAGGATGCAAATCTCGGTTACGATGCCGGACATGAGCAAAGCCGCGGCGACACGCGAGGCGGTGTGGCAGCCGTTGCTGGATCGAATCATTCATGCGATGGACGGTTGTAGATCCGTCTTGTTGTTTGTGAACAGCAGGCGGCTATGCGAGCGGCTTTGCTTGCGGCTGAACGACCATGTCGGGTACGAAATGGCG
The DNA here is from genome assembly GCF_042655785.1 of Cohnella yongneupensis. NCBI lineage: Bacteria > Bacillati > Bacillota > Bacilli > Caryophanales > Paenibacillaceae > Cohnella > Cohnella yongneupensis. The sequence goes on from NZ_JBHSNC010000038.1 coordinate 42,564, forward strand.
CGTTCCCACCACGGCAGCATCTCCAAGGAACTTCGTCTCGAAGTGGAGCGGATGCTCAAGAATGGAGAACTGCGTTGCATCGTCGCCACCTCGTCACTTGAACTTGGCATCGACGTCGGGCATATCGATCTCGTCATTCAACTCGATTCTCCGATGGAAGCCGCCAGAGGCATTCAACGGGTCGGACGCGCCGGTCACGGCGTTGGGGAAGCTAGCCGAGGATTGTTAGTGGCCAGGCAAAAAACCGCGTTGCCGGAAATCGCCGTACTTAGCAAGCTGATCGCGAACCGGGAAATCGAAGACATCCGCATTCCGCGGCAACCGCTGGACGTGCTCTCGCAGCACATTGTCGCCGCCGTTGCGGCTAGCGATTGGCGCGTAGACGACTTGTATCGCCTCATTCGTAGGAGCGACAGTTACCATCAATATGCTCGCGACGAGCTTGGGCGCGTACTTGACGTTCTGTCCGGCTTTTATCCGTTCGCGAAACCGCTTATCGAATGGAATCGCGATAGCGACGTCCTCAGCAAACGCAGCAATACGTTGATGGCAGCCGTAACCGGAGCGGGGACGATTCCGCAAAGCAGCGCCTATCCGGTGCATCATCTCGAGAGTCGGGCGCATCTAGGCGAGTTGGACGAAACGTTTATCCATGAAAGCCGCGTAGGCGATGTCTTCTTGCTCGGAACGAGATCTTGGATGATTCGGGAAATCAGCAGCGATCGCGTATACGTATCCGAGGCGGGCAACCGGTTCAGCGAAGTCCCGTTTTGGCTCAACGAATCGGGTAGCCGCTCTTACGAGATGGGAGAGCGGATCGGCGGATTTATCCGCGAAGTGTCCGAGCGGTTGGGGTTATCCGACGAGCAACCGCCGGAAATCGAGCTTGGCATCGATGCGGCGCACCCTATTTACGAGTGGCTCGCCGAATCCTATGGACTAGACGGAACGTCGTCGGAAGCGCTCGTCTCCGTCATCCGCGCGCAGCACAAAGCGTGCGGACTGCCGACCGATCGAACGCTTGTCATCGAGCATTACCGAGACGTGATGAACCAGACCCATGTCATCCTGCACAATCATTGCGGACGCAAAGTAAACCGCGCGTGGCTGCTAGCCATCGAGCGGCAATTCGAGCAGTTGTTGCCTTATCGGGTGTATGGGAACGCCAAAGACAACGGCATCGAGTTCGTGTTGCCGGAGTGGGACGCTTCATGGATTCAAGCGCTCTATCAAGTGACGCCGTCCAACGTCGAACAGCTGCTGACCGAGGCGATTGCAGGTTCGCCGCTACTCGCGATCTCGTTCAGAAGAATCGCCGAAACTTCGTTGCTCTTATCCAGAAGCTTCACGCGTACTCCGATGTGGCAAAAGCGTCTGCGCGGCGAAGAATTGCTGCGAAATTCGCTGCCTTACGCGACTGAGTTTCCGTATTTGCGCGAAGCGATGGCGGAATGCTTGCACGAATACTTAGGGTTAACGGAGCTTAAGCAATTGTTAATGGCGTTAACTGAAGGTAAAGTACAATGGATCGTACGCGAGACGCCTTATCCGTCGCCGATGGCCGCGCAGTTTCTCGCCGATTACGTTAATATGCGGCTATACGAAGGCGACGGCGTCGACGAGTCGATCCAGCTTCAGCTAATGAACGTGAGTAAGGAGATGGCCGGGCAACTATTCGGCGCGGAAGCGCTGCAGGGGGCAATCAGCAAGGACGCGCTAGCGGAGCAATCGCGCAAGCTTGATGAGCCGCAGCGTAAGACTGGCAGCGCCGACGAGCTTGCCGACTTGCTGAAGCTTCGGGGCGACTTGACCACGAAGGAGCTCGAGAAGCTGGCGGGAGAGCGGACGCCTACTTGGCTTGCGGAGCTTCAGCGGAGCGGACGGGCGATGCCGGTCGACTTGACCGGAGACGGACAAACCCGTTGGATCCGGACCGACGAACGGGAAGTCTATGCGGCGTTTCCGGATGAACAATCGTCGGTAACGTTCGTACTGGGGCGTTATATCGAGCACGTACTTTCGTTTACGGAAGCGGAGCTGTGCAGCAGATACCCGGCGATGACGCTCGAGACGGCTAGAGTGAACGTCGATCGGATGCTGGAGCAAGGCTTGATCGAACGCGCGCCGCACGCCGCCAACGACGAGGAACGGATATGGTCGAGCGTGGGCGTCGCTTCGCGCATCGTCCGCCTGTCGATCAAGCATGCGCGGGATCGGGCCGAACCGGTCGATCCGGAGAGATGGTGCGGTCAGATCGCCTTCATGCAGCATGCGCTCCAAGGCGCGCAAAGGCAAGGCAGCGAAGGGCTTCGCGCCGTGATCGAAAAGCTGCAAGGGTTATATTTGCCGCTTAGCTTATGGGAAACGGTTGTTTTTCCCACGAGAATGAACGCCTATCGCAAAGAAGATTTGGATCTGCTATGCGCATCCGGCGAAGTGTTGTGGCTCGGCCGCAAAGACGCGGACGAAAAAGAAGGCAAGATCGCGTTTTTCTTAACGGAATCGAAGTCGCTGTATGGGCCTTTCCTTGAGCAATCTAAGCTAACGACGGACAAGCCGATCAAGCATTCGCGGTTGCTGCAATTGTTGGAGCAAGGTGGCGCGAGCTTCTTGACGAAGCTTAGCCGCGACATGGACAAGCCGCCTTCCGAGCTCCTTGAGGACTTGCTTGAGCTCGTATGGGAAGGAAGAGCATCGAACGATCAATTCGCACCTCTGCGGCTGCAAACTAACGCGAAGCAAGCGAACTGGGCAAGGACAGGGTCCGGTCTTGGCAGGTGGTATGCTACGCAGGCGCTAGCAGAGGCAACTTCGTCCGCGGAACAAGCTACGTCTCCGATTTTGTCCTGGGCTCATCATCTGCTAAAAGGTTACGGTTTAATTAATCGCGACCTTGTCGCCAAGACGGCGCCCTATGATTGGGATGAATTGTACCCGGCGCTTAAGCGGCTGGAAGAGTGGGGCGTATTAACGCGGGGGACGTTCATAAGCGGATTAACCAAGCTGCAATTCACGACGCGCGAAGTAAGCGAGGCGGTTAGGCAGCGGCTGCCCGAGCTTGAACAGCAAGCGACTACGGTACTGTGCTCGGCCGATCCGGCTAATCCGTTCGGTTGGATGATCGACTGGCCTAAGCAAGTCAAGCACGCGGCATTCTCCCGCAGCGCCGGCAATTATTTGCTGCTTCGCGGCGATCGATGGCTGTTTTGGATCGAAGGAAGAGGCAAGAAGGTATTCTCCTTGATCGAGGATCAGGATGGGACCGTACGGTTATCCATAGAACAGCAAGCGGATATGCTACTGAAGGCGTTTCGTTCGATCATTCGCAGACAGAAGCTAGTCAAGCTGACGATCGAACGATGGAACGCGCAACCGGTTACGGACACCGAAATGGGAAAGGCTTTAGTTCAATTAGGCGCGGAGAGGCAACAGCACAAACTCGTCGTTTGGTCCCAATAACGTACATCGTAGAACGGTTTACAGACAGCAGGAGGGACAGGATGAACAAGATCGAGCAGAAGCGATTCCGGTTGTACGGATTGCTTACATTCACGTTTGGACTTCTCTTATCGGCACCCACGATGCCGCAAGTATCCGGTAAGCAGCCGATTCCTGTCAGTCTAATGTCGCCCGGCGGTATCGCATTCACGACGATAGGCCATAGAGGAGCTTCGGGATACGCGCCGGAAAGCACGCTTGCCGCTTATTGGCTCGGCGTGGGGATGAACGTGGATTATTTGGAGCTCGATCTGCAAATGACGAAGGACGGGGAAATCGTCGTCATGCACGACCCGACGGTGAACCGGACGACGAACGGCAAAGGCGCCATCAGACGGATGACGCTTGCCGAAATCAAGGCGCTGGACGCCGGATCTTGGTTTAACGAGAAGTATCCGATGTTCGCGCGCGAGGAATTCAAATACGAGAAAGTACCCACGCTTCGCGAAGTGTTCGAGCAGATCGGCGACAGGACGATGTATATGCTGGAGACGAAGTCGCCGGACGATAATCCGGGGCTCGAGGAGAAAATGTGGGCGCTCGTGCAAGAGTTCAAGCTAACCGATCGCATAGCCGTTCAATCGTTCAGCAAGAAGAGCTTGAGGAAAATTCGCGAATGGAATTCGGATGTCAAGCTGTTCCAGTTGCTATGGTACAACCATCCTTCGACGATTTCTCGCGAGAAGATTAATGACATTAAACGATATGCGAACGGCATCGGCCCGAATTTCGGCAAAATCGACGAAGCTTACGTCCGCAAGGTGAAGAAGGCCGGACTGCTGATCTATCCGTATACGGTTAATTTCCATGGAAACATGGAGAAGGCGATGCGTTGGGGAGTGGACGGCATCCATACCGATTATCCGGAACGGTTCAGGGAGGTCGTCGAACGTTACGGCAAACCGTTCGGGACCTCCTCCTAGTGTTCGGACGGAGATTCCTCTACAATAGAACTAGATTAGCTTAAGGAGAATGCACATGGGCAACAAGAGAAAAAACAACCAGCATCAACAGCGGCAGACGTCCGAGAACGGGGCGGATAAGCCGGCGACCTTGCGCGACTTGCTCGGCGCGGATACGATCGCAAAGCTGAAGCAACAAGCGGAAGCGATGAAGCAAGCGGAAGCCGCGAAGCAAGAAGCAAAACGCGCGGAAGCGGAAGCGGCGCGACTGGCCGAACAGAAGCGGAACGAGAACGATTTCGCTTATTTGCTCGAGCATTCTAAGGTAAAAAGCACGAAGTATATTTGACAATTTTAGGATGTCCTCCCTTATGGATGTCGTGTACAATAGAGGGGTAATGATCCGTTTCCGAGGAGAGATGCCGCGATGTTGAACGAAGACGTTCTGTGGGAAGGCAAACCTTTTAATTATGGAATCCCGACTTTTACCCGCTATCAGCTGACGGACCGCCGATTGATCGTCGAGAGGGGCCTCTTCACGAAACGGCGCGAGGAAATTCAACTGTATCGGATCCGGGACATCTCGCTTAAGCGGAATTTGCTCGAGCGAATGATGAATTTCGGAGATATTACGATCTTATCGACGGACACGAGCTCGCCTACGTACACGCTCAAAAACATTCGCAATAGCGTCAAAATATCGGATTTACTTAGCCAGGCTGCAGAGAATTCACGGGTCAAAAACCGTGCGATGGAGCTTACCGAAGTGCAATCTTAGCTTCTAATCTTTCTAATCTGCGAAATCGACGACAAAACTGCACAATCTTTTTACGACCAATCCGCGCTCTGCGCGGGTTTTTTATTTGGTTACGACAAATTAACAGACAATCGCCTCAGACCGTTTGACACGCTTTTCAGCCGCTTATGGGTACAATCTTGGTAACCTTAAAGCGAAGAGGTGGTAAGATTGCACAGTGAACATCGTCAATGGCTCGCTTATCTCATAAGCGTCATATTGCTTTTGTGCCTGGCTTTTTACTTAGTGGCTTCGATCTTCGATCATGCGAACGCCGCGTCCGCTCCTGAGACGACTGCTTCTCCGCCATCCGTTAACGACGTCAACCAGACGCCCTCGCCGAGCCACGTTCAACCCCCGTCACCGCAAACGAAATCGCCCATGGCGTCCGCGCCGGTACTTCCTCTGCAGCCGGCAACGCTTATGAACGCGGTTCAAGCCTCCTCCTCCGGTTCGCCTCCCGAACCGCCTGTGCCTACGCCGGCGACGATAGTCGTAAGCGAGAAGGCGCCCGTACCGCCGGCTCCCAAAGAAGAGATCAAATGGCTTACATACGAAACGACGGCCTTTTACCTTAACGTACGAGAACAGCCGTATTCCAAAGCCAAAATCATTAACGTGCTCGAACAAGGCACGATCATCTACGTGCTGCTCACGACCGACAACGGATGGCTAAAGCTGAAGGATGGCGGCTATGTGCATGGCGGTTACGCTAAGCTTCTCAAAGACGATGTCGTTAGAATCGCTTCGCTCTCGGAACCGAACTCGGAACAGGGTTCAGATCAGATTTCGGAACCGATTGCGGACGACAGCGAACCGAATAAGCCATCCTCGAAAGTCATATCCGATTCCGGTCTAACCGAGTCCGATATCGGGGCTATACTCGAAGGTACCGATCTGGCCGATCAAGGGCTGGAAAAGGCGATTTTGGACGTAGAAGCGGAATACGGCATCAATGCCTATTTCACGATTGCGGTCATGAAGCTCGAGAGCGGTAACGGAGAGAGCCGTCTCGCGAAGAAGAAAAACAACTTGTTCGGTTTGAACGCGATCGCGGGCGACGCATACAACAAGGCGCTTAGCTTTGACTCCAAGGCGGACTGTATCGAGAAATTCGGACAACTTATCGCTGACAAATACGTAGATCAAGGCTATACGACCGTCGAGAAAGTCGCGAGCAAGTATTGTCCGGCAAATTCGAGATGGTCCAGCCATGTCAAGAACATCATGTCGAGCGACTATAAGCTGTTATGATACAATAATCGCATATCATGCGCCTTGAGGGGGACATGTCGTGCGATTGCCGCAAGGCTGGTTGGAGGAGTCCGTCTACGTCGCGATGGACGGAAGGAACGTTTCACGGATCCGCGCGCCCGACGGGCGTCGTTTCATCCGCAAACCCGTGCCGGCCGACTCCGCCGAGCGTTGGATTTACGAGAACGTGCTAAGCGGGTTGCCCGTGCACTACCCGCGACTTCTCGAGAGTCCCGTTGCAGGGGGAGAAGCGGTCGAGTCGCTGTGGTTTGAAGATTTAGGCGCGCTGACGCACAATTACGACTTGTCGTTGGCGCTACGAGTCGTGCGATACGTCGCGTATTGGCATAACTATGCTACGGAGCCAGGGCGGCTTGCTTCGCTATGCGGGCTTAAGCCGACGTACGATCAGATGGCTAATGAAGTGCTTGCAATGCAACGGTTGCTTACGGGGATGGCCGACAAACATGGCATAGATAGAAGCCGGCTTGCCAGGTTCTATCGCGAGATCGAGGAGACGCGATTAACGGACGCGCCCGTATTAAGCCATGGAGATTTGCACGTCGGCAATTACGCGTGCGTGAACGGGCAGACGTACGTACTCGATTGGGAGCATGCGCACCTTAACGTGCGTTACTGGGATCTGTTTCATCTCATCGATCTTACGCATCCGCTATATCCGAGATCCGTATCGCCTGAGTGGCGCGAAACGCTGCTTCGTGCTTATTATGACGAGTCGGAACGGCTTGGCTTGCCTGTAGATCGGATAACATTCGAGCTAGAATACAGGTTGTTCGCCGGCGTATTCTCCTTATGGATGCTCGGTTTGATCGAGCAGGATCTGTTGAATCCCGATTGCGTATGGCCCAAGTCGCGACTACAGACTCAAGCGAGCGAGACGGCCGACATTATCGGGCAGATTATATGAAGATCGACCAACCCGCTGCAGGTTGGTTTTTTGTCTTTTTATTATTTCTGCTTACCGCTTAAACCATTTCCTCCATGCGGATCTATGACGTATAATGGGGAAAATGGGTGCACCAATCGCATGTACGCAAAGTATTGTGGTAAAGTGCATCGGAGCTAGGGTGGTTCACGGCTGGCCTCTGGAAGCGGCAATCCTTGCTAGATTGACGTTGTTCGCGTTATGCTAGCGTTATCCCTCACTACTAACATTAAGGAATCGATAGCTATGACGATCGGGTTTTTCGACTCCGGCATCGGCGGACTTACGGTGCTGTCCGAGGCGCTGCGCAAGCTGCCGAACGAAGACTATATTTATATCGCGGATACGCTTCACGTTCCTTACGGAACGAAATCGAGCGAGGACGTGAAAACCTACATCTTCGAGTCGATCGAGATGTTGATGCAATATCATATCGATGCGCTTGTTATCGCTTGCAACACGGCGACGAGCATCGCCGTTAACGAGCTGCGCGATATGTACGCCATTCCGATCATCGGCATGGAGCCCGCCGTGAAGCCGGCTGTCGAGATGAATAGGGCGACCGGCAAGCGGGTGCTCGTGTTCGCGACGCAGCTTACGTTACAGCAAGAGAAGTATTACGCGCTCGTATCCAGAGTCGACGAGCAAGGCATCGTAGATTCGCTGCCGTTGCCCGAGCTCGTCGCCTATTGCGAAGCGCTCCAATTCGATAAACGCGTTATAACCGAATATTTCAAAGCGAAGCTTGCGCCGTACCGTCTTAGCGATTACGGCATCGTCGTGCTTGGCTGCACGCACTATCCGTTCTACGCCGATATTCTTCGGGAAGCTCTTCCGCCGCACATCGGCATCGTCGATGGAAGCGCGGGCACGGTCAGACGGTTAGCCGCGATGCTGCATCGTTACGGCATCGGAGAAGGCCAAGGCAACGGCAACGTCAAGCTGCTTAGCACGAGCGGAGACAAAGCCTACGAAGATAAGATGCGCACAGCGCTCGGGTTGCTTACCGGCAACGCCATTTTCACTTAGAGGATGAACGCCGTGAACGTGGACGAAGGCAGCCGTTGTCAAATTCGCAGAATAGGGACCGTCGTATCGATCGAACAGGATCTAGTGCGAATCGAGGTCGAAGGGAAGCCGCTTGGGGTACCTTCGGCTAAATGCGATTCGAGGCTCCGTCCGGGCGATGTTGTCGCATGGGACGGCGGACGCTGGATCGTAAGCGACCAACGATAATCGTAGCGGGAGGAACGACAAGTGAGCCATCGTTTATTCACGCCAAGCGAAGCGAACGCGTTATTGCCGCAGCTTCGGGAACAATTGGCCAAGCTTCGAGATACTGTCAACGAAATCGAGAAGCAGCAAGACGAATTGCAGCGCGTGAAGAGCGCGCATGCTGTTACGCCCTACAACATGCTAGACAATGATCCATTTTTCGTAATGGAAAGCCGGATCGATTTCATGCGCATGGAAGCGCAGCTGTTGATCGATAACTTCGCCCGCTCGGGTGTCCTGCTAAAAATGATCGATCCGGGCTTGCTCGATTTTCCGGCGGTCATCGACGGGGAAGACGCGCTTATTTGCTGGAAAGAAGGCGAAGAGAGCGTGACGCATTATCATGGCTGGCACGACGGATTGGCGGGCCGCAAACGTCTGCCGGAACAATAGGCAAGCGATTCAGGAGTTTGTATTTCCTATTGACAACTTCATTCGACTGGCGTAATATTGCTCCTGTTGCTTAACGAACCGAATATACTTTTAATCGTATAACCTCACGACTACAGGGTGGGGGTATCTACGGGAAGCCTTACTTCCTAACTACGAGACCTGAATCATCTCCGGATGAACAGGTGTCGCGGTTAGGAAGTTTTTTGTCGTTACGACAACATAGACATTCAGGTGAAGGAGAACTGCAGCGTTATGAAATATAATATAGCCGTATTGCTTGGGGCGATCAGTTACGGGATTTTATCTACGATCGTAGTCAAAGCATACGGTCGTGGCTATACGTTAGGTGAAGTCGTCGGCAGTCAGTTAATGATCGGATGCGTGCTCGCTTGGGCACTGGCCATCGGGATGAGAGGGATTAAACAGCGTCGCGAGTCGAACTCCAAAGCGGAGCGCCGCGTGAAGCAAGCGGGCGTGGTTGGTCGGCTTACCTGGAAGCAGCGCATAACGTTGTTGGCCGCAGGTACGCCTTCGGCGATTACGGGGTTGCTCTATTACGAATCGCTCCGTACGATTTCGAATTCACTCGCGATCGTGCTACTGTTCCAATTTACATGGATCGGAGTCGTGTTCCAAGCGATCGGAAGCCGCAAGAAGCCTAATCGGATTACGTTAATGACGCTTGTCGTCTTGTTCGGCGGAACGTTGCTAGCCGCCGGGGTCATGGAGCAGGGAGCTACGCATCTTGACGGACGAGGCGTTGCGCTCGCTCTCTTGTCGGCGGTTAGCTATTCGTTGTTCATTATGTTCAGCGGCAAAGCGGTACCGCATGCGGCGCCGGCTACGCGCAGCGCATGGATGATTACGGGTGGCATGCTGTTCGTGTTCTCGCTGTACCCGCCGCAATTTTTGTTCGACGGAACGATCATGGGGCAGCTTCTTCTGTTCGGATTGTTGCTCGGATTTTTCGGCGCGTTCATGCCGCCAGTATTGTTCACGTACGGCGTGCCGCACATCGGTGGCGCTATGGCCGGCATTCTAGGCGCGGCGGAGCTCCCCGTCGCCGTATTGCTATCTTCGGCCGTGCTGCACGAATACGTCAGCCCGCTGCAATGGTTCGGAATCGCGCTCGTGCTCGCCGGCGTCGCTATGCCTGAGTTGATCAACCGCATTCGCCATTCGCAGCCGAGCTATACGGCGCATTCCGCGTAACGCGTAAGCAAGCCCGCTCTTTGAGAGCGGGCTTTTTTTTTACGTTGCGGGGTTTTCGGAGCTGCATAGAATTACGCACGATTAACGTAAAAATGCAACTCTACATGTGACCGCTTAACATTTAGTATGAGGAGTGAGAATATTCCAATTTCACCAATCAAAACGCTAATATTCTCGACGTTGCAGGGGGTGGCGACAACTCGTTTTCAAGACAGGCATCATGAGCGACTAGAAGGGGACAGGTTAGGTTTATCCATAACCGAACGGCGTTAAGCATGTCCGATTGATACACTCATATTAGGAGGCCTTTATTCATGAAAACCGTTGTAAAACCACGCAAGTTACTCGCTTCGTTCGTCCTTGTATTCATGCTGGCGTTGGCTATGGGATTGTCCGCGATGGCTGCGGATGGCGACCTGGTGTACGATAACTACAACCGCACGGATCTGAAAGCTTTCGATGAAGGCTCAAAAGCCGCCTGGGCAGATGGCAATGGTGCGATCGACGGCAACGCGCTGAAGATCGCTTACGGTAGCGAAGGTTGGTTCGGCACGGGTGGCGGCATTGATGCCAGCACCTACAAATATTTGGTCTTCCGCATCAAAGGCGCAGCCGGCGGCGAAGGAGACGCGTTCAACCTCAACTATGCGGCCCCTTCAGGCGTAAAAAATACAAACAAATCGTTCTCTGATCTCGTAGGTCCGTCGGGAGACAAAATACCGGCGATCACGACAGAGTACCAGGACATTGTCATCGATCTGGCCGCCAGCGGCATCGATAGCGACATCCAAGGGTTCCACTTCAACTTCCATAAAGACGTTAGCGGTTCGCTCTGGATCGATACGATCACGTTCACGAATACGGCGCCAAACGCTCCAGCCGCAGAGGAGCCTGCGAAGGACGATGACGGCGGAGCGGCGGCAACCGATGATCAACCGGCGGCTGAACCGGCAGCTGAGCCTAACCCGCAAACCGGCGACACGTCTAACACATCGTTGTACGTAATGCTTGCCGCGGTATCCGGCGCTGCAGTCGTTATGCTCTCGATCAAAGCAAGAAAAGCAAACCGTTAATTCGTCGCATCGCACATAGAAATCCGCATAAACCTTACGGTCTATGCGGATTTTTGCGACGAAACGAGGGGATCGCGGCGGAGGAGGGGATACGCCATGTTTGTGAAAAAATACGGAGCTTGGGCCGGTAGCGTAATCGCGCTCGTTGTATTCGTGTTCTCGGTCGTGAAAATAGTCGAGTACTACTCGGAAACTCGATCGTCTAAGCAACAAATAAACGAAGCTAGGACATTATACGAAAACGCGACGACGTCTCCAGTAACGACTCCAAAGACGACGCAAGCAGCGGTTGACGCCGCACCCTCGATTCCGGTGACGATCGCGTCTCCGACAATGCCGGAAAGTCTCGTTCAACGAACGAATGCCACAGTAAAGCCTCCCATTCAGGAGAGATTCAAACCGTTGTTGGAGACGAACGACGATGTCGTCGGATGGCTGAAAATCGAGGACACGAGCATCGATTATCCGGTCGTGCAAGCGGATGACAACGCCTTTTATTTGAAAAAGGACTTTCATAAAACCAACAACGTTACCGGCAGCATTTTCATGGATTACCGTAACCGCATCGATGAAGCGCAGAAGCATTGGATCATCTACGGCCACTATATGAAGGACGAAATCATGTTCAAAGGCTTGCTGAAATACAAGGACGAAGCCTATTATCGGGAACATCCGCTAATTACGTTCGATACGCTGTACGGGGATCGCAAATGGCTTATTTTCTCCGCGTACTATACGACCGTTGACGATGACTATATTCGCACGGACTTTAAACGGAATGAGCAGTTCGCGTCGTTCGCGGCACAACTAAAAGCGAATTCCTTGTACGATACGCATATTTCGGTAGACGCCGACGATACGATATTGACGCTGTCTACTTGCTCCAAAACGGAAGAAGGCGGCAGATTTACCGTGCATGCCAAGCTGATTACGGACGCATACTAAGCGCAATTCTCGTTCACTTCGGAGTGGACGATCGAACAAAAGTTAACGTTGACGTTAACGTTCATTCGGAGTATGATAGTCCTCGTTGGTTCATCAGCGGAGGACGGAAGGAGGAGCCCATGGATAAATTCAAAATCGACGACGTGGCCAAGGAGAGCGGGGTTACGAAGCGGACGATTCGTTATTACGAGGAAATCGGCTTGCTTAGCCCGCCGGAAAGAAGCAACGGCGGCATGCGACTCTATACGCGAGAGGATATCGATCGGCTGAAGCAAATCGTTAACGCCCGCGACGTGCTTGGTTTCACGCTGCAGGAAATTATCGAGTACGTGAACATTCGCAAAGAGTTCGAGACCCTTCGCAAAGCGTACATGGAAGATCCGGACGCCAATCGCAAGCACGACAGACTGCTTGAAGTAAAGCAGTTGCTCGGCAAGCAGCTTGAGATGATCGACGTCAAAATCGAGAAGATGAACGAGATCCGCAGCGAGACAGATCGGGCCTATAAGAGGGTGTGCGATGCCATCGACAAATTTACAACTTAGAAGGAGCGCTATCATATGTCAATAAAAGCAGCAACATTACCAGCCTCTCCCTTACAGCCGGAAACGACGAGTATGTTCGATCAACCGAAAGCCGTATGGGCGATCGTGTTCGCTTGTATTATCGCCTTCATGGGCCTCGGTCTAGTCGACCCGATCCTGCCTGAGATCGCCAAGGAGTTTCACGCAACTGCCGCGGACGTTACGCTATTGTTCACGAGCTATAATGCCGTCATGGCTATCGCAATGCTCATTACCGGCGTTATCTCGACCCGCATTGGCGTAAAGAAGACGCTACTAACCGGTATCGTCATTATCGCCATCTTCTCCGCGTTGGGCGGCATGTCCGACGGCGTAACGGCTCTAGTGTTGCTTCGCGCAGGTTGGGGATTAGGGAATGCTTTGTTCGTAGCGACGGCTTTGTCGGCCATCGTATCGCTGTCTCGCACGGGCGTTGCGAAGTCGATTATATTGTTCGAAGTGGCCGTTGGACTCGGCATTTCCGTTGGCCCGCTGCTTGGCGGCGAGCTCGGATCGATTTCCTGGCGCGGACCGTTCTACGGTGTTGCGAGCCTAATGGTTGTGGCGTTCCTGCTCGTGACGACGCTGATGCCGTCCGCGAATAAAGCAGCCGGAAAATCGGCGCCGAAGAAAAAAGCTTCGTTGCTCGATCCGTTCCGCGCTTTGAAGCATCGCGCGCTTCGCGACTTCGGCATCGCGGCGTTCTTGTACAACTTCGGGTTCTTCACGTTGCTCGTATACGCGGCCTTGGTGCTAAGCCACTTGGGACTCGACACGCACGGTCTTGGCTACGTCTTCCTAGGCTGGGGACTGTTGCTGGCGTTCACGTCCGTCTTCATGGCGCCTAGGCTGCAAAAGCGTTCCGGCACGATCAAATCGATGTGCATTCAATTGACGTTGTTCGCGATTACATTGCTCGTCATGGCTAACTGGACGACGGACAAAAACGTAATCATCTGGTGCGTCATTATTTCCGGCGCGTTCCTCGGTAACAACAACACGCTGATCACGACCGCGGTCATGAACGCCGCGCCGGTCGAACGTCCGACAGCATCCGCGGCTTACAGCTTCCTTCGCTTTATCGGCGGTGCGATCGCGCCTTACATGGCAGGGAAATTGGCGGAATGGTTCAACCCGCATACGCCATTCGTCGTCGGCGGCGTCTGCGTATTGCTGTCCGTTCTGTTCTTGCTCATCGAACGCAAGCATTTGGTTCACGTCGACAAAGCGGAAGCGCACTAATCTTATTATCTAGCTTCGAAGCAATCGTAATCCCTATCATGTTCGATCGTGAAAAAGCCGCCAAGAGCGGCTTTTTTTCGCGTTTATTCGTTTTCATCCAAAAAAGGTGTGTTACAAAGTCGCATGCGGCGCATAGGGTAGTGGTAACCCGATTTTGCATCAGAGCAACAAAATTGAATGAAGGACACATCGTTTGCTAAGCACAAGAATGGCGGTGAGCCTATTGGCGGAAGACAAAAAGCTAGTCTCAAGAAGACAAGTGTTAAAGTGGGGAGCGGCAGGCGCTCTTGGCGTGTTCGGGAGCGGCATTCTGAAACCCGGCTCTTGGTTCTCGAAGACGGCCGATGCGTCGGATAAACACGAGCTGCACGCGGCCCTGCAAGAGCAAAGCAAGCACGCGAGCATGCATGGCTACGAACCGGGAACGGCTAAGACGGCGGGTTTGGAATCCGCCATTGAAGCATTAACGACGTTCGATTACGGCAAAATCAGCACGCGCGCGGACGGTAAGACGGTCCGCGAATACGAGCTTGTGGCCATGGACACGGAAGTCGAGATCGCGAAGGGCATTAAGTTTCCGGGGTGGACGTACAACGGAACGATTCCCGGACCGACGATCCGCTGTACGGAAGGCGATATCGTCCGCGTGAAATTTTGGAACGGCTCCGTGCATCCGCATTCCATCCATTTTCACGGCGTGCACCCTACCGGAATGGACGGACTCGAGCCTGTCGTCTCCGGCACGCAGTTCATCTACGAGTTCGAAGCGAAACCGGCGGGCATGCACGTGTACCATTGCCATATTCCACCGTTATCCAAGCACATCCATAAGGGCTTATATGGCAACTTCATCGTCGATCCGAAAACTCCGAGAGCCAAAGCGCGAGAGTTGAACATGGTCATGAACGGCTTCGATCTCGACATGGACGGCGAGAACGAAATTTATACGGTTAACGGATATGCGTTCGCCTATCAATCGTGGCCGATAAAAGTGAAAGTAGGGGAGCTCGTGCGCGTCTATTTGAGCAATATGACCGAGTTCGATCTTCTTAATTCTTTTCATCTGCACGCGAACATTTTCCGTTATTACGAGGTGGGGGCGGATCCCGACGCGAGGCCGATCATCACGGATACGGTCATGCAATGCCAAGGCCAACGCGGCCTATTGGAAATCGTGTTCCCGGAGCCCGGCAAATATATGTTTCATGCGCATCAGAGCGAATTCGCGGAGCTTGGCTGGATGGGCTTCTTCGACGCGAAACGGTGAGAGGGGGAATAAGCGATGCAGACGGAAGTCGTGGCTGCGCCGAAAAAGCGGATCATCCGTCTCGGCTGGTTATGGGGCGTTCTGCCGGTGTTGCTGTTAGCCGTGCTTATTTATTTGATCACTAGCATAGGCACGGGCATTAAGGAGAAGTCCGTCGTACCGATCGAGTCGCTCGAGGTGCAGAAGATCGTATTGACGCACGAGGGGTTCAGCATGAAGGTGCTCAATTCCGGTCCGGACAAAGCGACGATCGCCCAAGTGCTCGTGAACGATGCTTTCTGGAACGCGACCTTCGAGCCGAGCGCCACGATCGCAAGGTTAGGCCAGACGACGATCAACATCCCGTACGGGTGGGTCGAAGGCGATCCCTATGAGATTAAAATGATTACGGAGAACGGGCTTATCTTCTCCGGCGAAGTGCCCGTAGCCGCGCTGACGCCTGAGCCTAGCGCAGCCCGCATCGGCCAATATGCGCTTATCGGATTTTATGTCGGCGTTATCCCGGTCGGACTAGGGTTACTTTGGTTCCCGTTCATGCGCAAATTTTCGGAACGTGGCATACGCGCGATATTGGCGTTTACCGTCGGTTTGTTGTTTTTCCTCGTCGTGGACACGATCCAAGAGGGGCTCGAGCTTGGCGCGGAAGGACCGGGGATTTTCCATGGGACGGCATTAGTGTGGTTCGGAGCGTTGTTAAGCTTCCTGTTTCTGTTGGCGCTCGACCATGCGAACGCGCGCAAAGGGGACGGGACGGGCAAACAAGTCGCCTACAAAATATCCGCGGGCATCGGTCTTCACAATTTGGGGGAAGGACTAGCGATCGGAGCAGCCTTCGCAAGCGAGGAAGCGGCGCTCGGTACTTTCCTCATAGTCGGTTTCACGCTCCATAACATAACCGAAGGGGTCGGAATCGCCGCTCCGCTTTTGAAGGACCGACCGACATGGCGTACGTTTTTGCTACTGGCGCTGCTCGGCGGGGGACCTGCGATTATCGGAACGTGGATCGGGGGCTTCGTCTTTAACGCGACGCTCGGGGCTTTATTCTTCGGCATCGGAGCCGGGGCGATCGTTCAAGTCATCTATGTCATCGGCAAAATGATCGCGCGCGAGTCGGGCATCGCCCGTGCGCCCGCGGTTTCATGGCTTAACTTCGCCAGTCTGAGTATCGGCATTGGCGTCATGTACGTCACCGCGTTGTTCGTTTAGTATACGTAAGTATGATTATGTAAACTTAATGGGAGCCGCCGTGAACAACGTTCATGCGCGGTTTTCTTTGCATATCGACGCCCGAATATTTTCCTTCCCGAAACGTGCGAACTTATGGTAGGGTTATCCATAACCGTTTCACGGGATGAGGGGGATATACATGTCGGTAAAATTGGAATATGGGTCTAAAATTCAACATGCGGAACCTAGCGTACAACGATATATCGATTCACCGGAACTGCTTCGCCAGCTAAAACGACGGACTTTGTTGATCGTAATCCTATCGCAAATTTTCGGAGGCGCCGGGTTAGCCGCCGGCATTACGGTAGGCGCGCTGCTTGCGCAAGACATGCTCGGGACTGACGGTTACGCGGGCGTGCCGACGGCGTTGTTCACTTTAGGCTCGGCGGCGGCCGCGTTTCTCGTCGGAAGATTGTCGCAAAGGCTAGGCCGGCGGGTAGGATTGGCCGGCGGCTTCGCTACGGGCGGAGTAGGAGCGATCGGTATCGTGCTGTCCGCCGTCTGGGATAACGTGCCGATGCTGTTCTTGTCCTTGCTAGTGTACGGTGCGGGAACGGCTACGAACTTGCTGGCGCGTTATACCGGAGCCGACCTGGCAAAGCCGACCGAGAGAGCCAGAGACATCAGCATGATTATGGTGGCGACGACTTTCGGCGCCGTTACCGGTCCGAATCTCGTAGACGCGATGGGCCATTTCGCCAAGTCGATCGGCGTACCGCCGTTAGCCGGTCCGTTCCTATTGGCCGCGGCGGGTTACTTTATGGCCGGACTCGTGCTGTTCCTATTCCTCCGACCGGATCCTTATAAGGTAGCTAGAGCGATTGCCGAAGTGCAAACGGCGAATGCGGCATCGCAATCGGGTGCTCAAGTCGCAACGTCTCCGGCCGACAATCGCGGCATTATCGTTGGAACGACCGTAATGGTGCTTACGCAAATCGTAATGGTCGCGATCATGACGATGACGCCCGTCCATATGAAGCATCACGGGCACGGGCTTAGCGCGGTCGGACTCGTCATCAGCATTCATGTCTGCGCGATGTATTTGCCGTCATTGATTACCGGGATGCTCGTCGATAAAATCGGACGCACGGCAATGGCGTATGCTTCCGGAGCGACGCTGCTGGCGGCCGGCATTGTCGCCGCGATGGCGCCCGCCGATTCGATGCCGCTGCTGATCGTTGCGTTAGCACTGCTCGGTTTGGGCTGGAACTTCGGTTTGATAAGCGGAACCGCGCAAATCGTCGACGCCACTACCGTGGCTACGCGCGCCAAGACGCAAGGCACCATCGACGTTTTGATCGCTTTGTCTGGGGCATCCGGAGGCGTGCTATCCGGCGTCGTCGTAGCGAACTCAAGCTATGCTGCTTTATCTTTCGCAGGCAGCTTGCTCTCGCTGTTGCTTATTCCAGTCGTCGTCTGGACGCGAAAACGGTCGAAATAGGCCAGGCTTTCCTCGCCGAGGATGCGCATATACTTGTTGCGTAGACGAAGCGGGAGAGGTGAAGCGCATGGAGAGCTTGCCGCAGTCGTACGCGATACGCGTCGTAAGCTCGCTCTTATCGCCCGGGGAAGAGCTTGCGGGCTTGGAATATCCGCAACCCCATCCGGCGGTGCTGGTCGCCGATTTGGACGGAGACGGCATACCGGAAATCGCCGGTGCTTATCGATCGAAAGATAGAATGCACGCGCTGATCGCGAAGTTCGCGTACGGACGTTGGCACACCGTCATGCGCATGAGAGGTCCGGGCTACGGCGTCGTGAATATGATGGCCGCGCCGATCGTCGCCCCGGGAATGAACGCATTGCTCATCGGCTGGCAAATCGGCGACATTTGGGCGCAACTGGACATGTGGCAGGCGAACCACGGGATGTACGCTCACTTGACGCCGCGCGATATTTTTTACAGCAAGCTGGAAGTAGAGGATATGCCCGGGGCAAGAGGAATAGACGGATTGTGCGAAATCGCGCTATGGGTACACGATACGGGGGAAGCCTACGATATCGATATATGGCGGTGGGAGCGGGGGCTTGTGAAGGATGAAGGAGCGTATCCTTATTACTTCCGCAACAAAGTCGTTCCTTACTACGAGAAACTGGCGCACGAGTCGCCCGAATCGTCGCTCTACGAGCGTTGTTTGAAAGAAGCCGAGAAAAAGGCGATGCCCTAATGGCATCACCTTTTTCTCGTTATGCATCAACTCAGCTTGTTCGCTGAGCATCCTCGCCGTCCGGATAAGGAAATAGATCGACGATTCTAACGCTTTGACCGCTCTCGTTCGTAAATACGACATGCTCGCGACTTAGCTCGCGCGGACTTTTCAGCCCGCAAGCGGCAGCCAGGGAGAACAGGCCTTCGCGTAGCTGCAGGATGTAGTTCATTACGCGCCACTGCTTCTCTTCGGGAGCGAGCGCTTCTTGGTATTTGGCGTCGGTCGTCGTTATGCCGGTCGGGCATTTGCCCGTATGGCATTGCATCGCCATAATGCAGCCGTTCGCCATCATGAAGCCGCGCGCGGAATTGACGCAATCCGCGCCAAGCGCCAGCGCGATCGCCACCTTGTCCGGCGTGATCAGCTTGCCTGAAGCAAAAATCCGGAAGCGGTCGCGGACGCCGAACTTCCTCGCCGTATCGTCCAAAATGACCAGCGCGGCGAACAAGGGCAAGCCCATGCCGTCCGCCATCGCCTTGAAAGTAGCGCCGGAGCCGCCTTCCGAGCCGTCGACGGTAATGAAGTCCGGATATATAGCGAGATCCAGCATCGCTTGAAATAACGGTTCAAGCCGTTTCGGATCGCCGACGACAAGCTTGATGCCTACGGGCTTGCCGCCCGCTTCTTGCAAAGACGCGATGAAGCGCAGCGCTTCCTGCGGGCTAGTCAGAAACTCGAACCGGTTCGGCGAATTGACCGTCTTGCCGACGGGAACGAGGCGCGCTCTGGCCACCGGCTCGGTCACCTTAGCGCCTTCTAGATGCCCTCCGCGGATTTTGGCGCCTTGATGGAATTTCAATTCGAACGCCTTAATGTTAGGGATTGCCGCTTTGCGCTTGTATTCCTCAATTGAGAACTTGCCTGTGTCGTCCCTAAAACCGAATAGGCCGGGGCCGATCTGCGAAATAACGTCGACGCCCGTAGCGAGGTGCACGTCCGCGACGCCGCCTTCGCCGGTATTAATCCATGAACCGCCCGCCATGAATGCTCCGCTTCCGGTCGATTGGATGTAATGTTCCCCGACCGCCCCGAACGACGTCGCCGAGGCGCCGAACAAGCCTCTAATCCGCCAGGGCTGTTTTCTCCGATCGCCCACAACGATAGCGTCGTCCTCCGTCAGCAACCACGGTTTGACTTGCTCCTCGATGAACTTTTCCCGCCTGGTGAACAATCCTTCGTTCGTAATGACGTATTTTTTGCCGGGTACCGGCGTCTCGTTATCGACTTTGAGCTCGCTCGTCAGCTTCGGGAACATGGCGTTGGACAAATAATAGCCTGGCTTCTCGTAATCGCGCCTGCCGCCGAAGGAAATCAGATCGGTACGGTATTTCGCCGCGTAGACGATACCGACGAAATCCGCGCGGGAGAACGGTTTGCCTTCCGTATCGTTATCGAACCAGTATTGGCGGAACTCCGGGCCAAGCTTTTCGAGTATGTACCGAAGCCAGCCGAGGAAAGGGTGGGAGCGGATGATCGAATGCTTCGGGCGTTTGGATAAGACGTACAAATACCCGAAGAAGGAGACGAGCGGAACGATGATAAGGACAAGAATGAGGATAACTGCGATATGGATCATACGGTAAGCCTCCCAGATGATAAGATGATGACGAGCTAGCCTTATTTTACCATCAATATCGCCTGGAGATACGCCTGAGGATTCCGGTTTCCGTCAGCGTAGGTGGAACCTGCGGAGGAGTATGGTACACTAGAGGGCAAGAATAAAATCCGCATTGATTCTATATCGCGATAAAGGAGCGAATCACTTGAAACTCATCGACAAAACCGAAGTTCAGCAACTCATCGATCGCCTCAGCGATCAAGATCTTTATATCCATCTCGAAATGACGACGGGTGCGTACACCTCCCACTTCGATAGCTCCAAACATCCGGCGGCGACGTTTATCTCTAACGCGATCGTACGTTACGAGCACGGATCGATTACGGATAAAAGCCCGTACCGCGTCGGCTTGAAGCTTCCGCACGGTTGGGTGTATTCGGAAGGGCTCACTCATTACGATGAGACCGAGAAGGA
The DNA here is from genome assembly GCF_042655785.1 of Cohnella yongneupensis. NCBI lineage: Bacteria > Bacillati > Bacillota > Bacilli > Caryophanales > Paenibacillaceae > Cohnella > Cohnella yongneupensis. The sequence continues at coordinate 63,399 of NZ_JBHSNC010000038.1, forward strand.
TCGGCTTATTTTGGCGGGGCATGACGGTCAAGGGAAACTAGTCGTCGCGCTGCAATTAGGAAAATCGCCGTTCTAAGCGATCAACGCCTATAAAAGTCATAAACAATAGGGAGATGTAACCGATGGAAAAACATATTCTCGTCGTATTGCCCCATCCTGACGATGAAGCGTTCGGATTGGCCGGCACGCTGGCGATGCAAATAGAACGCGGTACCCAGGTCACTTACGCATGCTTGACGCTTGGAGAGATGGCACGGAATATGGGGAATCCGCCATTCGCCAACAGAATAACGTTACCGAGCATCCGTAAGCAGGAGCTCGAGGAGTCTTGCAAGGCGATCGGCATTCAAGATTTAAGATTGCTCGGATTTCACGATAAAACGATCGAGTTCGAAGACCATGACGCGCTAGACGCCAAAATCGAAGCGATCATAAAAGAAGTTCAGCCTTCGTTAATCGTTACGTTCTATCCGGGCTTTGCGGTGCATCCCGATCACGACGCGACGGGAGCCGCCGTCGTTCGGACGGTCGGACGGATGGAGGCGAGCGTGAGGCCGCCCGTTCATTGCATTGCATTCGCAAACGGACATGAAGAGGCGCTCGGTAAACCGGATATCGTTAATGACGTTAAACGATACATGACGCAGAAGATGGCATCTATTAGCGCTCATCGTTCCCAGTTCCAGATCGTCAGCATGGTCGGCACGGAAGGCAATCGGGATGAGCAAATGCTCGAACGATTCGGAACGGAACGGTTCTATACGTATCGATTCGAATAGGCGGGGAAATCTACTCCTCATTGCGATCGAATGCGCATCTAGAACGGAGGCGGTGAACCGTCATGCAACTCACCTTCCTGGGCACGGGGGCGGGAAGACCTTCCAAAACCCGCAACGTCACATCCGTAGCGCTAGCTCTAGCCGAGCCGCATAACGGGTTTATGCTGTTCGACGTCGGAGAGGCTACCCAGCACCGCTTGCTCGGAAGCAAGCTGAAATTGAATAAGCTCGATCGCATCTTCATCACCCATATGCACGGCGACCATCTTTACGGCTTGCCGGGATTGCTTAGCAGCCGGACGTACTTCGAAGGCGCCAGCAAGCTCGGATTGTACGGACCGAAAGGACTTCGCTCGTACATCGAGGGCGTATTCGAACATAGCGGAGCGCATTTGAATTACGAGCTTGAAATTAACGAGATCGAAGCCGGGGTCATCTACGAAGATCACAGAGTTCGCATTGTAGCCGCCGAGCTGGAGCACCGCGTTCCTTGCTTCGGTTATCGGATCGTCGAACAGCCGCAGCCCGGTCCGCTCGATCTGGCCAAGCTGATCGCGTTAGGTGTGCCGCTCGGCCCGATGTACGGCAAGCTCAAGAGAGGAGAGGACGTCACGCTGCCGGACGGGCAGACGATCCGTTCTCTCGATGTCGTCGGGCCGTCGGCAACGGGTAGAGTCATCACGATCTTAGGCGATACGTGTCCGTGCGATAACGCCGTCTTGCTCGGACAAGACGCCGATTTGCTCGTCCACGAGGCGACTTTCGCCACGGGCATGGAGGAGAAGGCGGCGACGTACGGCCATTCGACCTTCTTGCAAGCTGCGCAAATCGCGGCGAAGGCGAACGCGAAGCGGCTTGTCGTCACGCACTTCAGCTCGCGCTACCATGAGGACGATATCGCGAAGCTTATCGAGGAAGTTCAGACGACGTTCGCTTCGATCGAAGCCGCATACGACGATAAAGTGCTCGAAATTTCCAAATCCCGCTAATCTATCTCATGCGAATAAGGAAGACCCGGAAATCGATGCCTAAGGCGGCAACGATCCGGGTCTTTTTTGGCGATGCATCGGAAGATACCCTCTGCAACGAGTTACACGCTACACCTGAATAATGATCGGCAAAATCATCGGTCTGCGCTTGGTCGTCGTGTAGACGAATTTGCCTACGGCTTCTTTGATCGTCTGCTTGTAAATGCCCCAGAGCCCGTTCGTACGGGTCTCGTCCTGCTGCAACTGTTCGACTTCCAGGCTCACGATACGATGGACTTCTTCCATCAAGCCTTCGGACTCTTTGACGAATACGAATCCCCGCGATACGATGTCCGGCCCCGATACGATCTTGTTGTCCGATTTGGCCAGCGTTAATACGATTATGAGGATGCCATCCTCCGACAGCACTTTGCGGTCGCGCAGGACGATGTTCCCGACGTCGCCGATGCCGAGACCGTCCACGAACGTATTGCCGCTTGCGACTTTCCGCTCCTGAAAAGCTTCCGAACCGATAATATCGACGACGTCTCCGTTGTTGACGATGAAAATATCGCTTGCTTTAACTCCGACGGCTTCGGCTAACAACCGATGCAGATGGAGCATCCGATACTCCCCGTGGATAGGAATGAAGTACTGCGGCTTCATCAAAGTGAGCATGAGCTTCAGTTCTTCTTGGCTCGCATGACCCGATACGTGCATGCCCGTTACCGTGCCCGATCCATAGATGACTTTAGCTTTTCTGACGAACAGGTTATCGACGATCCGAGCCACGTTGCGTTCGTTACCCGGAATAGGGGAGGAAGCGAAAATAACCGTGTCTCCCGGCAACACTTCGACTTGCCGGTGATTGCCGCTAGCGATGCGGCCTAGCGCGGCCATCGGTTCGCCTTGGCTTCCCGTGCACATAATGACGAGCTCGTGCCGTTTGTATTGGCCGATCTCGCCGATTTCGAGCTGCATGTTCGACGGAACGTTCAAGTAACCGAGGGATGAAGCGATGTCGATTACGTTAACCATGCTTCTTCCGAGTGCGACGATTTTACGGTTCGTTCTTCTGGCGGCATCGATAATTTGCTGAAGCCTATGTACGTTGGACGCGAACGTCGTTATGAAAATTTTGCCTTCGGCGTTAATGAACGCTTCTTGGATATGCTCGCCGACTAACCGTTCCGAAGGCGTAAAGCCCGGCCGTTCGGCGTTTGTGCTCTCGGATAGCAAAGCGAGTACGCCGTTTGCCCCGATCGCCGCCATTTTGTGAATATCCGCGAATTGATCGTTCACAGGCGTCAAATCGAACTTAAAATCGCCGGTATGCACGACGTTGCCTTGCGGAGTATGGAGGACGATGCCTAAGCAGTCGGGAATGCTGTGGTTCGTGCTGAAGAAGGTCAAAGGCACGGAGCCAAGCACGAGCCTCGATTCCGAATCGATCTGATGTAACGTCGTCGAGCCTAACAAGCCGTGCTCCTTGAGCTTCCCTTTTATTAAACCTAGCGTCAGGCGCGTAGCGTAAATAGGCATGTTCAATTGCCGGATAACATAGGGAATGCCGCCAATATGATCCTCGTGACCATGCGTAACGACCAAGCCTCGGACTTTGCTTTTATTTTCGAGCAAGTAGCTAATGTCTGGAATGATCAGATCGATGCCGAGCAAGCTCTCGTCGGGAAACTTCGAGCCGCAATCGATGACGATGAGATCGTCGTCGTACTGGACGACGTACATGTTTTTGCCGATTTCGTTAACGCCGCCGAGAGCGATAATCGACAACTTGTTTTTCACTTCGTTCATGCGTAACCTCCGCTTGGCAACCATTTCCTAGCCTTGTGTCTGTTATCTGTTTTCCCCTTTGCCGCGATCGATTATTCCGGAGCATTGGCGCGATAGGTTGAATCCGGTCCTATATCAGGTAAAATAAGGTCATGCATCGAAAGCGCAGACAGACGGAGGAGTTATGGCATGCAACAGGTAACCTTAGGCGAAATAAGCAAAATTAACCGATATCCGATCAAGTCGTTCGGCGGAGAAAGCTTGGAGGAGTGCGTGCTCGAACCGTATGGCATGCTGGGCGATCGATTCGCCACCTTTTACGACGAGTCCAAAGAAGGTTGGTGGAAGTATATCACCTGCAGAAATATCCCGAACATGCTAACCTATCAAGCGCGGTTCGAGGACGAGGATATTCACGTTACGGCGGCGGACGGACGGACGTTCGGCTGGGACGAGGAGTTACATAAGGAAATTCAAAGTCAGACTAAGACTCCGATTACGATGTCCGGGCTGAAGGATCCGCATCCTCAGCCTGAGCATCCGCAACTATTATCGGTGGATGGCTCGAGTATTTTGCTCGTCACGGATGCCACGATGCGCAAGTTAGAGGCGATGTGGGGCAAAGCGCTGGACCAGCGCCGGTTCCGCGGAAACTTCGTAGTAACGGTTAACGACGAAACGACCTTCGAAGGCGATTGGATCGGACGCAAGCTAGCGATCGGCGAAACGGAGCTGCAAGTCGATCAGTTCTGCGAACGTTGCGTCGTCATTACGATGGACCCCGATACGCTGGAGAAAGATCCTTCGCTGCTTCGCAAAGTGAACGAGGAGTTTAACTTGCATTTCGGCGTGTACGCGTCCGTTGTGAAGCCAGGACCGATACGACTAGGCGATAAAGTGAGTCTAATTTCACCGGAATAGGCGCACAATGTTACCGCTCTATGAAATTCGAGAGGGGTAACGGTTATGGATCAAAACGCGATAATGGACAACGTTCGGCAGCTTGTTAAGCCTTACAAGGATCGGGCAGACGAACAACTTCTCGTCGATCGAGCTAAAGCCGCTAATTACGTCTTGCTAGGCGAGGCCTCGCACGGAACGTCGGAATTTTATACGCATCGCGCCGCGTTGTCCAAACGCCTGATCGCCGAGCATGGCTTCAAATTTATAGCCGTGGAAGGCGATTGGCCGTCGTGTTACACGTTGAACCGATATGTAAAAGGGTATGTCGATACCGGCACTGACGCGCGAGAGGCGCTGCAGGATTTCAACCGTTGGCCGACTTGGATCTGGGCGAACCGAGAAATCGCCGAATTCGCCGAGTGGCTACGGGAATATAACGCAGGGCTCGCGGAGGACGAGAAGGTCGGCTTTTACGGTATCGACGTGTACAGTCTGTGGGAATCGATGAATGAAATTTTGCGGTATTTGGGTACGAAGGATGACGGGGATCTTGAAGCCGCCAAGCGTGCGTTCGAGTGCTTCGAGCCGTTCGGCGGCGACGAGCAACGGTACGGCATATCGGCTTCGTTCTATGGCGAATGCTGCGAGGATGAGGTCGTGGAGCTGCTTCGCAAGCTTCAGGATAAGTGGAAGGCAAGCGCGCCGGAAGATCGGGAGAACGCCCTCAGCGCCGAGCTGAACGCGATGGCGATCAAAGGAGCGGAAGCCTATTACCGTACGATGATTCGACATGACGCCGAGTCGTGGAATGTCCGGGATCGCCACATGGTCGAAGCGCTGGAGAAGCTGATGGCGTTTCACGGCGAAGGTGCTCGCGCGGTCGTATGGGAACACAACACCCATATCGGAGACGCTAGGGCGACGGATATGGCGGAAGACGGCATGCTGAATGTCGGTCAGTTGCTTCGCGAAAAGCATGGGGATAAAGTATACGCCGTCGGATTCGGTACGTACGAGGGCACCGTTATTGCCGCCAGAGCTTGGGGAGAACCGCTTAAGGAGATGAAAGTTCCGCCCGCGATTGCGAATAGCTGGGAAGAAATCCTTCACCGCATAGGGGCGGACGACAAACTGCTTCTGTTCGATAAAGACGAGACCTTGCTTGCCGATTACCTATTCGGCCATAGAGCGATCGGCGTCGTCTATCACCCTGAGCGCGAGCGGGGGAATTACGTGCCGAGCCGGATAGCGAAGCGTTACGATGCCTTCCTTTACATCGACCGAACGAAGGCGTTATCGCCGGTGGCCGTCGAAGTACTAGCTACTTAGCCACAGGTTCATACGGAAAGCGATCTGCCTCCAATTCCCATTGCGTAATTCCGTCTAACTAATTAATATAGTTAAAGTTATATCCAACTGAATACTAACCCTCATCCATCTAGATGAGGTAGAGGTCGCGATGTTGATTAGTACGTCGGAGGAAGTCCAGTAAAGACTGAGGATTCCGACGAAAAGGCACCATCGCCGAAGCCGACCGGTTTTACTGACCGCGATGGCTGGGGCCGTATCCGATAAGGAACGGAACTGTCATGCTGCTCTATCCAAGGCAGTATGTTGTGCTATCTTGATCCGGGATAAATGAGGGAGTCGAAGCTGCCTTGCTTATTATCAAGCTTAGGCGGCTTTTTTACGTTTTCAGGACGTATGCAACGCATATAGAGAAACGTTCACACAAGGGAGAGTCTTACAAGTGAAAGAGAATCAACTACGCAGAGGTTTGAAATCGCGCCACATGACGATGATTTCGCTCGGCGGATCGATCGGAACAGGGTTGTTCCTTGCCAGCGGAGGAGCGATTCACGACGCAGGGCCTGGCGGCGCGCTATTAGCTTACGCCGTTATCGGCATTATGGTGTATTTCCTCGTTACTAGTCTCGGAGAGATGGCGACCTACATGCCCGTATCCGGAACGTTCAGCACTTACGCGACGAAATTCGTAGATCCTTCCCTCGGCTTCGCGTTAGGGTGGAACTACTGGTATAACTGGGCTATCACGATCGCCGCCGAGCTGTCCGCGGCGACGCTCATTATCAAGTTCTGGTTGCCTGACAGTCCGTCGTACTTATGGAGCGCGTTATTCCTTGCTTTAATGGTCGGTCTGAACTTATTGTCGGTGAAAAGCTACGGCGAATCCGAATATTGGTTCGCCATGATCAAGATCGTAACCGTTATCGTATTCATCGGGATCGGCTTGCTTATGATCGTCGGAATTTGGAACGGAGACGCGGTCGGATTCCGGAATTTCACCGCAGGCGATGCACCGATTTCGGGCGGATGGCTTGCCGTACTCGGCGTATGCATGGCCGCGGGCTTCTCCTTCCAAGGCACGGAGCTTGTCGGTATCGCGGCGGGCGAGTCCGAGAACCCTCGGCAAAACGTTCCTCGCGCGATCCGCAGCGTATTCTGGAGAATTCTATTGTTTTACATCTTCGCCATCTTCGTCGTCGGGATGCTGATCCCGTTCACGACGGACACGCTAGCCAGCGATAGCGTTGCGGCTAGTCCGTTCACGATTATTTTCGAGAAGGCGGGCTTGAGCGTTGCCGCTTCCGTCATGAACGCCGTCATTCTGACTTCGGTTCTGTCCGCCGGCAACTCCGGGATGTACGCATCCACCCGTATGTTATGGGTGTTGGCGAAAGAAGGCAAAGCGCCGAAGCTTTTCGCGACATTGAATAAGAGAGGCATTCCCGTCAATGCTTTGCTCGCAACCGCGGCGGTAGGCATGTTCGCTTTCCTGGCATCCTTCTTCGGAGACGGTCAAGTGTACATCTGGCTGCTCAACGCATCGGGAATGTCCGGGTTCATCGCATGGCTAGGAATCGCGATCAGCCATTACCGTTTCCGAAAAGCCTACGTCGGGCAAGGAAGAAGACTGGAGGATCTCCCGTATCGCTCCAAGTGGTTCCCGGTAGGACCGATCCTGGCAGGCGTAATGTGCATGATCGTCATTATCGGTCAAAGCATTAGCGCGTTCTCGGACGGCCAGGTAGACTGGATGTTCTTATTCGCCTCATATGTCGGTATACCGTTCTTCCTCGTTTTATGGCTCGGATACAAGTGGAAATACAAGACGAAAGTATTAAAGCTCGAGCAGTGCGAGCTTGAAGCCTCAGAATAATAGAGCAACGTCAAAAGAGCAAAGGCAGCTCGGAGCGCCTTTGCTCTTTCGTTCTTCAATAAGCTCTGGGTTGAGCCATTTGCGCCGTCTGCGCCGCCGTAGCCGGCATTTCCGCATATGTTTTATTGCACATCATATTGGAAATGCGTGGGACGTTGACGATCTCTCCGGGCTTCAATTGGTTCGGGTTCGTTAGTTGGGGATTGGCTTCCTCCATTATCGCTTGCGGAATGTTGTAGGCATGGCACACGGAAGCTAACGTATCGCCAGGCTTCGCTTGGTGTTGCGCGAATAACATGTCGTTCCCGCTTTCGTCCCGGAAGAACGGAAAGAAGAACGGGGAGAAGAAAAACCCAGGAAATAAAAACCGGTTAGGGAAGAAAGGATGAGCGAACGGACGGAAGAAGGGGCGTCCGAAACCTCCTCCGAAACCCCCGCCATGTCCGCCAAAGCCGCCGCCAGGAAAAAATCCGCGATCCATTGTCTCGCCTCCACTCGAATGGTCATTCGTCTATAGGATATTGTCACGGGTCGGAATGGTTCCTTCTAAGCAGAAAATGGGCTAAAGACGCGACGATTCCGCCCGCGAGCGCTAGCTCCATGTCTTTTTGCGTATCGAAGATATCGCCTTGCATGCCGACGAAACGGGCTTCGCCTCCTTTACCGGCGACCGATGCGGCCAACATTTCGAGGATCTCGAACAATCCGCTAAGGCCCATAATGAAAACGACCGGCAACGCGTAGGACCAAAACACGTGAAGCTTCATTTTGCCGATCAAAAATTCGCGAAGCGGATAATAGGCGAGCAAGCCGAAGAACAGATGGACGACCCGGTCGTAGTAGCTTCTTTTCGTATGAAACGAGTGTTTTAACCAATGGTCGAACGGCGTGCCTTCATACGTAAAGTGCGCAGCGACGACGTGCAGGCTGAAAAAAACGAGCAGCATGAGGTAAGAAAGATTCGAAAAGCGATACCGCCTATACATGATCGTCAACACGACGATAATCGCCAACAGAGGAACACATTCCGCGAACCATTGCGACCGTTTCGTCGGCGAGATCGCCATAATCCAGAAATAGACGAAAAAGGCGATGCTCATAACGTGCAAGGCCGTGTTTTGCTTGAATGGAATGGTAACGCTTGTCCATCGTCTCCAGCGCGACTTCATTGGAATATCCCTCCAATAGGTAATTACAATAGGGTACCCCATTCGCGGCAAACCAATAAACCCGCTTGTGGGCGGGTTTAGGTTCAGAATCAGCTCGTTAGTCGTTATTTACTGACGCTCCGAACGTAAACTCTGCGTTTGTGGAAAGACAGCGAGCGGAATCTACGCGCCAGGTTTTGCCGTTTGGCGGGAGTGAGTTTCGAGGGACTCGAGTGCAGACTTTTGTTTTGGGCGCTTCTTAAGCTGACTTTGCCCGGACTGACCGAATACATATAGTTGCCGTACGTTTCGTATTCGGAAAACCCGTATTGCTTGGCGCGGTTGATGCTGCCGATGATCGCTTTGTACCATCTCGTTCCGTGCCTGGCTTCAATCGTCCGCTTTAGCGCGCTCAATCTCGTTTTGTCGAACATCATGTAGTGGGTAACGAAGGAGCGCGGCCGAATCGCCTTTTTCCCGAGCAGCTTGCGATAGGTGACGAAATACTCCGGCTGGCTCCAGCCGCGGCAGTAAAAGACGTATTTGCCATTTGCGAAAAAACGATGCGACCGAATAAGCACCGTATCGGCGTCGAGCACCAAATAATGCCGCTGACCGACGAAGGAACTGCTGGCGAGCTTGAGCAGCTGCTGGTATAACCAACCCGAACGTTCCCAGCGCTTGGAACGATATACGATCTGTTTCTTGCTCAGGGGGAGGACCGTCCGTTCATGGACGAACGTGCAGCCTTTGCGTTTGCAAAGCGCTTTGATCGCTTCGCTGCCCGGGGCTACGACATAAATGCGTCCGATCGGATGCGCTACGTGTTTCCTGACGCTGTCTATCGCATGGGGAAGCGTGCCCAGATCTTTGTCGATGGCCGGAATGACCACGTCGATTTTCATAGTCTTGCGTGCAGCTCCTTTCCGTCTAAAAATTAGGTATTTGTCTTAGAGCATATGCGCTTGCCAATGCCGCGGTAGCGGCTATAGCCTTTAATGGCTCGATAGAGTCATGCGGACGACCCGTAATTGTGTTATCGTAGTGGCTAATGGAAAGGACGAGTGTTGCGATGAATAAAAATATCCTTAAATCTTCTGTTATAATCGTGTGCCTAATGCTGTCGTTACTGTTAGCGCCAGCCGTATCCGCTCATTCGAAGCTCGTATCGACTACGCCCGGATCAAAGGTTGATACCGAGGTCGCAAGGTTAACGTTAACCTTCAACGAAGCGATAGAACCGGTAAGTCATGTTACGGTTACGAACGAAGCAGGAGAAGAACAGCCGATTCAAGAGACGACGGTTAAAGGCAAAACGATGACGGCCGTATTCGAAACCCCGCTTCAGAACGGGGCTTATACCGTCCGTTGGAAAATCATAAGCGCCGACGGTCACCCAGCTAGCGGAGACTATCCGCTGGAAGTCAAAATCCCGGATCCGTCTCCGACGCCATCCGCATCTCCGAGCGTTCAGCCGTCCGAGCAGTCTAGCAAGACGACGCCGACTCCGTCGGCACCGGTTGCTACCGCACAGACTGGGCAATCCGCGTCGGCTACTCCAGAGATCAGCACGCAGACGTCGGACGAAGAATCTTCAACAACCGATGTATCGCAATGGCTTCTAGCGGGCGCTGCGATCGTACTTGTTATCGCCGTAGTCGCTTCCATAGTAAAACGAAGAAAAACGAGTTAAAATAGGTAGGTTAGTAATAGAGCAGAGAGCTGAGGACTATCATGAGCAAATTTATAGAGCGATGGGAAAAGACGCGCCAGAGAGGCAAGCGGAGCTATATTTTAAAGTACGGCGTATTGTACATCGGGATGATCACCACGTTATTAATCACAATTCCCGAATTGATCCATAACGGCAAATTAACGATTACTTACTTCGTCGCAAGACTTCTTATTTTCCCTACGGTCGGAGCAATGATTGTCGGCCAGCGTTGGGATAGCAGGGAACAAAAATACGCCAAGCTAAAAGCAAACCCATAAAGAAGCGTAAAGCCCAACCTATTAACGGGCTTTACGCTTTTTAACTAAGGCTTTCGATTTCCTCAGCCTAGCCGGAGGAATTCTTCTTAAAGCTCTCGCGTAGCGCAATACTTTGCGCGAAATGCTTTTGTCCTTCAAATGCCTGAACAAATAGGGGTCCGGCATCGTGTTAAGTTCGATGATCCAAGGATGAAATGAGGCATCGAGGCCGATGTCGGCTCCCACCATATTGACTCCCGGGTAAGTACGGCTAAGCGCGTTGGCGGCATCCAATCCGGCCTTGGACAGCCGATACTCGATTTGGGATAGACTGTTGCCCGATACGTACGATTGCAACAATGTCCGAATAGCCGTCGGCTTGCCCCCGCTATGATAATTCGTAACGATTTTTTTCGGATGGGCGACTCTCCCGATGATGCCGGTCGTTTCCCAATTTCGCCGTGGATTGCGCTGAACCATGACCCGTATATCGAACCTTCGTCCTTTGTACTTTAACAACCGGATTCCTCTTTGAACTAAGTACGGCCTTTTACGTTTGTGAATCAGGATGGATCGATAGAGGGAGTCGTAGGCGCCGAACTTCCGTTTCGTTTCTCCCGATTGGTAAGCATACGAGCCGCCGGATTGTTCCACGCGCATAACGCCGTTCCCGTAAGTGCCGGACACCGGTTTGACGTAGACCATCCCATAACGATTAAGCATGGCGCGAAGAGTATTCCTGTCGAACCTGCGGGTTTCCGGAACTAGCCTGCGCACGTTCGAGTCTTTCCTAATCGCGATCGTCTTCAGCCATTTGCTTACAATGTGGACTCGCGCGGACTTTATGATCAACAACTCCTCGGTTCGGAAGAATAGGGGTTTGCCATAAATCATATGCGGAGAACGTTAAGCTTGAGGCGGCTATTGCCGGGACATCATAACGAAATAAAGCGGAAGTCGCGGGAGCATATCATCATGAAAAACAATTTATTCGATCAAGCGTACGCGATCATGAAAGCATCTTTTCCAGAGAGCGAGCGGAGAACCTACGACGGACAGAAGGCGTTACTGTCCGATCCGCATTACCGCCTCGAAGCGGAGACGGACTCTAACGACAGGTTGATCTCTTTTATTGCCGCTTGGGAATTTCCTTCGCTGCGGTTCGTGGAGCATTTGGCCGTCGACCCAGACATCAGGGGCGGCGGTATAGGCGGGAAGATGATGCGGGCATATATGGGGGAATGCTCAACGCCTGTCGTGCTGGAAGTAGAGCCGCCGGATACGCAAATAGCGATTAGAAGGGTGAGCTTTTATAAACGATTGGGATTTCATCTGAATCCATTCGATTATAGGCAACCTCCATTGCAGCAAGGGCATTCCGATTTGCCGCTTAAGCTGATGAGCTATCCTAGTCCGCTCAAAGAATTCGAGTTTGTCCGTTACAGAGAAATCTTATATAATCTAGTATATAAGGTAAAACCATTGAAGAAGGGGGAGTGACAAGATGAAAAGAATCGGTTGCTTCCATGCCCATTATACGAATATCGAACTTATCGCTAATGCGCTTAAAACCTATGAAGTCGAACTTGTTCGTATTTACGAATCCTAATACGGTAGAAGGTACGATGAACCAAGCGAGAAGGCTGTTCGAAAATAACGGCCGGACGCTCCAAGCGGAATCGATAGTATTGCCTGGAACGTTCGAATTGATCATGCAAGGCAAGAAGGAACAATATGTCGATGAGGTTAGTAACGGGTTAATTCGTATAGCTCGGGACAATCCAGGACATCGGATCGTGGCCGCGCAGTTATCCATGGTACCGGCCGCGCAAACGGCGGGAAACTCGGCGGGCGTGAAGATCGGTAATGCATTGGATTCGTTAACGTTAGATTTGGGGGATTTGCTTGTATAATTTCGGCACCCGACAAGCACAATATCGAGGACGGTGTAAGAGAGGTGTGGTTCCATTGGGCCATGTGGTGCAAGGGCTACAGGAGGATTATATCTAACGCTTAGCCTAGGAAGCGAGGGGTTGTGCTGCAGAGTATCTCTGAACACAGGATTTACCCGAGTGATCCATTGTCGCGAGGTGTGACGAGACTTCCACGATCAACCACCGTCGAAAGAAGAAGTCCGTAATGGGCTTCTTCTTTTTTGGTTTTGCTCTGCTTAAAGTTACTGCGAGGGTGAAATACGAAAAACGCTGCCGTACTTGCCTTTAAATACGGGAGCTCCGTATCGCTTAGCCCAGTCGTCAAGCAAAGTGCGCGATTCGGTGCTTCTCGCTAGGAGATAATCGGGTTTGTCGGCGCGTACGATGTCCGGCAATCGATCGGAGAAACCGTACATAGACCGCTCGAACGCCGTCCAACCCAATGCGCCGCGTGATGCGTCCGTAATGAACGGATCTTGCCTGCCGTCGGTTAACACATCGCCGCCTCTATACATGACATAACCGGAAGATCCGTAATGCGCCATCACCTTTGGACGATCGCCCGCGGGAGTTTGCTGGAGCACATAGGTCATTTCTTCCACAGGATACTTAACGGCATTAATCGTAGTGGGATGTATGGAAGCGTACGCCGTCAGTAAAATAAGCCCGCTTGCCGCGCATGCGAGAAAACTCCGTTGCCCGATTCGAAATTGCATTACCCGAAGCTTCGGAACGGCTTCAACCGCGGTAGCGGCGAAATAGGGGATGAATAACCAGAGGAACAAATTTTGTTTGTAATTGGAAACGCCAAGATAGAGCACGCCGAGCATGACAAACGTTCGGAACAGCTTCTTATGGATGGAATAGGGCAAGATCGCCGCGAAGAACAAAAGCGCGATTAGACGAGGCAAGTTGTCGAAGCTCGTGAATTGAATCGGCTTCCATTCGTTGATGAGCAAGTTGAAATGGTGCTGGGTCACGGTCAATATGTACAGGATGCTCCGCCAACCGCCGACGTTGAATAGCCCGGATACGCTGACGGCGACGAATGCGGCTAGGCGCTTCTTGGTCAGCCGTTTCTCGGCGATTTCCTCCAACGCGGCCATTCCTGTGAACACCGCCACAACAGGCCATACGCCGGCGTGAACGTTCGCGATAAGTACGGAGAGCAGAATGAGAAGCGCGACGGTTTTGACTTTGCCGCTCATGCGATATTCGCGCAAAAACACGAAAAACCATACGATTAAACCCGACGAAATCATCTGGGGCCTGCTGGTGAAATAGTAATAGTAAACGCAAATGGCGACCGCGATAACGATCGCGACGACGAGCGCCGGAGGCTCATCGTACCTTAGCTCTTTACGCGAAACGGCGGCGAGACGGTACAATCCCCAGATGAGGAAGTAGAGGGACGATGAGGTCAGTATAAAAATGCCCGGCCAGCCGAACGCGTTATAGAGCAAGGCGATTACGATTTGGAAGCCGAACTCGTGCGGAATATACGGGAGCGCGCTGCCTGCGTAGGTATGAATGGCGTGATGTAGTACCATATGATGCTGGAGCATATATCGGCCAAGCTCGATATGCCAAAACGTGTCAGGGTCATTATAGGAATTGTTCGGCACCATGCTGAGCATGGCCATGACGACTAACGCGCCGAATAGAAACGGAAGCTTGTTTGTACGCATAGAAACTCCTTACGCAAAAACGACCTTTCTTTGAGGAAAGGTCGTTTTGCGGTTTATTGGGCACGCGGCAAGAACGTGAGCTTATCCGCGATTTTCCGATAGATTCGAATGGGGATCATCGGAAGGAAATTAAGGATGCCGCTTAGTTTATGAACAAGGAAGCCGACGACGAACGAGAGCACGATCGCACCAGCGATATCCGCCGGATAATGGACGCCGACGTACACTCTCGCGATGCCCGTCAACACGGACAAAGCCAGTAGCGCGACGCCGAGCCTCCGATTCGTGAACCAAATAGCAAAAGCCAGCGAGAAAGCAAACGTCGCATGATCGCTCGGAAAGGAAGCGTCCGGCGCGTGCGCGATCAATTGGGTGACTTGGTGAGCCACGAACGGCCTTGGATGATCGACGGCGGGCGAAATGATCAAGCTGCCGATCAAGAGCGAGACGGCGGCGGTCAAGCAGGCGAAGAACGCCGATTTTTGAAAGCTTTCTTTGCCGGTGAGCCAGAGGCAGGCTATGACCGCGATCATGATCAGGACAATGTCCTGGGCGCAAAATTCCATGAAATCGTCGATCCAATCGTAATGACCGGCCATCCGATTCAGCAGTTGAAACAAGTTGTCGTTCAAATAGTATCAGTCACTTTCTCTTTTCTTTATACGTTATCATCCGTTTCTTAATTATTTATTAACAGGATTCCAAATTTGAAGGAACCGAGCTTCTTTGGCATGTCCGAGCGCCGGAAGGCCGTAAAGGTCTTCGATCGTGCGCAACACGTCGTAATGGTCGGACTGCTGTTTGTACTCGCCTTTTTTGACCATCGGTCCGACGAACGTCGTCGGAATTTTGTTTTTCTGGCTTCGGTCGTCCTCGTCCCAAGTGAGAATGAGCAGGCTATTATGCTTCTTGGCCCATTCCACGTAACCGGACAGATGCAGCTTGAGCCAGTCGTCCGCTTCTTTGATGGTGCCGTCGTGAATGTCGTGGTCCATGTTCGGAATGACGAACGAGACGGTCGGCAATTTACTGTAATCGCTCGGGAAGCTGGACAACGGCATATTCAACTTAGCCGGCACGTTCGTAAAATTCACCCATGGATTGTGTTTTCTCGCGTAGTTCGTTTTCAAGTCATACGGTCCCGTAAAGCCGACTTTGGGCAAGCCTTCGGAATATCCTCCGAACGTATAGTGCTTCTTAATGAGCTGAGCCGCCAAATTATCGGTTTTGAACGCGTGGCTCGGCTTATCGTCTTTGACGCCTTGATTCGAACCCGAGAACAAGCCCAAGTAATTGGGTTGGCTAGGATGCTCGATCGCGAAATGGTTCACGAGGTTGGCGCCGTCGTGCATGAGTCGGTTCATATAGGGCGCGTTCTTGTTGCCGAAAATTTCTTTGAGCGAGTGGTTCTCCTCGACGACGATAACGATGTGGTCTACCTTTGGCATAGTCGGCTTTGGGTTAACGGTTGCCGCGGCAGCGGAACCGTTCCAAGAGACAAGCGCAAGAGAAGAGAGACATGCAAGTTGTGTAAGGCAGCGTACCGGTCGGCGCATCGGATCGTATCCTTTCGATTTCCATAGAGTCATAGATCGATCTAAGTATAGGGGGGATACTGGAAGGCTGCAATGCATTCGGAGTAGTTCATAATCATTTAAGAATTGCTTCACTTTCTATTTACGATTGGGGCGTATCGTTACTTCATGCAGACGTTACGTATTCAATCCCGATTATGCGACAAAAGGAGTTCTCCATGACAGCCATCTTACCTAACTTCGCTCTAATCGCAGCTTTCACGTCGATCGTACTGGCCCAAGCCGTCAAAGTTCCTTTGCATTGGATCGTCAGCAAAAGCTGGAACGCCGAACGGGGCTTCAGCACCGGCGGCATGCCAAGCTCCCACTCGGCAGGCGTCGCTTCGCTCGCCGCGGCAATCGGCATGATGGACGGAGTAACATCGTCGGTCTTCGCGATCGCCGTCGTCGTCGGCGTCATTACGATGTACGACGCGGCGGGGATCCGCCGGCACGCGGGCATTCACGCAACGTTCATTAATCGGATTTTAAGATCCCATCCTGCCGAATTACAGCAAGGCAAAGAAGTTAACGTCCTTAAAGAAATGTTAGGCCATCGCCCGATAGAAGTCGTTGCCGGCGCCGTATTCGGCGTTCTGGTCAGCTTGCTGCTTCATTATGTCGTCTATCCGTAAGGCCATGGAAGGAGAGCGAATTATGATCCGAGATCCAAGCATTCTCATTGTTTATTCCACTTTCGGAGACGGTCACTTGCAAGTGGCCAACGCATTGAAACAACGTTTCGCCTCATTAGGCTATCATCGGGTTCATATGGTGGACCTGTTCGCGGAATCCCATCCGTTCTTGAACGCGATATCCCGCTTCGCTTACTTGAAGAGCACCGTCTATTATCCGAGGATGTACGGATTAAGCTATCATTGGATGAATAAGTCAAAGCCGGACGCGGCGATGTACGGCTGGCTTCATGGACTCGGCAAGCGTAAAATGCTCGAGCTCGCCGATCGGTTAAAGCCGGATGCCGTCATTCATACGTTCCCGTTTCTGGCCGTGTCCCAGTTGAATCAAGAGGCCAAGCTCAACGTTCCGACTTTTACCGTGCTTACCGATTACGTTCCGCATAACCGCTGGATGCATCCGGGAACCGATCGATACTTCGTAGCGACCGACGAAGTGAAAGCCATGATGATGCAAGAAGGAGTAAACGGAAGTCGGATTTCGGTGAGCGGCATTCCGATCAGGGAATCGTTCCGCAAACCTTTAAATAAATGCGAGATCGAACAAAAATACGGGCTGGAATCCGGCAAAAATTACGTGCTGCTGGTTGCCGGCGCTTATGGCGTATTGTCCAACCTTCGTCAATTGCTTCATACGGTGCTGAAGCAGTCCAATGCGGACGTATTGCTCGTGTGCGGCAAAAACCGCAAGCTGCAAGACCGGCTGATCCACGATTATCGCCAGGAAGGCCGAGTACGCGTGTTCGGCTACGTCAACGACATGGAGGAGCTTATGTCGGCGTCTTCGTGCCTGATCACGAAAGCCGGAGGCATTACGCTTACGGAAGCATCGGCGCTGGCGCTCCCCGTTATCGTGTATCGTCCGCTGCCTGGGCAGGAGGAAGGGAATGCGACATCGTTAGCCAAAAGCGGCGCTCTGCTTATCGCCCGTACGACGGACGAGTTGGCCGATCATCTGCACCGGCTGGAAGAAGACGCATATAGAACCCGGATGGGCAACGCGATTCGTCGACTGTGCGGGCTAGACGCGGGAGCTTCTGTCGTCACGGAAGTTTTGCAATTCGTAGAGCAGTTCAAGAACGTTCGGCAGCGTGCGTCATCTGCGGAAGAAAGACAGGTCGTTCATGGCTAACTTAAAGCAACTGCTAACTGGCAGGCGGATGTCGTTCCCAAGGAACGCGGTGTTGCTGTTTTTAATGGAATGGGTACGCGGAGCCTTCCTCATTTCGTTGCTTCCTACTTTCGCCGTAGATCGTTGGGGCATTTCGTTAACCGTAATCGGCACGGCCGTATCGGTCCATTATTTGACGGATAACCTGGTCAAAGGGATCGCCGGGTTGCTGCTGGACCGGTTCTCGGCCAAAATCGTACTTCACGTCGGGTTCGTGATCGCGCTGGCGGGGATCGTCCTTCTCGTCGCGTATCATTCTCCATGGATATTGTTAATTGCGTCCGGCTTGCTTGGCCTCGGCTTCTCCCCGGTATGGATAGTTTGCTTAAGCCAAATCAGCGAAGAGAAACGAGCGGAACAGATGGGTATGTTGTACGTGTTCTGGCTTGCGGGTCTCGGGCTAGGACCGCTCGTCGTCAACTTCATGCTCGATTACGGCTATCACGCGTCCAGCTTGCTATTCGCCGTCATGTTCGTCGGCGGTTGGCTGCTCGTCGGCAAAGGCCGCGAACCGGTAAGAACGGTAGCGTTGAACAACGTCCCGATCCGCAAGCAGCTCGAACAATTGTGGGACAGGCTTAAGCAATCGAAAGCGCTGCTGCCGGGAATGGTGCTGCAGACGATGGCGGCCGGCATGCTCGTTCCTTTCTTGACAACGTTTGCCGTCGATCGGCTAGGCTTATCCCATTCGCAGTTTTCCCTTGTTATTCTTACAGGCGGGTCATTCGCCGTCGCTTCCCTCGTCCCGATGGGCAAATGGTACGATCGCACGAACAGCAAGTGGTTTCTTGCGAGCGGCTTCGGAATATTCTCGTTAGCGCTGTTTGGGTTATTGTTCGCGCGTTCTTTCCTTTCCGTCGAAGTCGCCGCGATCATGATGGGCGTATCCTATGCGGGCTTACTGCCGGCTTGGAACGCGCTAATGGCGCAACATATTCCTAAGGAATCGCAGGGGACGGGATGGGGGATCTTCTCGACGGTAGAGGGGATGGGCATAGTGGTCGGTCCCTTGATCGGAAGCTGGCTGACCGGGATCGGCAGCATCGCGCTTCCTTTTGCGGCTAGTGCCGCCTTGTTCGGGGCGATCGGACTCTATTATTGTTTTTTTCGCATGGATCCATTATGTTTGATCGAAGAACGGTGAATGGGAGCGGTTTGTAAGATGTCGATTCGGATGAAGTTGCTCATTTCCTACGCGGCGATGCTGGTTATGCCGCTCGTGCTTATGCTCGTGACCGTGCTTTCTTTGCTGTTCGTTTTCCGGGGCGACTTGCAAAATTTGAGCAACCTTTACGAGACGCAGGTCGAAGGATTCGAGCACGCCGATTACCATTATTTGCTTAAAAATACGATCTCGCAAAATCCGGAGTTGCTTACCGATAACGCCTATTTGAACGACGTAAGCGAAGAATTGAAAGCTAGAAACAGCTACATTATCGTACGCTTAGACGACCAATTGAAGTACGTTCCGGATCAAGTGAAGGACAATCCGGCGTTACTCTCGGGCTTAATGCCATTCGAACGCAGCGGATACCGTCACGATCTGTCGACCCGCTCGTTCGGGAACGAGTTCTATTCGGTGTTCCAGTTCGACTTCCTGACCTCTGCGCAACAGCACGGCAGCTTGTTCTTGCTCAAAAAAGTCGATCCGCTCGTCTATTACGCGCGCAAATACGTGCCTAGCATGCTCGTCGTTCTGCTTGTCATCTTAATTATTACGCATACTCTCCTAACTTATCTGATGTCGAAGAGCATCATTCGTCCGCTGCGCAGGCTGCGCGCTGCCGCTAAGCAGATCAAAGAGGGGGATTTGGATTTTCAAGTGGAAATAGGCAGAAAAGACGAAATCGGTCAATTGGGCGTAGCCTTCGAGGAAATGCGTTACCAGCTTCAGCACTCTCTACGGCTGCAAACGCAATACGAAGCGAATCGCAAAGAGCTCGTCTCGAACATTTCGCACGATCTTAAGACGCCTATTACTGCGATCAAAGGGTACGTCGACGGTATCATGGAAGGGGTAGCGGATTCCCCGGAGAAAACCGAGAAATATATGCGCACGATCGCGGCCAAAGCCGAGGAGATGGATCGTCTGATCGACGAGTTGTTTCTTTACTCGAAGCTCGATTTGAAGCGCGTTCCGTTCGCGTTCGAGCACGTTCCGATTTTGGCGTTGCTGCAGGATTGGACGGAGGAGCTGCAATTCGAGTTGGAGAAACAAGGCGTTAAGTTGTTGACGGAGCTTAGGATTGGCACGGGGGGCATCGTTAACGTCGATCGCGACAAGCTGAAGCGAGTGCTCACGAACGTCATACAGAACAGCCTGAAATATATGCTTAACGAAGATAAGGTCATTCAAGTCCGGGCGAAGGACTCCGGAGATCAGCTGCGGCTGGAAATCCAAGACAATGGGCCCGGAATCGATGCGGAAGCGTTGCCTTTCGTGTTCGACCGGTTTTATCGCGCGGAGCAATCCCGGAACGCGGATACCGGCGGCAGCGGTCTCGGTCTGGCGATCGCGAAGCAGATCATGGAAGGCCACGGCGGCGATATTCGCGCGGAAAGCAAAGAAGGACAAGGCACGACGATCGTAGTCATCTTGCCGATTCAGAGAGAAGGAGCGCACAGCCAATGAAGACGATACTGATCGTGGAAGACGAGCCGAGCATTGCCGAGCTGCAGAGAGATTATTTGGAAATCAACGGCTATCGCGCGGATATCGCCGAGAACGGGGAGATCGGAGTGGAGAAGGCGCTGGCAGGCAATTACGACCTCGTCCTGCTCGATCTGATGCTTCCGAAGTTAAACGGGTTCGAAGTTTGCCGGCAAATCCGCGAGAAGCGCAACATCCCGATTCTGATGGTCACCGCCAAACGGGAAGATATCGATATGATTCGAGGACTTGGACTCGGAGCGGACGACTATATTATGAAGCCGTTCAAACCGGCCGAGCTCGTCGCGCGGGTCAAAGCCCATCTGACGCGCTACGAGCGCCTCATAGGTACCAAGCCAGTTACTAACGAGGTGCATATTCACGGCTTGCGGATCGACTCCGAATCGCGCCGGGTTTATTTGAACAACGAGGAAATCGCTCTTACGATGAAGGAGTTCGATCTGCTTCATTTTCTGGCGATCCACCCGAACCGCGTGTTCAGCAAAGACCAATTGTTCGAGCGCATATGGGGCATAGACGCGATGGGCGACACTCAGACGGTCACCGTCCATGTCCGTAAACTAAGGGAAAAGATCGAGGAGGATTCGGGCGACCCGCAATATATCGAAACCGTATGGGGAGCGGGCTATCGGTTCCGAAGCAAATCCGAGTTTATTAAAGGTTAAGTATCAAAATGGTCTCAACGATAGCTAATAACTAGACCCTGACGGCTTCGGAGACGAAGCCGTTTTTTATTATTGACAAGAATAACCGTACCCCCTATAATTCATTTGAACTGAACATGATAATCATTCTCAAATCATTAGAATGATTCCAATCTAGAGGTGTCTCCTTGATCATGATAAAAAAAAGTATAGCGCTCACGCTCGCCTTGTTTCTAGTCATTAGCGTGTCTGCCGCCTTTGCAGCAGGGCAAACCGCCGAAGAGAATGTGACCCAGGCGAACGCACTGGTGGAGCAAGCTGTCTCGCGCCTAGACGGACAGGATGTCGCCGGGGCGAAGGGCAAATACGATGAATTCAAAACCCTATGGTTTGATATCGAAGAAGGAGTCAAAGACAAGTCCCGTTCGACGTACAAGGATATCGAAACCACCATGGGTCAAATCGAATTCGCTTTCTTGCAAGATCCCGTCCAGACGGCTAATGCCGTCAACGCACTGAAACAGCTGTCCGAAGTCAATGCTCGGTTTATCGCAGGCGACTACGCCTTAGACGAACCGGCAACGAAGAACACGAAAGCTAGCGTCGCCTCCTTGATCGTACTGCTCCAAGAAGCAATGCAAGCGCTGAACGCGGAGGATAACGTCAAAGCCAAAGACAAGGTCGAGCAATTCCGCGATTCTTGGCTCGATATCGAAGGCATCGTCTTGTCCCAATCCGCGTCCGCTTATGGAGATGCCGAGAGGGATATGGTTCTAACGTATGCTTACGTAACGAACGATCCGCCGAAGACGGAGAAAGCCAAGCAGACGATCGATACGATGATCGGCTACTTGGAGCCTCTCGCCGCCAAAACCGGCTACAACATGCTCGATGCGGTTACGATTCTGCTCCGCGAAGGCCTTGAAGCGCTTCTCGTCGTCGTGGCGCTGCTAGCGTACTTGAAGAAATCGGGACACGAGGATAAACGCAAATGGATATGGTCGGGCGTCGGTACCGGAATCGGCATCAGCCTCATTCTCGGAGTCATCGTCCAAGTGTTATTCTCCTCCGGCGCGTTCGGATCGAACAACTTCATGATTGCGGGCTTCACCGGGGTTTTCGCAGCGGTCATGCTGCTCTATATGACGTATTGGCTCCATAGCAACGCCAATATTTCGCATTGGAATCATTACATCAAGTCCAAGAGCTCAAGCGCCTTAGCGACCGGAAGCTTGTGGTCGCTTGCGATTCTGGCGTTCTTGGCTGTGTTCCGCGAAGGCACCGAAACGGTGTTGTTCCTGATCGGGATGGCCTCGTCGATCTCGTTGTTCGACTTGCTGGCCGGCATCGGCATCGCGGTACTCATCCTGGTTGCAGTCGCTTACGTCATGTTAAAGTACGGCGTTAAAATTCCTATTCGACCGTTCTTCCTCGTGTCGAGCGTACTCGTGTTCTACCTATGCTTCAAGTTCGCGGGCATGGGCGTGCACGGCCTGCAGCTTGCCGGCTTGCTTCCGGCCACGCAAGCGGAAGGCATACAGTCGATCGACTTTCTAGCGGTATATCCGACTTGGGAAGGACTAGCGCCGCAGTTGTTCCTTCTGGTCGCGGCCGTCGGCATCGTCATCTGGAATCGTATTAAGGATCTCAGATTGCAACAGAAATTAAAGATAGATAACGTATAAAATAAAAAAGGGGATTTATCATGTCGAATTTAAAAATGAAGCTTGGAATCGCAATGATGCTTATCGCAGTACTCGTATTATCGGCTTGCGGTAAAAATAACGGCAACACCATAGCCGACGGCGTAACCAGCATGAAGGCGGTGCTGACAGAAGTTCAAAAGGCCGTTGACGAGGGCGACGCAGCTAAAGCGAAGACTGAAGCTGCCAACCTGGAGGACGCTTGGGCGAAGTTCGAGGACGACGTCAAAGACAAGTCCAAGGATCTATATGAGAAAGTGGAAACTCCGCTGCACGCCATCGAAGCAGGTGCCGGCGTAGATCCATTGGACAAGGAAGTGCTTACGAAGTCCGTTACCGAATTGAATCAAGTGCTTGACGAACTCAACAAGTAATTCCATAGCTTCCGCATGACCGACGATTGCCCTACTAGCTGCCCATCCGGCAGCTGATAGGGCAATTTTCTTATGCTAATTACTCCTGAATTTGTCTCTCATAGACGACTATGCACATAATCTATTCGCAGATAGTTAAATTTAGGGAGGGACTGAATTGCCTCGGACCGTGAGCAGCAAATGGAAAAAAACAGAGGCTCTATTACGAAATCCATCTATCCGAAACCTTATCCCCAAAACCGTCCGTTTCAATAAAGCGCAATTAAAGAAGATGTTGGACAACTATCGCATGGTATACGCGAAACCGGATACCGGCTCCTATGGGAACGGCGTCATGCGCATCCATCAAAAAAACGGACGGTTCGGTTACCAACACGGAGAACGCATGAAGTCGTTCGCTAGTCTAGATGCCCTATACGAAGCCCTGCGACAAGAAACAAAACATAGAAGTTACCTTATTCAAAAAGGCATCCATCTCTTGAAATACAAAGGCAGTCGATTCGACCTGCGGGTCATGGTGCAACTGAATCCGAACAAAGCTTGGGAAACGACCGGCATGATCGGAAGAGTGGCGGCGCGCCGGAAAATCGTCACCAACTTTCATAACGGCGGAACGCCGATGCCGGTATCGCGGTTATTAAGCGTCCATTTGAGCAAAAGTAAAGCAGCCCGTAAAGTCAAAGCGCTTGAAAAGCTTGGCGTTAGAACGGGAATAACGTTGCGCAGCAAATTCCCTGGCCTTCGCGTGATAGGTCTAGACGTCGGCTTAGACCATTCGCTGACGCCGTGGATTCTCGAAGTGAATACGAGCCCGGACCCTTATATTTTCCGCAGACTTCCCGATAAATCGGTATTTCGCAAGATTATGCGGTATGCGAGAGCCCACCGAAGCAAATAATCGATTGTCATCCAGACCCCTGCTTCAGGAGTCTATTGTTTTCTCATCGTTTTCTAATCTTGTTCACCCAATATTCTCAGGAACTTGGACTACAATAACTTCTGTACTCAAAACAAGAGGAGGAATTACGTTGAACAAAAAATTAATGGTAGGCGCGCTGGCGGTCGCTCTAATCGGCGGAGGAATTACGGGAGCGGCTCTGTTGCCTTCTACTAACGCGGCTAGCGACACGACGGACGCGAATACGCCTGCGACAATCCAACAAGACCAACCGGCTGTAGATAACGACCAAGAAGTGAACGATGACGGCGACAAAGAAGTAAACGACGATAACGACCAAGAAACGAACGACGACGGCGACAACGACCAAGAAGTGAACGACGATGGTCAGCCATCGGCTATCATCACGAAAGAACAAAGCACCGCGGTTGCCTTGAAGGAAACGCCGGGAGAAGTATTGAGCGTCGAACTCGAGACAGAAAACGGCGTTGCCGCTTATACGGTAACGATCAAAGACAAGAAGGGGCAACAACAAGAAGTTACCGTGGATGCGAATTCCGGTAAAATCATACCGGAAAACGATTAAGTTATACTGCATTGAGGGTCTAAGCTCCTGCTTAGACCTTTTTGCCGCATAACGGCCGAATACCGTCTACCCGGCGCCTATTTTACGAATAATACAAAATGGACAAGGAGGGCTCCCGCTGACTAACAAAGTATTGATCGTAGAGGACGAAGACAGAATCGCCCGTCTGCTCCAATTGGAACTGACTCACGAGGGCTATACGGTTTCGGTAGCCGATAACGGCAAGGACGGGCTGGATCAAGCGCTTTCGGAACCTTGGGGACTTATTATCTTGGACATCATGCTTCCCGAATTAAACGGAATCGAAGTGTTGCGAAGGATCAGGAAAGTCGATCCCTTTACGCCGATTATCGTGTTGACCGCGCGCAACACGACGCCGGATATTATATCCGGACTCGATCAAGGCGCGAACGACTACATAACCAAACCTTTTGAAATCGAAGAGCTGTTGGCCAGGATGAGAGTCGCGCAGCGCTCGCGAACGCTGGAGGCGGCACCTAAAGAGCAATCGGGATTGCTGCAAGTCGCCGATCTCTCCGTGAATAAAGGTTCAAGGGAAATCGTCCGCGGCGGCAAGAGGATCGAACTCACGCCTAAGGAGTACGATCTGTTGCTGTTTCTGCTGGAAAACAAAAACCTTGTCATGAATAGGGAGCAGATCCTTAACCATGTCTGGGGATACGATTTCCTCGGGGACACGAACGTCGTCGACGTCTATATTCGGTACCTACGCAAAAAAATCGACTATGATCACGAGGTTACGCTCATCCATACGATACGCGGCGTCGGCTACTGCATAAGGGAGGAGGAAAGTTGAAGCTAAGAGCGAAATTCACGTTGCTCAATTCGGCGCTCGTTATCCTCATCCTGCTGTGCGTAGATCTTGTCGTCTATTTATTGTTCATCCAGCTGGCAACCCGCAACGAAATCGATCAGCTCCGCAACAAGTCCGAGCAAATCATCGAAAAGATCGGTCCTCGAGCACTTATGGACTCCAGTCATAGCAACCAGGTCATCAGCTATCTTCCGGAGGATTCGACCATTCGAATTTTGACTCCGGATTTCAAGCCCGTCCAAACTTTCCAGGAAGAGCAAGATTTCGACGTTACCCGAATTCGACTTTCGGCCGGGCGCGATTCCCAATTGCTTCATATCGACGATCAGAAAATATTAGTCGTTCGGGTACCTATCCAAGCGGATAACGAAGTGATCGGCCTATTCGAAATCGCCGAATCAATGGAATCTTTGGAAGCGAACATGAACTTGCTCGTCATGATCTTGCTTTTCTCGACGGCGGGAGCCGTGCTTCTTATTCTTATCGGCGCGTCATTCTTGTCCAAAACATTATTGAAACCGATCTCGGACAGCATAGCGACGATGCGCGAAATCGAGAGCAGCCTCGCGTTCAAAAAAATCCCTTCGAGCGGCCGATCGAACGACGAGCTTTATCAGATGACCGAAACCTTTAATCGGATGATGGTTCGATTGGAGGAAAACTTCCTGCTGCAGCAACAATTCGTCTCTGATGCCTCGCACGAGTTGAACACGACTCTTACGATCGTTGAAGGGTATGCCAATATGCTTCGTCGATGGGGAACAACCGATCAAAGCATACAGAAGGAATCGATTGAAGCGATCTACGAAGAATCCAAGCATATGCGGAAAATGACGCGTCAGCTGCTTGACTTGGCGTCGTCGCAAAAACACGGAAGTCTGTTGCTGGAGCCGTTCGATCTTGTGGCGATTTGCAGACAAACGTGTTCGCTCGCCAAACAGTTGCACGCGCAGCGCATAGATATACACGCTAATCCTAACGAAATCAAATTGGTCGCCGACATTACGAAGATTAAGCAGCTCATGCTGATCCTTATAGATAACGCGTTGAAATACAGCGACCGTGCCATTGAAGTCCATTTATCCTCGGATAGCACGCATGCGTTATTACGGGTCAAGGATTACGGAGTCGGCATCGCGCCAGATCAGATCGAACAAGTATTCGAACGTTTTTACCGCGTTGATAGTTCGAGAAATCGCAAAACCGGAGGGAGCGGCCTCGGCCTGCCGATCGCTCGTTCGATCGTCAACGAACACCGCGGCAGCATTCATCTCGAGAGTAAAGAGGATGTTGGAACCGAGGTCTTCGTTAAACTGCCACTAGGCTTATTGCCGAAATAAAAGAAAATAAACGGGGGACATTCGATTGAAGGCTATCTCCGGACAAAATAAAGTTTTGCTGCGCTCATTCGTCATTACCCTGATTGTCGTAGGTTTGTTTACTTGGGTCGCGCTCTTAATCGGCCAACATCGGATAGAGGCGTTCGATAACCGAATTACGGACGCGATCCAAGGCTTGCGCTCGGATACGTTGACGGCATGGATGAAGCGTTTTACGGCGATTGGCGCGGGTACGCCCGTAATCATCATCATCGCGTTATTCGCGGCGGGGCTTGCCGTTATCGGCTATCGGAGAGAGCTGTTGTTCTATTTGGGCATAATCGGCTTATCAGGTTTACTGAACGTATTATTGAAGCAGATCTTCCATCGTGCAAGACCGGATATCAGCCGGATCATCGAGGCGTCCGGCTTCAGCTTTCCAAGCGGACATTCGATGTCCGCCTTTACTTTATACGGGATCACGATTTACTTCGTATGGAAGCATCTGCGGTATGCTTGGCTTAGGTTAACGGTAATTATACTTGGGAGCTTCCTCATCCTCATGATCGGGGCGAGCCGCATTTATCTGGGCGTTCATTATCCTAGCGACGTGATCGGTGGGTATTTGATCAGCGGTGCTTGGTTATCGATCAGCATCGGATTGTACGAGCGATTCCTTGAACGGCGGTGGAGGTCGCGCAAGCTTCGGGCTCGCGCAACCGGCTAAAGTTAAGAATTATTTAATAATAGGTTTATCGCGTGTTTAGATCCATTGCTTATGTTGAGTAGGAAGCATAATTTCTCGGCATAGGAGGCAGTGGACGACCGTTGCATCAATTAATCGATTGGATCTCAAATATGGCGGTTCAACTCATTGAAACGTTTGGCGTGTTCGGAATATTGGTCGGCATGATTTTGGAGAGCGCGTGCATTCCGATTCCTAGCGAAGTCATCCTGTTATGCGGGGGAGCGGCCGTGGCGAACGAAACGATGTCGTTCGCGGAGGTAGTCATAGCGGGCGTAGTCGGCAACTTAATCGGTTCCGTTATCGCGTACTTCGTCGGGCTGCTAGGAGGCAGGTCGCTGCTTGAACGGTACGGCAAATACGTTCTTTTCAGACCTTCCCATCTAAAGCAATCTCAGCGTTGGTTCGATCGATACGGCGAAGGCACCGTATTTTTCACGAGAAATTTACCGTTCATTCGTACGTTTATTTCGCTGCCGGCCGGCATCGCGGGAATGAACTTCCGCAAATTCGTCCTATTCACCGCTTTAGGCTGCATTCCATGGACGATCGCGCTGACTTACGCGGGCTACAAATTAGGATCGGACGCGAAAGCCGTGGAGCAATACGTTCGTCCCGTCAGTTACGCAATCGCCGGCCTTGCTTGCGTGTTGCTTGTGTACTGGTTATTACGGAAAAAGAGCAAAAAGCCGAGCGTAAGCTAAACGGATTTACGAGATTTGGATAGGGAGGCATGGACAATGTCCGATGTATTGACGGTTAGCCATTTGACTAAAAAGATCGACGGTCGAACGATCGTGGACGGAATTTCTTTCACCGTAAAACAAGGTGAAATTTTCGGTCTGCTCGGACCGAACGGAGCAGGGAAAACAACGACGATTCGCATGCTGGTCGGATTGGCCAGACCGACTGAAGGTACGGTTCAGTTGTGCGGATACGATATTCACGGCGAACGCCGCGAAGCAATGCGGCATATCGGAACGATCGTCGAAAATCCCGAGTTATATCCCTATTTATCGGGATACGAGAACTTGCTTCAGTTCGCGAGGCTTTCGGGAAACGTTAGCGCGGACAAGCTCCAAGCGACGATCCGTCTTGTCGGACTGGAAGATCGGATACACGACAAAGTACGTCGTTATTCGCTTGGAATGAGACAGCGGCTTGGACTAGCTCAAGCGTTGCTGCACAGTCCGTCGTTGCTCATTCTCGACGAACCGACGAACGGACTCGATCCGAGCGGTATCCGGGAGTTCCGAGAGCTGCTGCTTCAGTTGGCGGGGCAAGGGACAAGCATTCTGATCTCGAGCCATATGCTAGCCGAACTAGAGATGATTTGCGATAGGGTAGGGGTAATCGATCACGGCAAATGGATCACGACGGCATCGCTCGAGGAGCTTCGGACGATGTCTACGAATAACCGATTGGCGCTCGAAGTGAATGACCCGCAAGCCGCGCTCGATTGTTTGACGTTCGAGCACATGACGTTGCAGGTTCAGCTTGGCGAAGGCAACGTAATCGAGATTAGCGGGCATGAAGGACAACTGAATCCTGTATTGGATACGTTACTAAGGAATCATATTCAAGTATTTAACCTAGAACGCAAACAACAGACGCTCGAGGACGTCTTCTTGCAAATGACGGGAGGGACCCCGGCATGATGGAATTCGGTAATATCGTCAAAAACGAATGGATCAAGCTCATACGCCGCAGAAGATTTTTGGTCGTGTTGCTTCTAGGTATCGTGCTAGTCTCGATATATGCTTACGCCCAGCATTTGCAAGCCAACCATATTAAGCACGATGCGGATCCGGCCGTTCAAAAGCAAGAGATAACAGATCGGATCGAACGGCTGGAATCCCGATTGAACACGGACGCGGGACTGACGGCGGCGGATAAAGCCAATATCGCGGACCGAATCAAGTCGTTGAACCAAAGCGTCGATCAGCTCAATCAACCGCAGCCGGATCTAACCGTGTTCGACGCGGCAACGACGCAAAAAACGATCGATGATCTGAATAAGCAAATCCAAGCGATGTCTCCGGATAAGGAAGTCGAGATTGGCGAGCTGCAATTGGAAGTTCAATTACAGCAGTATACGCTCGACCATCACATTCCAATGGTCGTCAATCACGATCCTCCGATCACGGCATGGAGCGCCATTCGCGATCTGCTCGATATCGGCAGCCAACTGTTTATCCCGCTGCTGTGCGTGCTCCTTGCCGCGGACATGGTGTCCGGGGAGCAATCCGGCGGCACCATCAAGCTGTTGTTAACGAGACCGGCCTCGCGGGGCAAAATATTGTTCGCCAAATATATTACGACGGTAACCGCTTCGGTCTCCGTTATCGCCATCATTTTAGCGGTATTAACGGGTTTATTGCTGCTAGTCTTCGGTCCCGGCGGAGCTCATGCGCCGATCGCAGTCGACGTGAAGTACCATTCCGTAACGGAGATGATTCACGGCTCGATGACGCACACGGTGGCAGCCGATCCGTCGACGCTCTCGATCGTTACGGCGTCTCATTTCAGCCTTAATGCGATCCTACTGACATTGGTCGCAACCGTAGCCATGTGCACGCTCGGATTTTTCTGTTCCATTCTCGTGCGTTCCGCCGCGGTTAGCACGGGCGTAGCCATCGCGACGATTATTATCGGAACGATCGTCGTTCATATTATATCCGGCGCCAAGTGGATGCAGTATTTCATAACCGCCAACTTCGGACTGCCTTCTTCGTGGACGGGGGACTTGTCGCAACAATTCGGTTTCCCCGTCACGCTGACAAGCAGCATCGTTATTTTGCTCGTTTGGACGGTCGTCATGTACGGCGCCGGACACACGATATTCAAGAGACGCGATATTTTGGGATAATCCCGTAAGCTAGAAAAAGTTCTCTCGGAATCCGCCTGCGAAGCTTTCGCGCGGGCGATTCGTGAGAGAACTTTTTTATGAAGAGATCAAGCGGAATGTATCCCAAAATCATTGACAATCATTCTCATTGAAACTATAATAAGTGCTTGGGTTGAGAACTATTATCATTATCACTGAGTTAAATACGTACGTGTAAAGGGGCTGTCGTGATGAATAACGCATACCGGTGGAAGGTCATGTTACCATTCGCTGCGATCCGCGTTATTTTACTGATCGGCGCTCTTTTTATTTGGAGCGGCGGAACGATTGCCGCGGCGGCAACCGCAACTACCAGTAACGATACGATCGGCACGGTAATCGCGAATGCCGAACGGATGGTTGCCCAGCTCGACGCGGGAAACCTCGATACGGCTTCCGACAGTTTTGCTCTCGTGAAGCAATGGTGGAAGACGAACAAAGCCGGGGTTAAGCAACAATCGCTGACCATGTCGCTCGAAATCGATAACCAAATCGCCGGACTTTCCTTGGCTTTCCTCAACAAGGACGCTGCGAAAGCATCGGATCTAGCCGGAACGCTGCGCTTCTCGCTGCGCAACTATTCGGACGGCGCGTTTACTGACAATTCGGGCAAGAGCGAGATGACGCTGGACACTTACGTCATGAAGCTTCAGCATGCCGCCGACCTGATGAGGAAACAAGCTTGGGCGGATGCGCTGGACGAAGTGAAACTGCTGCAAAGGCAATGGCTTTCCATAGAAGGGGACGTCGTTAGCCAGTCGCAGACCAAATACAATAACGCGGAGCGCGATTTGGTGCTCATGGATGCTTACTTGTCCAGCTCGGATAAGCAAGCGCAAGCTCTTCCGGTTGCAATCAGACTGAATGAATCGCTGACGACGCTGATCGGCGCGCAATACTCCTGGTGGGATGCGGCGTTAATTCCGCTTCGCGAAGGGCTCGAAGGCTTGCTAGTCGTCGGCACCTTGCTCATGTACGCGAAAAAATCGGGCTCCGCGGCAGCGAAGCGCTGGGTAATCGGCGGCTCGTCGATCGCCGTGTTAGTATGCCTAGTCGTCGGATTCATAGTCGCCGTTTTGTTATCGTCAAGCGCGTTCGGTCATAACAATTCGCTGATCAACGGCTGGACCGGCGTATGCGCCAGCGTATTGCTTCTGTACGTCAGCTACTGGCTACATCGCAATTCCGACGTGAAGCGTTGGAACAAGTTGCTGCAGATGAAAAGCAGCGAGGCGATTACAAGCGGCCGAATGATTTCCCTTGCGTTGCTCGCGTTTTTCGCGATCGTGCGGGAAGGGCTGGAGACGGTCATTTTCCTCGTCGGAATGGGCGGTAAAATGCCGGGAACGGAGCTGGCTGCCGGAATAGCGGCGGGCTTCGGCATTCTTGCCGTATGCGCGGTCGTTTTGATAAAAATGGGAACGCGACTACCCGTTAAGCCGGTGTTCCTCGTGTCTAGCGTCATCGTATTTTACTTGTGCTTCAAGTTCATGGGTTCTGGCATTCACAGCTTGCAAATGGCGGGAGTCATTCCTTCCACGGTCGAAGATTACTTGCCCGAGCGCATGACGTTCAGTATATATCCATCATGGTACAGCACTTTACCGCAATTAACGTTTGTCGTCATCGCTGTCGCCGTCGTCTCGTTCCAAAAACTATCCGGCTACCGAGCCGGGAAGAGATTAAACATTTTAACGTCGACCAAGTAAATCAACGGTCTAACAGTGGGGGAAATCAAAGTGAACAAACCGATCAAAGTAGCAGGACTCTTCCTAGCTTCCGCTCTCGTCTTCACCGCATGCGGCAACAACAATAACGAACCGGCCGCCGCAAACACGGCGCAACAAAGCGCATCTCCGGCCGCCGACGTTGGTAATAGCGCCATCAAAGAAGGAACCGTCAAACTGCAAGACTTGACGAAACAGCTTCAAGACGCCATC
This sequence comes from Cohnella yongneupensis, assembly GCF_042655785.1. Taxonomy (NCBI): domain Bacteria; kingdom Bacillati; phylum Bacillota; class Bacilli; order Caryophanales; family Paenibacillaceae; genus Cohnella; species Cohnella yongneupensis. The sequence continues at coordinate 95,804 of NZ_JBHSNC010000038.1, forward strand.
GACAAGCAAGACGCCGAACAATTCAAAACGATCGCGAAATCGATCAACGAAGCTTGGTTAGCCTACGAGAGCACGGTGCGCCAGACGTTCCCGCTCGAGTACACGGACGTCGAAAAATACGAAATGCCGATCTTCTCGGCATCGGCATACGATAAAGTCGATTTCGCCGTTCTGAAGGATACGGCAGCCGGTCTGCAAAATGCACTGACGACGCTGCTGAATGCCAAAGAAACGACGGGAAGCACTTCGGAGCTGCTACTTAAGGGCGTAGCGAACTATAAATCCTACGTCGAGGAGCAAACGGACAAGTTGACGGCCCAGACGAAAGTATTCGCGGACGCGGTGAAAGCGGGCGACGCCGAACAAGCGAAGCTCGAATACGCGAAAGCGCGCGTGTTCTATGAAGCGATCGAACCGATCGCCGAAAGCTTTGGAGATCTCGATCCTAAGATCGATGCCCGTATCGGCGATATCGAGGATCCGGCAACTTGGTCGGGCTTCCATAGAATCGAGAAGGCGCTGTGGGTCGATAATTCCCTTGCCGGCATGGATGTTATCGCGGACCAATTGGTCAAGGACACAGAGGATCTGCAAGCGCAAGCGAAAACCTACGAGCTGGATGCGAAGACGGTCGTGGCCGGCGCGATGGAGTTGCTGAACGAAGCGGCGACTTCGAAAATTACCGGTGAAGAAGAAGTATACTCCCACCTCGATTTAGTCGATTTCGCGGCGAACGTGGACGGCTCCAAGACGGTTTACCTCTCGATCATCCCTGCACTCAACGAGAAAAAGCCGGAGCTGGCCGACCAGCTGGATCAAGCGTTCCAACAGCTCGAGGAAACGTTGCGCACGCACCAAACCAATGGACTATACATCACTTACGATAAACTTACGACCGACGAAATTCGCGTAATCAGCGATCAACTAAGCCAACTTTCCAACCTAATGTCCCAAACAGCCGGTATTTTGTAGACAACGAGGAGGAATAAGGCATGAGCTCGAGACCCAATGAACCGAAGAACGAAGGCTTATCCCGGCGCGAGTTTCTGAAAATATCGGCGTCCGTCGGCGTCGGCTTGGCGATCGGCGCAACGGGAATGGCCGCATTCGAGAAAGTGATCGCGCCGGCGACGACTTCGGCCGCCGAGAGCAATCCGTTGGACGAGCGCATACCGATGTACGGCGATCATCAAGCAGGCATTCTGACGCCCCAGCAAACCTACATGTATTTCGCCAGTTTTCGAATTACGGCACGCAATAAGGCGGACGTCATCCGATTGTTTAAAGATTGGACGAAGTTTAGCGACCTAAGCACTTCCGGCGGTACGATGCGAACGGGAGACAATCCGTTGCTGCCGCCTACCGATACGGGAGAGACGCTCGACCTGCCCGCATCGAAGCTGACGATTACGTACGGCTTCGGTCCGTCGTTTTTCAGCCAAGACGGGAAGGACCGATTCGGAATCGCGAGCAAGAAGCCGTTATATCTCAAGGACATTCCTCGAATGCCTAAAGATAAACTGGATCCGACGATGTCCGGCGGAGACGTGTGCGTGCAAGTATGCGCCGAAGACCAGCAAGTCGCCTTCCACGCTGTCCGTAACTTCATCCGGTTGTCGACGGGGTTAGCTTCGTTAAACTGGATGCAAGAGGGCTTCATAAGCGGGAAGTCGGGGCATACGCCGCGGAACCTGTTCGGCTTCAAGGACGGCACCGCGAACCAGATTCACGCCAATCCGGAAGGGTACGACAACGTCGTCTGGGCAGGATCCGATGAACCGGCTTGGATGAAAGGCGGCAGCTACTTGGGCTACCGTAAAGTCCAGATGCACTTGGAAGTATGGGATCGCTCGTCTTTGTCCGATCAAGAAGCGACGTTCGGCAGGCATAAGGAATCTGGCGCGGCATTCGGCAAGTCGGGCGAATTCGATACCGTCGATCCGTCGCAAATGCCCGTGGACGCTCACGTACGACTCGCCAAGCAATCGAAGCAGCTTATTCATCGCCGAGGGTACTCCTATACGGATGCCGTCGATCCGAGAACGGGCAACGTTAACGCGGGGCTGTTATTCATCGGCTACACGCGCAATCCCGATGAGCAGCTTATTCCGATGCTCAAGCTTATGCAAAGCCAGGATAAGCTTAACGAGTACACTTCCCACATCGCCAGTGGTATGTTCGCCTGTCCGGGCGGATTACGAGAAGGGCAATACATGGGTCAGAGCTTATTGGAATCCTAATATCAAATATCCTATTATCAAATTATCGAAGCATAACAAACAAGGCAGCTCCTCATGGGGCTGCCTTGTCTTTGTATTGGCATAGTTACTCGCCGTCTCGAAGGAATTGTTCAATGCGCAACTTGATCTGCTCTCGTACATGCCGGAATTGCGCCATCACTTCGTCTTCCGTCCCGGTTGCTTTCGCGGGATCGTCGAAGCCCCAATGCCATTTGACGATGTTCGGATTCGAGATGACCGGGCAATGCTCGTCCGCATGACCGCATAGCGTTATGACGTAAGTAGCCCGATTTAATATATCCGGATCTATTGCGTTCGAGGAGTTATTGCTTATGTCGACTCCGGCTTCATGCATGACTTTGACTGCGCGCGGATTTAAACCATGCGCTTCCAAGCCCGCGCTTTTCACCTCGTAACGATCGCCTCCGAGCGCGGATAAGAAGCCGTCCGCCATCTGGCTTCGGCATGAGTTCCCTGTACATAGAAAATAGACTAGCGGTTTGTTATGCATGAATATTTACCCCTTATGATGATGTATTGTCGTTATCCGACGATTTGAAGCCAAACAAATAATCCTACTAACGTTAAGAAGAGGACAGGAACGGTAAGAAGGATACCCGTTCTGAAATACGCTCCCCAAGTAATCTTGACACCTTTGGTCGAGAGCACATGCAGCCAGAGCAGCGTGGCCAATGATCCGATCGGCGTTATTTTCGGACCGAGGTCCGAGCCGATCACGTTCGCATAGACTAGCGCTTCGCGAATAATGCCAACAGGATGCGTTCCGTCGATATCGATCGCGTTAATCATCACGGTTGGCATATTGTTCATAATGGAGGAGAGGATGGCCGCGACGAATCCGGCTCCAATTGATGCCGCGAACAAACCTTGATCTCCGAGCCAATGGAAGATCGTGCCGAGTTTATCCGTGAGTCCGACGTTCCTAAGTCCATATACGACTACATACATCCCGATGGAGAAAGTTACGACTGCCCATGGCGCCCCTTTGACGAGCTTCCAAGCTTGAATTTCTTTGCTTTTCCTGGCGATTATTAAGAACGCGATCGCGGCGATTCCGGCAATCAGAGAAACCGGCACTTGGAATACTTCGCTGAACAAGTATGCGATCAACAGGACGGAGAGGATGATCCAGGAGATTTTAAACAACCGAACGTCCTTGATCGCTTCTCTCGGCGCCTTAAGCACATCTAAGTTTACTTGCTTCGGAATGCTGCGTCTATAATACGCGAAGAGCACGATCAGGCTCGCCAAAATCGAAAATAGGGTAGGAACGATCATGCGGCTCGCATACTCGACAAACCCGATTCCGAAGTAGTCCGATGATACGATGTTGACCAGATTGCTTACGATAAGTGGCAAGGAAGCCGTGTCCGAGATAAAACCGCTCGCCATGATGAACGGAATAATCATGCGCTCGTCCAGCCTCAGCGCACGAACCATCGCAAGCACGATCGGCGTCAAGATCAGCGCGGCCCCGTCGTTCGCGAACAGAGCCGCGACCGCCGCTCCGAGCAAGATGACATAGACGAACATCAAACGGCCGTTCCCTCGTGCGAATCGCGCCATATGGAGGGCAGCCCACTCGAATAGGCCGATTTCGTCCAGAATGAGGCTGATTAGAATAATCGCAACGAACGCTAGCGTGGCGTTCCATACGATCTGCGTCACGTCCCACACGTCATGGAAATCGACTACGCCGCAGACGAGCGCGACGATCGCTCCGCCGCACGCGGACCATCCGATATTAAGCCCTTTGGGTTGCCAGATGACAAAAATAAGCGTAACTATGAAAATAATTGAGCCAATCGCAAGCATAGTACCTCCATAACAGTAGTTATCAATTGCCGCGCGCTTGAAGGCGAGCTATAATCTGATCATAAAACTTAAAGTTAACTTGAAGTCAAGGGGGTGTCGACAATGGCACGACTTAGTATCGGTCAATTAGCGAGCCGATCAGACGTGAACGCCTCGACGCTTCGCTATTACGAATCCGTAGGCTTGCTCCCCGTACCGGAACGGACTAACGGACAACGCCGTTATGACGAAGGCTTGGTCGATCGAATAAGCTTCATTAAGGTCGCCCAGCAGACCGGGTTCACGATACAAGAAATCGCGATCTTGTTAGAGGGCTTCCAATCCAACGACTCGATCAACGACCAGTGGGAACAGATGGCTAAGCAGAAACGATTCGAACTAATACAAAGGCAAAACCAAATTCATTCGATGATTCAGATTCTGGATAACGGTTTGAACTGTAAATGCCTGACATGGTCCGAGTGTTTGGAAGAGATCCAAACGAATGGTAAATGTTAATTAGTTATGCGGGACTTTGTCTATTAAAATCAAAAAGGAACGCTTGCCATTGAGGCATGCGTTCCTTTTTACGTCAATTATAAAAATCAATTCAACTTGATTTACATCACTCTGCGCGCCGTCGCATAATGGGAGCTCCACCAACCGGAATTCATGTTGGAAATCGTCACGCCCGGTTTGCCGTAAGTGTGCAATACTTGACCGTTGCCGATATAGATTCCGACGTGATGAATCGGCGAGTAGAAAAACACAAGATCGCCCGGCTGCAATTGATTGCGCGGCACGAACGAACCGACCTTGGATTGTTGCTTGGCCGAACGGGGAAGATGGATGCCGTTCTGCGCAAAGACGTATTGAGTGAACGAAGAGCAATCGAAACGATTCGTTTTGCCGGAAGGAGCGCCGAACTTATAAGGAACGCCCATGTACCGCTCGCCGGTGGCAATGACGCCGCCGGAGGATGCCGCATGCGCTTGAGATATACCTAACCCAGCAAAACCTCCGATTGAAATGAACAGGGCAAGCATTAAGGCGACGATTGTTTTGGTTTTACCGTTACGAATGTGTGTGTTCATCCTATATGACCTCCGTTATGAATAGCGTAGTGCGTTCGAAAGTTCCGATCCGCCTGTCCACACTATAGCACGGAGAATTTGCCCTATTTTTAACCAATGATAAGCGTTTTCGCCGCCCAACGGGCTTATTCGGCGATCGTTAGAATGAGATGAAGAACCTTTCATACGTTCTCATCGAATTCACAGAGAAGGCGCAATAGGTTGAAATTAGGCTTCTTGTCATGTTAAGATACGTTTAATTTAAGGATTGGAGCGATGAGATACATGTGGATTTCTTGCTAATCGTGAAGAACTATAAAACGATCGAAGCGAAGACCTATTTCGCGCGCGTTTTATTCTTTATGGGCAAGAAAGTTACTGTATCTTTTCGCTCGATGAATAGATCCGTCCCGATCTAACCCCGTTGCGGGTTCGATTCGATGTATTTATTGGAGCTACAAGAAGGTAACTTTCTTGTGGCTCTTTATATTTTCATCAACGGGAGAGATGTTTTATGTCATTAATTAATGTTACGAACTTAACGTATGCCTATGAGGGCAGCTACGATAACCTATTCGAGAACGTCAGCTTTCAAATCGACACCGATTGGAAACTCGGATTTACGGGAAGGAACGGCAGGGGAAAGACCACGTTTCTTAACTTGTTGCTTGGCAAATACGAATATTCCGGGCACATCTCGGCTAAAGTCGACTTCGACTATTTTCCTTTTCCCGTAGAGAACAAGGACAGAAATACGATCGATGTAATCGAAAGCATCGTGCCGGACTACGTGCATTGGGAATTGGTGCGCGAGCTGAATTTGTTGAAGGTTACCGAGGATGCGCTATATCGGCCGTTCGAGTCCTTATCGAACGGAGAACAGACGAAAGTATTGTTGGCCGCGTTATTCCTTAAGGAAAATAACTTTCTGTTAATCGACGAGCCGACCAATCATCTGGACAGACATGCGCGCAAGCTGGTCAGCGATTATTTAAGCGCAAAGAGCGGCTTTATTCTGGTGTCTCACGACAGAGCTTTCCTCGATCGGTCCGTCGACCACATTTTGTCCATCAACAAAACCGATATCAACGTACAGAAGGGTAACTTCTCGAGCTGGTGGGACAACAAGCAAAGACAAGACAACTACGAGATTGCGGAAAACGACCGATTGCAGAAGGATATCAAACGTTTGTCGGATGCGGCCAAACGAACGAACGATTGGTCGCACGAGACGGAGAAGTCGAAGTACGGCAACGGACCCGTGGATCGAGGCTATATCGGCCACAAGGCCGCCAAAATGATGAAGCGCTCCAAAGCGATCGAGCAAAGGCAGCAATCCGCGATCGATGAAAGATCCAAGCTGCTCAAAAACATCGACAGCGCGGAAAACTTAAAGATTTCCCAACTCGCCTACCATAAGAACCAACTCGTCGAGCTTAATAACGTATCTATTTCTTACGGGGAGAAGAACGTGTGCGAGGACATCAGCATTACGATCGAGCAGGGGGATCGAATCGCGCTTTCCGGAAGTAACGGTTCCGGTAAATCCAGCATTATCAAACTCATCATCGGCGAGGATATTAGCTATACGGGCACCTTCAGACGAGGGAGCCAGCTCCAAATTTCCTACGTATCGCAGGACACCTCGCACTTGCGCGGCAACTTAACGGACTATGCGCATGACCACGGCATCAACGAAAGCCTGTTCAAAGCGATCTTAAGAAAGTTGGATTTCTCGCGGGTTCAATTCGAGAAGGACATGGCGGCATTCAGCGGCGGCCAGAAGAAGAAGGTGTTGATCGCCAAAAGCCTATGCGAGAAAGCCCACCTGCTCGTATGGGATGAACCGCTTAATTTCATCGACGTCATCTCGCGCATGCAAATCGAGGAGCTGTTGCTCGAATATGGTCCGACTATCCTGTTCGTGGAGCATGACAGCGAGTTTTGCAACCATATCGCGACTAAAGCCGTCGAATTATAAGGTCCGAACGAAAGAAAGCCGACAGCGAATGTTCTGTCGGCTTTTATCTATTCTATGCCGTCCTTGAAGTTTTTTTCGTGATGTTTGTGCCCTTCGTGGATGAGGTCGTCCAATGTTTTCTCGAGCGTCTGTACGATAAGTTCCCTGACCTCGTCGAGCGTATCTGAGAACATCACTTCTTCGCTTCCGACGACTTTGTAACCGTGGATCCCGTATTTCGCCGTAACGACGCGATGTTTCTCTTCCAGCTCGGTGATCGCCTGCAGCGTATGCTTCATTTGGAGAAACAGATCTTTGTGATCTTCTTCGATCAACCGTTGCTCTAATTGATTCAATCGTTCGTTCATCGTATCGTGCTCCTCATCGTGGATTAACTATGTATGCCAAGTATCGAAGTTATTGTCCATCGCCAAGTGGAATTTTAATCATCTGAGATTCGGAGGACACCCATGAGATCTAATCTTCTATGACTAGTCATGAACTCAATCTGATAGTAAAATCATGGAATACTGCTTATTCATCGAGGTGACCGGTTTTGCGCGTAAAACGTTATACCCAATTGATTATTCTGATTCTACTATGCAGCGCTTTCGTTGTATCGAATGCCGTCTTCGCGGCATCCAAGCCCGAACTGCTTTTTCCGTTCGTGCAGAACGACAAAGTAGGATATATCAATAAAAACGGAAAAATCATAATTCCCGCTAAATTCGATACGAGCAAGTACAGCTATGAAGTGCTCGCCCCTGAATCCAATTTGATTCCTCAACCGATCGGTAAGTACGAGGACGCGAAATGGGGTTATATCGACCGCACCGGAAAGTTCGTTATTCAACCGCAATACGATTATGCGAGCAAGTTCGAGAACGGCGTAGCGAAAGTCGGCACGGCGCGCGGAGAAGCATGGATTAATGAAGCGGGTGATACCGTCATTTCCGGCCATTACGCGATGACCGATTTCGGAGCGGAAGGATACGCGATCGCCGCGGATCTCGTCGGGTACGATGAAAAGGGCAACGAAATCCATACGTTCAACTTCATTGATAGGAACGGCGAAAATTTAAGCGACCGATTATTCGCTGGCGTATTAGGTTTCTCGGAAGGCTTAGCGGCGGTAAATATCGGAGGCAAAAGCAACATTTGGGGCTTTCCGTCGGGCGGCAAATGGGGATATCTCGATACGAAAGGCCAGATGGCGATTGAAGCGAAGTTCGAGTTCGCTTTTTCTTTCGTGAACGGACTGGCGGGTTTTAACGTCGGCGGTAAAACCACAACACAAGGACCTGTCGGAGGGATCGGAATCCCTGAAGGCGGCAAATGGGGATACATAGATAAATCCGGTGCCGTCGTCATTAAACCGCAATTTCAAGACATAGGATCGTTCTCGGACGGCGTTGCCCCCGCAATGCTGAAAGATAAGTGGGGGATTATCGACACGAAGGGCAAGTTCGTCGCTAAACCTGTTTATTGGAGGATGGATCCGATAGGAAACGGCCTGTTCATTGTTGCGAACGACGCCGATTACAGTTCTTACGGCGTACTATCGAAAACAGGCAAAATCATCGGCAATCACTTCACGGAGATCGGAAGCAAGTTCTCGGATGGCTTGCTGCACGTGTTCTGGGGGGATACAGGCGCATTTATGGATCCGAACGGGAAAATGATTCTGAAGCGCAAAGGAGTCCGATATGGCGATTTCCGAAACGGACTATCCACGTACTCGTACACGTCGGACAAAAAACATCTGCGCGGATTGATGGATCGTCAGGGTACATACCTTACGAAACCGATATTTTCTAACATTAACGATTTCTATTACGGTTTGGCGCTCGTTTCGATTCCGGATGCGAAAGGCAACTCTTACGATGCTTACATCGATGCCAAAGGCAAAATCGTTTGGAAAAGCAAAATTCCCAGGTAAGTGCGTTCTAAAAACGGCTCTATTCGCAACTTCTGCGATAGAGCCGTTTTTATTAACTACATATGTAGCTTTTTGGGGTCCTTATTTTCCATTCCACAAATTCTCAATCTCATAGGCGAACAATTAGAGCTCAGATGAAGTCCTTTAGTATATTCGAACCGAAAGGGGCTTTATCGTGAAAAAAATTATCGAATCCGTCATGCAAAGATCCGCTATCATTCTTATATTCGTCGCGCTTATTATCGCCTGGGGAGGCGTAGCGGCGCTTCAAATGCAACGCGATTATATGCCCGGCATAAACAATACGACGCTAATGGTCTCCTTGCGGGCATCCTCGTACCATGCGAACCAGGTTCAAAGAGACATCGCTCCTAAGATCGGCGACGCGATCCGAGCCGTAGACGGATTGACTAACGTTGAGTCGAATTCGTACGACGGCGGCTTGTTGATGAACCTATCGTTCCCGATGGACTACGACATGAAGAGAGCGGAGACGGAGATCAAGCAAGCGTTAAGCAGTGCTTCGTTACCTGACGGCGTTAATCCGCCAGTGGTCACGCGACTTACGACGAGTACGTTTCCCATTCTAAGCTATAGTCTGACGGCCAAAGGCGGGAAGGTCGACGAATTGACGCTCCGTTCCGCCGTCCAGACGGATATCGTCAAACAGCTTAAATCCGTTCCCGGCGTTGCGGAAGTTAAGACGGTCGGCGGAGCCAATCAAGGATACGTCATCACGGTTAGAATGAAAGATCTAATGGATAACGGATTGACGATAGACGACTTTAATCAATCGGTTACGGCTTCGCTTCCGAACTGGTCGCAAGGCAATATCGCAAACGTTAAAGCATCGATTCCAACCCGAATTCAAAGCTGGGATTACAGCGACGATGAGCTCGGCAATCTGACGCTCAAGAACAAGAAAGGCGACGTCGCAGTTCCGCTCTCGGCGGTTGCAGACATCTCTCATGCGCTCACCGACGTGAAAACCGTATCGAGATCGAACGGACAAGCCAGCGTGTTGATCGATGTCGTCAAGACGCCTTCGTCGAACATCATCGAGGTCGCCAAGCAAGTTAAAGAACGCGCAGCGCAAATCGAAGCCGTTACCAAAGGCGATGTATCGCTCGACCTTGTACTCGATCGCGCTAACGATTTGAACACATCTTTACTAGGGTTGCTCAGAGAAGGGCTGCTCGGCTGTTTGTTCTCGATGTTGTTCGTACTGATCTTTTTCAGAAACGTTCGATCTACCTTGCTCATCGCCATAGCGCTTCCGGTTTCATTGCTCGCGACGACCGCTATTCTTAAGTCGATGGGCATTACGCTAAATATATTGACGGTATCCGGATTGATCGTGGCGATGGGTCGAATCGTCGACGATGCTATCGTCATTTTGGACAACATGTACAGAAGAACGCAGGAGAAGAAAGACGTATCTGCGATTCGCGTGCTTTCGTCGGCTGTCGTCGAGATGCTGCCTGCCATTTTTGCTTCGACGGCGACTACGATCGCGGTCTACGTACCGATCGCCATGGTCGGCGGAATCGTCGGGGCATCTTACTCCGGCTTTGCTTGGTCGGTTGTTATCGCGCTTGTTGTCTCTTTCTTCGTAGCAATGCTTGCGATCCCATCTTTGGCTTATATGGGATGGAAGGGACCGAGCGTCAAATCCGTTACCCTTGAGCCCGTAATGCGACCGCTCTTACGGTATGCTTTGGGACATAAGAAGATCGTAATCGGAATTTCGTTAGCTCTATTCGTTACGGCGGCGGCGCTGGCCACGCAAATCTCTTTCAATTTGTTGCCGAGCGCCAAGACCGGACAAGTCGCCATTAAGATAGAACTGCCAAAGGGAAGCACGCTGGCGGAAGTGGATGAGCAAGTGAAACGCGTAGAAGATGCGCTGAAGAGCAATTCGAATGTGGCGACCTATTCTGCGAACTTCGGCTCTACGTTTACGCCTCAAGCGGACGACGTATTCGACCAAGGCGGAGGATTCATTCAGCAGCCGAACGTGGCTAACTTATCCCTTACGCTTAAGGATAAGAAGCATCTCAATGCTTACATTGAGACGTTGCAGAGCACGCTCGATCCGATCGCGGATAAATCGATTATTACCGTAACGAATCAGAATATCGCGGGCGACGACTCATTGATGAAAATCAGTCTATCGGGAGCCGATCAACAAACGCTAGAGGACACGGCGCAGCTTATTCGAAGTCGACTAACTTCAATTGACGGCTTGGCGGTGGACGGTAAAGCCGATCTAACGAATGGAGCACCGAAGTATTCCGTTGCGTTCGACAAAGACAAGGTCACCAAAGCCGGCGTTAAAATGGAGGACATCAACAAAGTCGTGGCCAGATATATGGCGAAGGGAAAAGACTTCGACATTCCGACATCCCACGGCCCGATCCCCGTCGATGTCTATCTAGATCCCCTAGCGACAGGCCAAGAGGCGAGCGGAGCCAAGGACACGAAGGACGTATTGGCTGCGCTAGCTGCCGAGACATTCGCAACTCAAGACGGCAGCACGGTTAGATTGGATCTATTAGGTACGATCGAGGTCAATAAGGACGCTTCTTCCATTCAGGAACGGGATGGCAGACCGCTCGCCATCGTTACCGCGCAGATCGTGTCCAGCGACATGAGCAAAGTGACTAACCAGGTGAACAAGGCGCTTGATGATATTCAATTGCCGGAAGGGGTAACATACTCCTTAGGCGGAATTTCGCAGCAGATTCGGCAAATGATCGTCGAAATGTCCATTGCCGTTGCAGTATCGATCCTTCTTGTCTTGTTCATTATCAGCTTTGTCTTCAAAGGACTTAAAGCGCCGCTGGCTGTCCTCGTGAGCATTCCGCTGGCATTAATCGGAGTCGTTCTCGCTCTTAAGCTTATCCACGGACAATGGGATTTGGCCGCGCTCGTAGGCGTTCTAATGCTTATCGGAATCGTCGTGACCAACGGCATCGTTCTAATCGATAAGATCGAGCGCAATCGCAAGGAAGGTTTGAGCGTAAGAGAAGCGGTCGTGCAAGGCAGCTTGTCCCGCGTCCGCCCGATCTTCATGACGGCCGGCACGACGGTCCTTACGCTAGTTCCTTTGGCGTTGTCGGGAAGCGGGGATACGGTCGTCTCGCAAACGCTTGGCATCGTCGTAATCGGAGGGATGATTACTTCGACGTTGAACAGCTTCCTAGTCATTCCGATACTTTATGAATGGATGCAAGGCAACAATAGCAACCGATCAGTTAACCATGATCAAACGATTACGTTGAAATAATCCACGCGGGAAGTCCCCTCTGCGAACCGCAGGGGGACTTCGTTATTGCGTGAGGGACGGGAGAAGCGCATGAGCTTTTTGAGCGACATGATCACTCGGTTGTTGGAGCATTACGGATACGTCATCCTATTCGGTTCGCTGTTACTGGAAATGCTCGCGCTTCCGTTGCCCGGAGAAATCATAATGACTTACGCCGGCCTGATCGTTCATGAAGGAAAACTGAACTGGCTACTGAGCATTTTGACCGGAGGTGCCGGAGCAACGATAGGAATGACGATCGCTTACTGGATCGGATATCGGCTCGGCAATCCATTTTTCGAAAAGTACGGTTCGCGGGTTCACTTCGGTCCGGAAAAGTTAAGTAGCCTATCGCGGTGGTTCGGTCGTTACGGCAATAAAATGCTGTTCATAGCGTATTTCATCCCTGGCGTCCGTCATCTTACGGGTTACTTTTCCGGCACGACGCGACTGTCATTCCGCAAATACGCGTTGTTCGCCTACTCGGGCGCATTTTTCTGGGTGAGCCTGTTCATTACGCTCGGAAAGCTGCTAGGTCCAAAATGGGAGCAGTATCATCATGCCATCAATCGGTACATGCTCATAGCCGGTTTGCTTTCGGCTAGCGCGTATTTACTCTACGTCTTCTACAAAAAGCATAAGCAACGTATTCGCGAGCGATTAGATAAATGGTTGGACAAGAGCATACGGCAGTACCATTCGATCGGAAAAGTTAAGTTCATTATTATTGCAGCGGCCGCAACGTTCATTGCGCTCTTTACCTTCATGATCGGTTTGATCGAAGACTTCATGGCCGATGAATTTACCCGCTTCGATGAGATCGGCAATCTGATCATCCGGCAAACGTTCGGCGACGGGTGGGTGCAAACGATGAATCATTGGAATTCATTCGGCTCCAATCCGAGCCTGTTGGTTTTATGTGCGCTAACGATCATCTGGATCTGGATCAAAGGAAAAGACCGCTTATTCACGATAGCTTTCTATGTAGCTGTCGTCGTCGGAGGAGAGGCATTGGATGAAGGCTTGAGACGACTATTTCATAGGATAGGCCCAACCGGCGATATCGCAACTTTTCCTAGCGAACATGCGCTAATGGCGCTGACGGTATTTGGATTTACGGGATATTTGCTTGTTCGCCGGCACGAAAATGCGAAAAGTCGTATAATCGTTGTAATGATGATTTCCTTAATATGCCTTATGACGGGCATTAGCGGGATCTATCTTGGCAGTGAATATGCTAGCGATGTTGTTGTGGGGTACGTATTCGGAGGACTTTGGATTAGCTTGAACGTGGTGTTAATAGAAATCTTCCGAATGATGAGGAGAAGCAATCATGGTTGGCGTAACACCAAAATGGCCACTTAATCCTTGTAGAAATTTGTGTCGCTATGTAGGGGCTGATAAGGCGTGGACGAAGAGCTTCACCGAACCATTCGCGAGGCGATAAACGGGAGCAAAGACGCATTCGCAACGCTCGTTCGCCGATTTAAGGATCATGTCTACCGTTACGCTTACGGTATGTTGGGAGACCCGATGGAAGCGGAAGATGCCTCTCAGGAAGCATTCATTAAATGCTATTATGCGCTGTCCCGTCTAGAGAACGAGTTTTCATTTTCCTCTTGGCTAAATCGCATCATCTCGAACGTATGCGTAGACCGCTTGAAGAAGCGGCAGAAGGAATTCTCGAGCGCGAAGGGAACATTGGGGACATTCGAATACGAAGACGCCCAAGATCGAAGACGGACCGAACATTTGAAAATAACGATCGAGGATGCCATGACGCAATTAAGTCCGGAGCATAGGCAAGTAATAGTATTGCACGATGTTCAAGGCTATCGGTACGAAGAAATCACGGAATTGCTCGGAATACCGTTGGGTACGGTAAAATCGCGCTTAAATGCCGCCAGGCTAGTCCTTAGAATCGAAATGAAAAAAGGTGAGCTCCAATGAACACGATCGATCATCCGTTGGATCAATTATCAGCATACGTAGATCATGAGCTTGACGAAAGCGAGCACGAGCGAGTGGATTTCCACTTGGATGAGTGCGAGTCGTGTAGAGCGCTTACCGCCGAACTGACCGAGATGCGTTCTCTCATAGCCAACGCTTATCAGTCCATCGAAGCGCCCGTTCGAATGGAACAACACGTAATGTCCATTATCGAGCAAAGATCATCGGATCCGATGATCGCAAGTTTCGGTTTAACCGCCGTTCCGATCGCAGGCTTGCTACTCTTGTTCCTCGTCCTTTACTTATACGGCTCTGTCGCCCTTAACTTTCTGTCCATTACGTTCAGCTTCATTGTTACCTCCGCTCATGTATTCTCGCATATCGCTTCTTCGACTCCGGTTATGTGGGGAGCGATATTCCTGATCGCCATATTCGTCTTCTTGTTATCCGGTCTATCCTTGCGACGAATCCTTCGCGGAACGATGACAAGAGAAGGAGGCGAGTTGATTTGAAGCACATACGACTATTATGGCTGCCAATTCTATTAGGCTTGCTTCTGTTTCCGACGAATACCTTTGCCAAAGGTTTATTCGAGCACCAGAATACGAATATTCTCTCGAACGAAACGGTAGACGACGTGGTAGTAATCGGCGGAGACGCTTCGATCGCCGGGACGGTGGAGGATTCCGTCGTCGTCATTAACGGGGACGTGCATCTGCTGCCTGGAGCGCATATCGATGGCATTATCATCGTCATCGGGGGCAACCTGCAACAGGACGACGGGGCGGTCGTCACCAATGAAGTTATCGCTATTTCATTCGACAACGCTACGGTGAATAGTCTTATTATCGGCGCGGGACTTATTATCGGCATCGGCGTACTGCAGCTAGCAGGGAGCTTGCTTATGCTGATCTTGCCGGTACTCATGGTTGCAATCGGCAAGCGTCACGCCGCCGCGTTCGTTAACCGGTTCAGGAAGTTTCCACGGGGAAAGCTGCTATCAATGGGGTTCTTCGCCTGGTTGTTGCTGCTGGCCGTTACGATGTTGCTCGTACTTACGATCGTCGGTATCCCTTTTATATTGTTAATCGCATTAATTATCTTTGTCGCGGTCGCATTCGGACTAACTGTTATGAGTCAACTGTTAGGGGAGCAGTTACAGGGAATGGTCGGAAAGCCGGAATGGATGCGCACGGGAGCCGGTGCTTTCATCTTGGCAGCCTCGGTTAATATCCCGTTTATAGGCTTGCTGATTTTGTTCGTCATCATCTTGTTTTCATTGGGAATTACGACGTCTTGGACAGCTTCTAAGCTGTTCGATCGGACAAAACGCATATCGAAATGAAAAACTTGACTTAATCCTAAGTTATAACTATAATAGTTACAACGGTGGTGATAATCTTGAAGCAACTAAGCACGCGCTTTTCGATGGCTGTTCATATTCTGTCTCTGATCGCGGTTACTCCGAACGAATTGACGGGAGACTTCATCGCGGGTAGCGTAAATACGAATCCGGTCGTCGTCCGAAGAATTATGGGGTTGCTTAAAAAGGCAGGCTTAGTGGATGTCCGTCCGGGCGTAGGAGGAGCCTCGCTGCTCAAATCGACTGAGGACATAACGCTTCTTGATGTTTATCGCGCCGTTAACCTGATCGAAGAGAACCAATTATTCCGCGTCCACGAAGACTCGAATATTCGTTGTCTTGTCGGGAGGAACATCGAGTCGGCGCTCCAAGCCGAATTGAACGAAGCTCAATTCGCCATGGAAAGCAGGCTAGCGCAAACAACGCTTAGCCAACTCACAGCAAGGTTCAAGTAAATGAGAGCTCCCAATAAGAGCTTTTATTTTATGCGAAAGTTGTAACTATTTTAGTTATAACGTCGAATGTTACAACAAACAAATTGGAGGGAACAAAATGAAAGTATTAGTTACAGGAGCAACAGGCAAATTAGGAACGAAGGTCGTAGAGGCATTATTGAAATCGGTACCTGCAGGGCAAATCGCGGTTAGCGTTCGCCATCCGGAGAAAGCGGAAGGGCTAAAAGCTCTGGGAGTCGATGTTCGGCATGGGGATTTCGAACGTCCGGAAACGTTGGATTCGGCGTTCGCGGGCATTGACCGTTTATTGATCATTTCGACAGACGGAGATAACGAGACGAGAATCCGTCAACATACGAATGCAGTACAAGCGGCGCAACGCGCTAAAGTCGGATTCATTGCCTATACGAGCGCATCAAACGCGAGAGAGAGCACGTTGTTCCTGGCCGAAGTACACCGCAAAACGGAAGAAGCTATCTTGCAGACAGGCATTCCTTATTCCTTCTTGCGTAACAATTGGTACCTGGAAAATGAGATCGGGTCGATCCAAGGCGCGATGGCAGGTGCGCCATGGTTAACGTCCGCCGGAGAAGGCAAGGTAGGCTGGGCTTTAAGACAAGAATACGCAGAGGCAGCTGCTGTAGTACTGGCAGGAGAAGGCCATGAAAATACGATTTACGAGCTTACGGGTAAGCTGTTGACGCAACAACAACTCGTATCCGTTATCGGTTCGGTATTAGGCAAAGAGATACCCCTGCAACAAGTTGACGATGCCACGTACGGCGAAGTCATGAAGAGCATAGGCTTACCCGACTTCGTCATTCCGATCGTCGTAGGGATCCAGCAAGGCATCCGGGAACATGCGCTGGAAATCGAGAGCAACGATCTGGAACGGCTGCTTGGCCGTCCTGTAACGCCGATTCAAGATGCACTGACGCAGATCGTTAACGAAATCGCTAAAGGGTAACGAAATTTCACGCAACAAGTCGCGGATTATTAAAGGATGGATCCGCTAGCCACTCAACATTTCAAAAGGGTGCATGTCCCATTGGGACATGCACCCTTTATCATGCCGCGCGATAGAAGACGCCGTTCGCGTTCAGCTCCATCACGGTTCCTTTGCGCGATTCGGTCCAAGAACCGACTAGTTGGCCGACGATGTCCGCGCTTGACGAAACGGCAGGGGAGAGAACCAGATCGTAATCGGTCGCCGTCAAATGGTTAACGATCGCCTTATAGCTCGCGTAATCCGCGGTACCCGCTCCGAACGTGCCCGTTCCTGACCGGGCACGTTTCCGAAATCCACGTCATCGATTTGCGTTATTATAACGGCAGCATAGATAGTTACATGGAGCAAAACGACATCAAAAATGTGCTGATGTTATATAACGCAACGACGTTCGTCCAGAACGGCGTCGATATGCTGAAGCTGAAATAGGGGACGTTTGTTTGGAGGGAAGGTTGTCGAGAAATCGACGGCCTTTTTCTCATTTTTAACCGCAAGTTCACATAGACGTCAAACAGGAACGTTATACTCCTTGCATACATAGAGAGAAAAGGGGGGAGGAACTAACAGCATGGATCATTGGATAACGGAACTGATGAGCTCCTACGGCTATGTCGGCATCTTCGCGTTAATCGTCTTGGAAAACTTCGTTCTCCTCATTCCGTCCGTGTTCGTTCTCACCGTTGGCGGCTTTATGACGACGTCGACGGAGTTGACGATCGTTGGCGTCATACTAGCTGCGACTGCCGGATCGCTAGTCGGTGCAATCATACAATACGGTATCGGAAGGCTGGTGCCTCTGGAACGATTGGATCGATTCTTATCGCGTAACGGAAGATTTCTTCGTCTGAAGCCGGGGATGTGGGTCGAGCATGTGTCTGGTTCGAGAAATACGGGATATGGGTCGTTTTGATTGCACGTCTAACCCCCATCGTTCGCAGCCTCGTCTCGATCCCTTCCGGAAGCGCCTCCGTAAAATTTGTCCCTTTCGTGCTGTTCACGACGATCGGTTCTTTGATATGGAATTCGGTACTCGTTGAATTAGGAGCCACGGCGTTCTCCTACTGGAACAACATCGTAAACTCGCATACGTATTCGAGCATCGCATGGCTGGCATTCGTCGCTCTGGCTATATTCGTCATTTTCGGTCGCAAACGAATTCGGAAGAAAAAGCAGCCTTTATCAGACGGGTAAAACCTATTTAACCGTTAATGTCGTATGCTATTATCATAAATGATTTACATAACGTTTATGATCACGGGAGGCTGCGACAATGCTCAAACTATTCGAATATAACTGGCAAGTTCGCCAAGACTGGTTTGACTGGTGCGAGACGGTGAGCGAGGAAGAGTTGCTGAAAAGACGGACAGGCGGCATAGGCTATATCCTTCCCACGCTGTATCACATAGTGGCCGTCGAATATGGCTGGATTTGCGGTGGATTACAAGAAAAAGCGATTGTAATTCCGCCATTCGAGGAAGTGGCCAGCTTGCAGCAAATCAAAGACTTTTCCGCCTTTTGTCATGCAGGACTAGCTCCATTCGTCTATGACTGGAATGACAGCCTGGAAGACCGCATTATGATTGATATTACGGATACAGGGGAAGAGGAAGCCCACAAATACGGCGAAGTGATGCGGCACGTGATCGCCCATGAGATCCACCACGTCGGTCAATTGTCTATATGGTCGCGAGAACTCGGAAAAAAGCCGGTTTCCGCGAACCTGATCGGCAGAGGATTATATGATAGTTAAAAGACCGCGAATGGTTGGAAACGGAAATTTTGCCCCAATCATTGAAAAACGTTATATTGGCAACAGTTTATAGCAAGCTAACGGTGCAGGTGCATGTGGTACGGGGGCCATGACAGAGTAACAGAAGGGGGAGTAGATTTTGTTTGACGCGTAGAACCCTGATATTCATCCTATATCTCGCGCTTGCGGCGCTACTGTTCGTCTACCGGTCGTCGATCGTGAATTGGATGAGATCCGAGTCGGTCTGGTACTTGGATATCGCGGTCCTATTGACGGGATTTCTTATTGCGGTCATTCCTGCCATTCCTTTCGGTTTATTCGCTCCGATCATGGGGGCGAAGTACGGGATGATTGCAGGGTTCGCAATTAACCTCACGGTATCGTTGCTCGGCGCTATGACTTTGTTCTCAATCGTTCGGGCTTCGTTCACGCAAGAAGATAGACGGGCGTTTACGCAAAAGAGGGGCCTCTCGTATTTGAACAGGCTAGCGGAACGCAATGCATTCATGGCGATTCTAATCGCGCGTCTGCTTCCGTTCATACCCGCCCAAGCGACTAATGTCGTCGCCGCGCTTACGCGGATGGGGTGGAAGCCGTTCTTCTTAGCGACGCTGATCGGAAAAATCCCGTTCTTCATGCTCGTCTCGATCGTCGGAGATCAATGGATGAGTGGGTTGAATTTGAGAACCGCGGCTCTTATCGTCTGCATCTACGGACTATTTCTCTTAGCCGTATTCGCGGTCTATCGATGGCGCGCGACGTTGCAGTAAACTACATATTTTTAAATACGAGGAGTTTGAGCATATGGAAACCACTTTCGAACGCAACTTAGAGAAATACGCGGAGCTAGTTATCCGAATCGGAGTCAACCTGCAGCGGGGACAAGATTTGATGATCGAGTCGCCGTTGGAATGTTTGGAATTGACTCGCCTGATCGTGAACAAAGCTTACGATGCCGGCGCGGGCTACGTGCAAGTCAATTGGCAGGATGATCGGATTACGCGCAGCCGCTTGGAGCATGCCAGTATTGATGCGATCGACTATTATCCGGAGTGGCACGCGAGCATGCTTGAGAAGTTCGTGGAAAAAGGCGGAGCGCTGCTGAATATTAAAGTGCCCGATCCGGATCTCTATCAAGGAATCGACGCCAATCTCGTATCCAGGGCAACTAAAGCAGCCGCGACGGTCCGCAAAACTTATCAGAACTACGTGCGCAATAGCATCTTCAGCTGGTGCTTGATCAAGGCGCCGACGAAGGCTTGGGCTTCCAAAGTATTCGCGGATCTACCCGAGGAACAGCGAGTAGAAGCGATGTGGGATGCGATATTCCGTATGAATCGCGTGTATGACGAGGACCCGGTCGCTTCCTGGAGAGAGCATCTGAAGCGGCTTCAGCGCATGCGCCATATATTGAACGACAAGAAGTATGCCGCGCTTCACTATCGCGGTCCCGGTACGGATCTTCGCGTCGAGCTGCCCGATGGCCATATTTGGCTAGGCGGCGATAAAGACAACGAGAAAGGGATTCGATTCGTGGCCAATATGCCGACGGAAGAAGTGTACTCGATGCCGAAGAGGACGGGCGTGAACGGCACGGTTACGAGCACAAAGCCGCTTAACGTAAACGGAGCGATCGTCGATCGATTTTCGTTTGAATTCGAGAATGGCCAAGTCGTTCGATATGCGGCAGAGGTAGGTTACGAGCATCTGGATCATCTGATGAAAATGGACGAGGGGAGCCGCTATTTGGGCGAAGTCGCTTTGGTTCCGTTTCAATCACCGATCTCGAATTTGAATCGCATTTTCTACAATACCGGCATTGACGAGAATGCGTCCTGTCATCTGGCGTTCGGCAGCTGTTATCCGACGAACTTAGACAACGGAACGAAGATGTCCTCGGAAGAGCTGAAGGAGCGAGGGGGAAACACATCGCTGATCCATGTCGATTTCATGATGGGATCGAGCGAGTTGGACATAGACGGCATTCGCGCCGACGGCACTTCGGAACCGTTGTTCCGGCAAGGGAACTGGGCGTTCGAGTTCTGATAGAATAGCATTTATTGGTTTCAGCGTAAAAAGCCGCATTCATTGCGGCTTTTTACGCATGTAGGCTTACCTATTAATTTAAGGACCAGTTAAGACTTTCTTAATTTCTGTAAGTTAGCATACTAGTATGCCTGCTATCAGCTTGCATCCGAAATTAAAGGGAGAAGGTGACGCTATTATGACTGCTCATCCAAACAGCAAACTAAAGATTTTACTAAGCAAAGTACCGGAAGTTACTCTATTCTTCTGGATCATCAAGGTGCTATGCACGACAGTAGGCGAGACGTTCTCGGATTTCTTGAGCGTCAACGTCGGACTTGGCTTGCCGCTCACTACCGTCATTATGGGAATCGCTTTTCTAGTCGTATTCGTTGTTCAATTCAGGGCGACGAAATACATTCCCGGCCTCTATTGGCTGACCGTCGTGCTCATAAGCGTATTCGGCACTTTGGTAACGGATAACATGACGGACGGAATGGGAGTTCCGCTTGAGACGAGCACGATCTTGTTCAGCGGTCTATTAGGTTTAACTTTCCTTGTATGGTATATAAGCGAGAAGACGCTCTCCATTCACTCGATTTTCACCAGAAGAAGAGAAGCTTACTACTGGCTGACCATTCTATTCACGTTCGCGCTCGGCACGGCCGTCGGCGATTTGTTTTCCGAACAGCTCGGACTTGGTTATTTGAAAACAGGGATCACGGTCGTAATCATTATTGCTTGCTTATTCGTTGCATGGAAATTCAAGCTCAATGAAATATTGGCGTTCTGGATCGTCTATATTTTAACTCGCCCGCTAGGCGCATCCCTTGGAGATTACCTGTCGCAATCCAAAGTAAACGGCGGCTTGGATTTGGGAGCGACGGTTACGAGCATCATTTTCCTCGTCGCGATATTGGCGATCATCGTTTTCCTGGCCGTAACGAAACTCGATATCATTCAAAAGAGCGAATCGATTTCGTCCAATAAAACCATCCGAAGCGAGAAACACGTTTGGACGCAAACGATCGCGGTATTGATTATTTTCTTGGCGGTCGGTATCGGCGGCTATCAGTGGTGCAACAATAACCTCGTTCCTGAAATCGATGCGTCGCAAATGACGTTGACCGGCCAATTAAACGATTTTATCGCGCTCGAGAACGAAATGTTAACGGATGTAACCGCCCAAGACTTTACCGCCGCGAACGCAAAAGCCGATAACCTGGAGCATGACTGGGACACGAACGAACCGAAGCTTCGCAAAATCGATAGAAAAACGTGGACCGACATCGATGGAACGATCGACGACGTGTTAGCGGCCGTCCGTTCCAAGAAACCTAGCGTCAACAAGTGCGCGACTACGCTGAACGACTCGCTCGTTACGTTAAACGAAGCGAACAAATAACGATAAGCGATAAGTCGGAGACCCGCTCTCCGGCTTTTTTGTACCCTTGAATTGGCATTTCAATTGCTCAATAGTTTAAAATGAACGTACGGCAATTATTTCGAAAGCGAGGAATGATTTAATGGAATACGTGAAACTCGGCAATACCGGATTAGATGTGTCCCGGCTATGTCTAGGGTGTATGGGGTTCGGAGTAGCGGAGCGTTGGATTCATGAATGGGTGCTGAACGAAGAGAACAGCCGTCCCATTATTAAGAAGGCATTGGAGCTCGGCATCAATTTCTTCGATACGGCGAACGTGTATTCGGACGGAACGAGCGAGGAGATCGTGGGCCGCGCGCTGAAGGATTACGCCAATCGGGATGAAATCGTTATTGCGACGAAGGTTCATTTTCGCATGCATCAAGGACCGAACGGCGCCGGACTTTCCCGCAAAGCGATTATGAGCGAAATCGATAAAAGCCTGAAGAGACTCGGGACCGACTATGTAGACCTGTACCAAATTCATCGGTGGGATTACAATACGCCGATCGAAGAGACGATGGAAGCGTTGCATGACGTAGTGAAAGCCGGGAAAGCCAGATACATAGGCGCTTCCGCCATGTACGCATGGCAGTTTCTTAAGGCGTTGAACGTAGCCGAGAAACACGGTTGGACCCGCTTCGTCTCGATGCAAAATCATCTAAATCTCATTTATCGCGAAGAGGAGAGGGAGATGCTGCCGCTGTGCAAAGAAGAGAAAATCGGCGTCATTCCCTACAGCCCGCTTGCGGGAGGAAGATTGACGCGCGATCCGCAGGAGACGACGCATCGTTCCGAGACCGATCAAGTCGGAAAGAGCAAATATGATAAGACTGCGGCTGCCGATCGAATCATCGTGGAGAGGGTTGCCGCGATCGCGGAGAAGAGAGGCGCATCTCGCGTTCAGATCGCGCTGGCTTGGCTGTTGCAAAAACAACCGGTAACGGCTCCGATCATCGGCGCGACGAAGCTTTCTCATCTCGAGGTTGCGTCATCCGCGCTTTCAATCACGTTAACGCCCGAAGAGGTTGCTTCGCTAGAAGAGCCGTATGTGCCTCATCCGGTAGTCGGAGCAGTGTAAATAACTTATCACGTATAATCCTTAACGACATAAAATACTCAGAAAAGCTTGAGGAATCAAGCTTTTTTGCATTTTTTACATCTTATTGGGCAAAAGTAAGGAATCGATGTCAAAGGAGGTAAAACTCGTGAAACCAAGTTCATCGATTGAAGCGACGGAGTATTATTTCAAGCAGCTTTTCGCGGACCAAGGCGACTTTCAATCGAAACAGCTGATCATTGGAGGGAAGGAGTACATCCTATTTTATTTCGACACGTTAATTGATTCCTCCCTTGTTCAAGAATTTATACTGAGCCCGCTACTTCTCCGACCTCAGGATGCGGTCCGAGATGTCGTGTCCATTCTCGATTATACGGAAACTGATCAATTGAACGAAGCGGGGGAGGCCATGATATTCGGTAAAGTCGTACTGATCCGTAACGGAGAAAGTACGCTTTATGTGCTCGGAGTGGATTTGAAGAAGGAACGCTCCATTAATATCCCGACCAAAGAGCGGGTTTTGCGCGGTTCTAACGAAGCGTTCATCGAAAATATTGATACGAATATAAACCTGATGCGCAAGTTAATCAACTCAACGGACTTTATCGTAAAAACGTATACGTTAGGAAGGCTATCGCAAACCAAGGTGGCCGTCATGTACATAAAGTCGATAGCGAATGCGACGATCATTGAAGAACTCGACAGAAGGCTCCAAAGCATAGACATCGACTATGTCGAGTCGCCAGGATTTGTGGACGAGCTGATCCGGGAGAAAAAATTCAGCATGTTTCCTCAACTGCTCGTCACGGAGAGGCCTGATCGCGCGCGTGCTTATTTGATGGAAGGCAAAGTCGTTATCGGATCGGCCGGGTCACCGGACACGATCATCATACCGGTATCGTTCTGGTCTTTTTTCCATAGCTCGGACGATTATCAAATCAGTTGGCCGTTAGGCTCGGTCTTCCGGATCTTGCGTATTTGCTGCTTTTTCATAGCGATTGGACTTCCTGCCTTCTATGTAGCCGTCAATGACTTTAATCCGCAGCTGCTGCCGATCAATTTCGTGAACACGTTGCAAAGTTCCGTGAAGCACGTCGCGTTTCCTCCGATTGCCGAGGCGCTTTCCATGATGATCATGCTGGAGATTTTAAGGGAAGCGACTATTCGGCTGGCGAGCCCCATCGGCCAAACGATAGGCGTAGTCGGCGGTATTGTCATCGGAACGGTGGTCGTACAGTCGAATTTGGTCTCCAATACGATGGTAATAATTACCGCTTTAACGGGTCTGGCTTCTTTTATTATGCCTTCGTACGAGATGAGCAGCGCCGTTCGGCTGCTTAGCTATCCGGCACTCCTTCTTGCCTCGTGGCTAGGCTTACTTGGCCTTGCCTTCTTCTTCATGATGATTTGTATCCATTTGTGCCAGATGCATACGATGGGATTCCCTTACTTTACGCCGCCGTTCTCCTTTGGCGATGCGAAAGATACGCTTTTTAGGGCGCCGATCTGGAGCTTGCGCAAGCGGCCGGCAGGAACGGCGCCGAGCAATCGAACAAGGCTAAGCCATCCAAGGAGCTGGAAACGTTGATTAAGGAAGAAACCATCACCGGAAAACAGCTAATCACGCTCGTGATCATGACGCAGCTTGGTACCGAGGTTTTATCCCTGCCGCACGTTATGGCCGAAAAGGCTGGTCATGATACGTGGCTGGCCGTTTTACTTAGCGGACTGATCGCGCAAGCAGGCATCGTGCTCATCTGGTGGCTTGGCAGCCGCTATCCGTTACGCAATTTGTATGCCTATATTCCGCTAATCGTAGGCAAACCGATTGGTGCCTGCGTCAATTTGCTGTATGGGGGCTATTACGCGCTTTCCGGACTGTTGCTGACAGCGGTGTATTCCGACATCTTGAAAAGATGGATGTTCGTGCTCACGCCTAGGTGGATCATCATTGTTATGCTTCTAATCGTGTGCGGCTATGCCGCAACGTCAACGTTGAAACGGCTTGCTTATTTATCGCAATCGTTTATGATCTTTGCTTACATCAGTTTTTTGCTTATCGTATTTAGCGGAACTTACGGACTCGACACGTTAAATTTGCTACCTGTATTTTCCGGCGGCTGGTCTCCAATTTTGACGGGAGCCTATACCGCATTTAGCGCTTATGTAGGCTATGATCTGCTCCTCTATGCTTACCCGTACGTTCGAACACAAAGCAAAAATAAGCTGCTGCTAGTGATGACGCTGGCGAACGGCTGCACGGTCGTGTTCTATGTCGCGGTTTGCCTGATTTGCTCGATGAAGTTCAGCTTGACGCAGCTCACCGTTATTCCTGAACCGATCGTGTTTATATTAAAGAACTATAAGATTGAAATCTTGCAAAGCATCGACATCTTATTCCTTATTTTCTATGTATGCATCGTTTCGGCTACGATCTATGTGTACTTCTTTATGGCGGCTAAAGCATTCCAACATATTCGTAGTAATGGTTTAGGCAAGCAGTATGTTTGGGTCTGGACAATCGTAGGCGCATGCTTCATAGGAGGGTTCTTCATGACGAAGCGTCATGACCTGTTGCGGTTTTCATCGATTCAAGACAAACTGACCATCCTAATGATCGTAATCGTGCCGGCCGTCCTGCTCATGATATCCGGTCTTCGAGGCACTGTGAGGAGCGGGACATGAAGAAGATTATTGCGATGCTCCTCGTATGCCTGTTGCTGACCGGTTGCTGGGATCGGATTCAATTGAAGAGTCTGCTTTTCGTCGACGTTGTCGGAATTGATACGAAGGGAGACGACAAGCAACTCAACGTAAGCTACGTGATTTCCTCGCTTCGAAATGCCCAACAGGGGGGAGGCACCTCTTCTAACTTATTTATACAATCATCTGGCATTAACCTCTATGACGCAACGGCTAAAACAAATAAAGCAATACCTGGCATCCTTTCCGTGCTGGAGACCAGATTGTATCTTATTGGCACGCAATTTGCGAAAGACGAACCGCTGAAACACCTGAATATCGTCGGCCAATTTACAACGAATCCGTTATACGCCTATTTAGCGATGTATGACGGCGATCTTTCGCAGCTGCTGGCCAAGAAGAAGATAAACGATCAAACCGTATCGGATTTTCTTGTAAGCTTGTTGGATAACGAGAAGCAGAAAGGGAGAATACCTTCGAACAAATTGCTTTACTATCTACTCGGGGGTTCGAAGTTCATTAACGACTTCGCGCTCAACAGGTTCGAGCCCTTTGGCAACGGGGCACGTCTTGCCGGCACCGCCTTGTTTAAAGAAGGAAAGTATACCGGCGTCAACTTGAATGAAGACGATACGCAGCTATTGCATCTGATGGACGGCGCAGCCGGTAACGGCCAACTGATCATCGGCAAATATGGAACGAGCTACTCGGTATTGATACAGGATGCCAAACGTAAATTTCATATTCATCATACGAACGGCAAACTTAATGAAATAGAGATCTCGTTGGAGTTTCGGCTTGAATTAGTCGAGGACGGACTCGAAGTTAAGAAGCACACGAACCAAATGCTCACGGAGTTGGAAAAAGATATCGCGGCAGATTTAACATTGAGCGCAACCAGCGTCATCGAAACGTTACAAAAAACCAATTGCGATATGTTGCAGCTAGGTCATAGGGTAGCGGCTTACCATCCGAAGCTGTACAAAGGATTGAACTGGCGCGAGACGTATCCAAAGGTCAGCATTAAGCCGAACGTTAAGATAGAGATTCTTAACAGCGGGATTCTGGATTGACCCACGCAATGGAAATGAAAAACGTGAAATCACATTCGCAGACTAAAAAACCGCCGCATTCAGCGAATGCGGCGGTTTTTATTACCCAAACAAAGTTACATATGCATGGCGGCTGCGGCTGCGGTTTTTGACTTCCCGCTTTTGGCTTTGAGCTTCGACCAATCCAGCTTCAAATATCGCAACGTGTTGATCGCTGCCGTTAACGTGATAGCCATGCACAACGCGGTCCATGCGCCCGTCTGACCGAAGTCAAACACTTGGGTCAAAATAACCGAGCAAGGAATGAAGAATAGCCAGTTCGACATGAGCGCCGTTTTCGATAGGAACGTTGTATCCCCGACGCCGCGCAATCCGCCGCCGAAGATGATATTCGCTCCCGTGCACAGTTGAACGACCGCCGTTAAGTGAATCAACGAGACGGCCGTCGTATAGACGGCTTCATCAGTCGTGTAAAGCTTCGCAAGCGGGGTAGCGAACAATAAAAACACGACCGAAATTAGCGCCATGAAGATAAGACCCAAGTATACGGTGACCAGCCCGAAGCGGCGCGCCTCGGACGTATGGCCTTTGCCGATTTCTTGGCCGATTCCGATCGTGGCGGCAGCGCCGAACCCGTTGGAAGGCATGAATCCGAACGAAAGGACGTTGAGCGCGATTTCGTTGGCTGCGATCGCGGTCGTGCCAAGATGCGTAATACATGCGGTAAAGACGAGCATGCCCATGC
Source organism: Cohnella yongneupensis (assembly GCF_042655785.1). Classification (NCBI taxonomy): domain Bacteria; kingdom Bacillati; phylum Bacillota; class Bacilli; order Caryophanales; family Paenibacillaceae; genus Cohnella; species Cohnella yongneupensis. The sequence continues at coordinate 123,676 of NZ_JBHSNC010000038.1, forward strand.
TGTTCGAAACTTCCATTGCCCCAAGCTTCATGCTTTCGAACAGCACCAAGCGAACTTGCGACCGTTCAATCGGCACCCAGCTGCGCGTTTGGAACGTTTCGTTTTGATATCGGAAATGGGCGATCAAGCACATGAGCGTCGTTGCCGCTTCCGCGATGACAATGCTCCAAGCAGCGCCTTGCAGGCCAAGCTCGGGAAATCCGAACTCTCCGTAGGCCAGTACATACGTCAAGCAGACGACAAGGCCGCTGTTGATCAGAGATAACGTCATCGGCGTTTTCGTATCGCCAACCGCGCGCAAATAAGCGAAAAACACGGTGTTAAACATCGTGAACACGAGAGCCAGCATTCGGACTTGCAAATAAGGCGTTCCTAAGTCGAGTATCGTATCGTTGGAACCCATAACGAGCAAGATCGCGTAAGGCAAGAAAAAGCTGCCCGCGATAAGGACGACGCCTTGCACCGCCGTTATGAGCAGCGCGATTTGCGTACGCTGGTTGCCTTGACGCATATTGTGAGAACCGTAATTTTGGGCTACCAAATAGTTGATTGCGCCCTGCACCCCGGAGAACAACGCCCAAAGGTTGTAGATTATGATATTCGTTATGCCGACGACGGCGATTGCCTCTGCGCCGAGCTTACCGATAATCATTAGAATTAATAAACCGGTGAACGTCATGGATGAAAAGGTCGCGATCGACGGGATTGCCAATCGCAAAATTTGTTTAACTAGCTGCATAAGATCATCTGCCTCTCTAACTCACTCATTATAGACGGGAATGAATCGAAGTCAATAGATTATATTGTACAATAATGAAAAGAGGTGACCATGATGAAGGCGATCATCTACGAAAAATACGGAACTCCGGATGTCCTTACGTTAGAAAACAGAAATAAGCCCGCTCCCAAAGCGCGCGAAGTGCTTTATTAAGATACATGCCGCATCCGTAAATTCCTGGGATTGGGACAAAAAGAGATGTTCGAATCGGGTAAGTTAGTTCCTGTTATTGACCGGCTTTACCCGTTACATGAAACCGCGGAGGCTCTAACTTATTTGGGAGAAGGGCATGCTAAAGGGAAAATCGTCATCGTCTCGTAACATGTCGCGTTAACGATAACTCGGAGGGAAACGTTTGGAAGTATTTATTATTATCCTCATGCTGCTGGTGATGATCGGCGTATCTAACGTCGCGCACCGCTTCGTACCGTTCATCCCCGTACCGCTCTTCCAAATTGCCCTCGGCGCTTTATTGGCGATCGTTCCGATAGGCGTGCATTTGCACTTGGAGCCGGAATTGTTCTTCATCCTGTTCATTGCCCCGTTGTTGTATAACGACGGCAAGCATATGCCGCGCGGCGAGTTGTGGCGTTTGCGGGCACCGATCCTGCTGTTGGCGATAGGCTTAGTATTCATAACCGTATGCGTTGTCGGTTACAGCATCCATTGGTTAATTCCTTCGATTCCGCTCGCAGCTTCCTTCGGGTTAGCCGCTATCTTGTCTCCGACGGATGCGGTTGCCGTCGGTGCTCTGGCAGGGCGCATACATTTGCCACAAAGCTTGATGCGGCTCCTCGAAGGGGAAGCCTTGATGAACGATGCATCGGGCCTTGTCGCGTTCAAATTTGCCATTGCCGCGGCGGTTACCGGATATTTCTCTCTCCCGAAAGCCAGTCTCAGCTTTGTTGTCATCTCCATTGGCGGCTTACTCATAGGCGTATTCGTCGCTTTTCTCATTATCGGCGTTCGCCAGTTGTTGCGAAGAGCGGGACTTGAAGATGAGACGATGCATATGCTGTTACAAATTTTGACCCCGTTCCTGCTATTTCTCATCGCCGAGGAACTTGGCGTATCGGGCATTCTTGCCGCCGTAGCAGGAGGAGTGATCCATGCGATCGAGAACGAGCGCTTGGCGTTCGCGATGCCGAATTTGAAGAGCGTATCCGAACCGACGTGGTCCGTTATTTTATTTCTATTGAACGGACTGGTGTTTGTTCTGTTGGGTCTTCAAATTCCCGGCGTTTCCCGAACCATAATAATCGACCCGGCTTTCGATAATTTCAAAGTATTCGGGTTTGCCGTTATCCTATATATGATGCTGTTAGTGCTCCGATTCGTATGGACGTACCTATTCTCCAGAGGAGGACGCTGGTTCGGCAAACGAAGCGGCGAGATACCCAGTATTCGGATTTTGACGCTAACGACCATCTCCGGCGTGCGCGGTGCGGTCACGTTGGCCGGCGCGTTCTCCATTCCGCTAGTGTTGGATAATGGCGATCCGTTTCCGCAAAGAGACCTCATTATTTTCCTTGCGGCTATCGTCATTCTATTGTCGCTGCTAACGGCGAGCATCGTTCTACCGTTACTGGCCAAGAAGAAGACCGCTCCGGATGAAGTCGAGAAGGAACGAATGGAAAGACAATGGCAGATCGAGGTCATGTCAGCCGCCGTGCGGACGCTCCGGAAATCGAGCCATGCAGACAATGAAAGTGCTGTGAATAGCGTTATTAGCTACTACAAGCTTATGATGCATCAGCTCGGTCAGAAAGGTGGAAACGCTAAACGTTTGTCGCGTAACCGGAAGGAAGAAACGGAGATCCGCCTGCAGGCGATAAACATTGAACGCGAATTCATTAACGATCGTCTGGATAATGGACAGGTACGCCGCGAACATGCGGCTTACTATTACAACATACTCGATCAGATCGATCTCATTTTGGCCAATAAGCTGGAGCTAGGCAAAGTAATCGCCAGAACGCTCTGGCGTAGGTTGAAAAACTTAGCGTTGGCGTTCATGAATAAACCGGTCGCAGTGTCCCGCTTCAATGCCTCGGATAGAATAGCGCTTCGCTCGTTGAGAATGCAGTGTACCCAAGCGGTAGTCGAGTCGTTATCCGAGCGCTGTGCCAACCGCACCGATGAAGCATCCGAAGTCGTTCTAGACGACTACCGGCAAATGCTTGACAGTATGAGCAGATTCGGGAACGGCTCGAATAGTGAGAAGGATAGCGCTTTCGACGAATGCCGGCGGGAGCTTCATTGGATTGCCGTTCAGGCGGAACGCGATGCCGTGCAAAAGCTGTTCGAGCAAGGTGAAATTACGCGCGATGTTGCCTCCTATTTGCGCAGTGCCATCCGTAACCGGGAAGCCTCCTTAGTTGAGCTTGAGGAAATCGGCGGATGAAGCCATGTAACCCAAGAAGCGTTCGATATCATAGATCGTGGCTTGCGTAGGAGGGGCATATTGCGAGTTGAGGAAGCGGGGAATCCACTTCTTATGAAAAACCTTTTCCGCCATGCCGGTAAAGACGTCCCAGACGTGATCCGTCTGCGGCAGCTCAACATAGACGACAGGTACCGAAGCTTCTTTAAGCAGTTCGATCAGTTGAATCGTCGCGGCCTTTGGCGTAATAAAATCGACCTCCCCTTGGAAAATCAAAGCCGGAGGCGCCCCGGGCGCAACATGCGTCTTGACGTCGGACAGATCGAACATGCGGGGAGCAACATCCGGCATGCCGCCGCATAAATTCATCATCATTTGTTCTACGTTCATGGCTTGGAATTGGATAGGAGCGCGTACCGTGGCGGGCTTTCCGGTCGTTGCGAGTCGGCCGGCATGATGGTTAATGAATGCTCTGAGATCACATGGAGCATACAGCGAGATAACTCCGGCGACGGAGGTGTCCATTCCAACCAGGTCTGCAGGCGTAAAAGCCGGATGGTCATGTCCATAAGCGGCTAATAAAGAGATGTGGCCTCCGGCCGAAGCTCCGCTAACTACGATTTTGTCGGGGTCAATACCGAGATCGACTGCGTTTTGCTTGGTCCATATGACCGCCCTTTTTACATCCGACGTCATCTCCGCAATATTAACCTCCGGCGCCAAACGATATGCGACATCGATGATCACATGGCCTTGGCTGGCGAGATGGCGGAACATAGGATCGGTGCCAATGCCTTTGTCGAAGAAGTGCCATGCGCTACCGTGGAAAAATAACATTGCGACGCCTGTAGGTTTCGTGCCCTGCATAGGCTGCCAAACGTCTGCCAGCAACTGCCGACCGGATGGTTCGAAGGTCCAGATGACGACGTCTCGTTGTATACGGACAGGCTTATTCGAATACCGCTTGGGCGACCATCGCTGAGACAGCATTCCGTTCGTTGTCCGTAACTTAGACTGCCAATCCGGTCCAAAGGCCATGGCAAAGCCTTCATGCGGTCGGGTTACGCGACGAATGTATCCCGCATGGGCGATACCGGAACCGGCGGCGACGATCGTTAAAATCAAGCTTATGTACCAAATGACTGTGAATATAGGCACGAAGAGAACGAGTAGAAGCCCACCGCATAAAACCGTAATAGATAATACCGTCAAAGACCAGACGATCGCCGGAAACGACATTTTGAGGGGGAGAGCGAGCCAACTTTTCCCGAACTCGTAGCGCCAAGGAATTACCGCGACGAAAGCAGCTACGAATAGCGCCATGAGTCCGATAATGAAAGCACCGATTATTACGAAGACCATACCGGGTATGAACCTCCTTATGAACGGCGATTTAACCTTCTACGAGAGCACGATCAGCCGTAACGCAGCCTGGACAGCCTCATCCAAGATCGAATCGCCGAGTTCGGCCGAATGCATCATTCCGTATCCATTGATAAATGCAAAGAAGAAGAAAGCTTGACGCTTTGGATCTCCAGGCAAAAACTGGCCAGCTGCTTGCCCTTCGGCAATGACATTGTTTAGTATCGACATATTCGCATTCGTAAAAGCCGTTAGCTCATCATTGATTTAAAACGGTCCTTCTGGCGTGATACTTGTTGAGTAAGCAAGAGGTAAGCGTCTTCCCGAGCGAACGAAGCAAGCATCAAGCGAGCCAGCCTCTCGACCCGCTCGAGCGGACTTCCCGGTCCCGTCAGCATTTGTTTAACTAGCTCGAGCGTTGGCCCTAACGGCTCAAGCACCGCGGCACGGTACAGCTCCTCTTTGGTATTAAAGTAGAACGGCGACGCCATTCTCCGTATTCGCGACCCCGTATTCGGCCCCCGGCGTTAGTCTCGATACGTCGGACGACAATCTTAACGATATCCGCAAAATGCTAGACGAAGCGAGCATCAGAGACATCGGCTATGAGACGACGGTCCAGAAGATTATCGACGAGGAGACCAAAGCGTTCTTTGCGGATCAGAAAATCCTTGCGATTTTCCTAACCTATGTCCTGTAAATCGGGTAACACTAATAAACTTCAAAACCCTACGCATGAAGGATTGTTCAGGCGTAGGGTTTTTACTTTTCCGATCAACGTATAGAATAAACAATAAACAGCGCCAATAGTATAGCCTAATATTAGGAGGGAGCAAGGTTATGGTCGCAATTCTTATTCTTTTATGGATCCTCTCCATCATTGGGCTGTTCTGGGTATGGAGCGACGCTTCCGAGAAGCGCGGAGCAAACATCGGTTGCCTATGGGCGCTAATTGTATTGCTTCTTGGACCCATCGGGTTTATTGCCTATTTAGTCGTCAGGAATTCGGATTAATGAAGCGGGGGAGTAAAGTTGCCCTATTAGTCCTGTTAATAGCCGTAGTGCTGGTGGCTGTCAGTCCTTATCTGCGTAAAGGCGAGGATAACTATTTACTGTCGATCATTCGAAAATACGAACCGAATGTCGAATTCGATCCTGAGGTTCATTATCAAAACGATGTAGATGGATTATCGGTCGTCATGATAAAGGGAAACAGCGATGTTGGATTAAAACCTTTCTTGTTTTTGCTTAACGAGAAACGCATACTTCATGAGTTAAAATTCGATTCATATTATTTAGGTGAGGATCTTCCTCCCATCGATTGGTTTCAATCTTCTAATGGAGAGCCAAGATACTCCTTAACCGGCGGGATATATGATCCTAACCGCATTGATGAAGTCACAATCGAGGGTGTAACAAAGGATCAAATTTACGAATTTAAAGCTTTCAACGGCTACGTCTTTTTTTACTCGTTAGTGCCCGTAACCATGCCGTACCGGATTACGGGTTATAAGTCCGGAGTAGTCAAGTACAGAAATTATCCTGCAGAGTAAGGTGTAAGCTCGTGCTGACGGTGGAATGCCGTACGCTCGGGCTTTTTTGCTGCGCAAAAACCGGTACGTATTAGAAACGCATACGTTTCCCGTAAGATTACATCTTATTTCCAGTAGCGCACCGTCACTATAATGAGGATGTACACCAAAAAAAGGAGGGTTGATGGTTTTAATCAAACGACTAGAGAAGGAAGGTGAACGGGACACGCTTATAGGCCAGTCATCTTGATGAGACGCAAAGGTTTGAAACCGCTTACAATAGCCGTTCAAACATCATCGATCTTACAAGAAAACAACCCATATCGAGGAGGCATATTAATGCGCTCAAAGCTTATCGCATGGTCGCTAGTTGTTGCCATGCTGATCTCAAGCTTCTATTTGTCCGTCGGACCACTCAATCCGGTTAATGCGGCTGGAGGACCGAATCTAACGCTCGGCAAACCGATTACAGCTAGCGGTCAATCCCAGACCTATGCTCCGGACAACGTCAAGGACAGCAACCAAAGCACGTATTGGGAAAGCACGAACAACGCGTTCCCGCAATGGATTCAAGTCGATCTGGGTGCGAGTACGTCCATCGACCAAATCGTGCTGAAGCTGCCGGCCGGATGGGGAACGCGGACTCAGACGCTTGCCGTGCAAGGCAGTACGAACGGCACGACGTTCACCAACATTGTCGGCTCCGCGGGATACGTGTTCAACCCTGCGGTCGCGAATAACTCGGTAACGATTAACTTTACCGCGACGAGCACAAGGTACGTTCGACTGAACGTAACGGCCAACACGGGATGGCCGGCAGCCCAACTGTCCGAATTCGAAATTTACGGCACTAGCACGTCGCAACCGTCCGGGACTTACCAAGCGGAATCCGCGGCATTAACCGGCGGAGCCAAAGTGAACACGGATCATACGGGCTTCTCCGGTTCCGGCTTCGTCGACGGTTATTGGACGCAAGGCGCAACGACGACTTTCACGGTGAACGTGACGGCAGCGGGCGCCTATGACACCACTTTGAAATACGGCAACGCTTCCGGCAGCGCGAAGACGGTAAGCATTTACGTTAACGGCACGAAAATCCGCCAAACGACGCTTCCGAATTTAGCGAACTGGGATACGTGGGGCAACAAGGTAGAATCGCTTAATCTGAATGCCGGGAACAACACGATCGTCTACAAATACGACGCAGGAGATAGCGCAAATGTAAACCTTGACCAAATCTCGATAGCAGCGACGGTAACACCAACACCTACTCCAACGCCTACTCCAACGCCTACACCAACGCCTACACCAACGCCTACACCAACGCCTACACCAACGCCTACACCAACGCCTACACCAACGCCTACTCCAACGCCTACACCAACGCCTACACCAACGCCTACTCCACAGCCTGGCGGCAACATCGCTATCGGTAAATCGATTTCCGCTTCCTCCAACACGCAAAACTTCGTGGCAACGAACGCCAACGACAACGACACGAACACCTACTGGGAAGGCGGCGGCAATCCTAGCCAACTGACGATCGATCTCGGCGCGAATTACAACGTTACGTCCATCGTGCTAAAGCTAAATCCTGCCACGATCTGGGGCACGCGCACGCAAACGATTCAAGTGCTAGGCCATGACCAGAATACGACGACGTTCGGTAATTTGGTGACGGCGCAAACGTATACGTTTAATCCGGCCACCGGCAACTCGGTGACGATTCCGGTTACGGCAACAGTCAAACGGCTGCAATTGAACATTACGACGAACTCCGGCGCGCCTGCCGGACAAATCGCGGAGTTCCAAGTGTTCGGCACGGCTGCTCCGAACCCGGATCTTACGGTTACGGGCATGTCTTGGACACCGGCTTCTCCCGTCGAGTCTAACGCGATTACACTGAACGCAACCGTCACGAACAGCGGAACCGCAGGCTCATCGCCGACAACCGTTAACTTCTACTTGAACAACCAACTGGCCGGCTTCGCGCAAGTCGGTGCATTGGCAGCAGGCGCATCGACTACGGTGTCGCTCAATGCCGGAACAAAAGACGCCGGAACCTACTCGGTTGGCGCCAAAGTAGACGAGAGCAACGCGATCATCGAGCTTAACGATGCCAATAACAGCTTCACGAATGCAGCTTCGCTCGTCGTAACGCCTGTCCAGAGCTCCGACTTGGTTGGGACGACGACATGGTCGCCTAGCACGCCGGTTGCCGGAAATGCGATATCCTTCGCCGTTAGTCTTAAAAACCAAGGCACGGTAGCATCCGCCGCCGGTGCTCACGGGATAACCGTAACGGTTAAGAACTCCGGCGGTACGACGCTTCAGACGTTGACAGGTTCCTATAGCGGCGCGCTCGCCGCCGGTCAAACCGTCAACGTCAATATCTCCGGCTCTTGGACGGCGGTTAACGGCAGCTATACGGTCACGACTGCCATTGCGGTAGACGCCAACGAAGTCGCCGCTAAGCAAGGCAATAACACGAGCGTTTCGAACCTTACCGTCTATGCCCTGCGCGGCGCAAGCGTGCCTTATAGTAGGTACGATACGCAAGACGGTACGTTAGGCGGCGGTGCGACGCTGCAGTCCGCGCCTACGTTCAATCAAGCGCTGACGGCTTCCGAAGCGTCCGGTCAACGCTATGCGGCGCTTCCATCTAACGGATCCAATATTCAATGGACCGTAAGATCGGGGCAGGGCGGCGCGGGCGTCACGATGAGATTCACGATGCCGGACTCGGCGAACGGCATGGGCCTCAACGGTTCGCTAGACGTCTATGTCAACAACGTGAAAGTGAAAACCGTATCGCTCACATCCTATTACAGCTGGCAGTACTTCTCGGGCGATATGCCTGCGGATACGCCAAGCGGCGGACGTCCTTTGTTCCGCTTCGATGAAGTCCATTGGAAACTCGATACTCCGCTGCAACCAGGCGACACGATCCGTATTCAGAAAGGCTCCGACAGCATAGAATACGGCGTCGACTTCCTAGAGATCGAGCCGGTACCGACTGCCATCCCTAAACCGGCGAACGCGGTGTCCGTTACGGATTACGGCGCGGTCGCAAACGACGGACAGGACGATCTTGCAGCGTTCAATTCCGCGGTAACCGCTGCGGTTGCAGGCGGCAAGACGCTGTACATTCCGGAAGGCACGTTCCACCTCGGCAACATGTGGCAGATCGGTTCGGTAGCGAACATGATCAATAACCTCACGGTTACGGGCGCCGGCTTCTGGTATACGAATATCCAATTTACGAATGCCAACGCGTCGGGCGGAGGTATTTCGCTCCGGATTTCCGGCAAGCTTGATTTCAGCAATATCTACATGAACTCGAATTTGCGCTCGCGTTATGGCCAGAACGCGATATACAAAGGCTTCATGGACGACTTCGGCGTCAATTCCGTCATCCATGACGTCTGGGTAGAGCACTTCGAATGCGGCATGTGGGTAGGGGACTATGCGCATACGCCGGCCATCGCGGCGACAGGGCTTCTCGTAGAAAACAGCCGGATTCGCAATAATCTTGCCGACGGTATCAACTTCGCCCAAGGCACGAGCAACTCGACGGTCCGCAACTCCAACTTGCGCAATAACGGGGACGATGCGCTCGCCGTTTGGCCGGACAGCACGAACGCCGCTCCGATGGGCGTGAACGATACGTTCTCGTACAACACGATCGAGAATAACTGGCGTGCGGGCGGTATCGCGTTCTTCGGCGGCAGCGGCCACAAAGCGGACCATAACTACATCATCGACACCGTAGGCGGCTCCGGCATCCGTATGAATACCGTGTTCCCGGGCTATCATTTCGAGAACAATACCGGCATTACGTTCTCCGACAATACGATCGTCAATTCCGGAACGAGCCAAGATCTATATAACGGCGAACGCGGCGCAATCGATTTGGAAGCATCGAACAGTTCCATCAAGAACGTGACGTTTACGAACATCGATATCATCAATACCCAACGCGACGCCATTCAGTTCGGATATGGAGGCGGATTCCAAAATATCGTGTTCAATAACATCACCATCAACGGCACGGGACTTGACGGAGTAACGACTTCACGGTTCTCCGGTCCGCATACGGGGGCTGCGATTTATTCGTATACAGGTAACGGAGCCGCGACGTTTAACGGTCTGACGACCAGCAATATCGCCTATCCAAGCCTGTATTACATCCAATCCGGGTTTAATCTGACGATTAACCCATAAGCCATCGCTATTCAGAGGGGAGGAGCTCTTCGGAGCTTCTCTTTTTTTGCGTTTGTGATACTATAGTTAAATAGTTACAAGTCTACTTAAATATCGGAGGGCAAATTCATTGGCGGTTAACTTTTGCACGAATTGCGGTACTAAACTTGAACTTTCTGAGAGCTTTTGCGGGGAGTGCGGGACCCAAATAACGCGAGAACCGACAGTAACCGCTGAATTCGTACCAACCGTTCCGCGAAAAATCAACTATAAAGCTTTAGCGGTTATTGTAATCGTTATTATTGCCGCGGTATTCATTTACAAATATCTGCATCCTTCGATCGCGGATAGAGCGATTAAAGCAGCTAAGAACGAACTGATTAAACAAGGCAACGAGGATTCGGAAGGCGAAATTTCGGGGTACAAGTTCTCCGAGATCGAAACGAAATTAATCCAGAGGGAAGATCGCGGATTAGAACAAGAGGGTCGCATAAGGGTCAGCGGCAAATTTAGCTACGTTTACGAGGATAAGAGGAACTATAAGTTTTTTGGAACGACGGTAAGTTATTATAAAGGGGAATTCGATCCGTCGACTTTTTCGTTCGAGACGGATTACGAAAGTTATGAGAAAGACAAGGATTACGATCAAGACGAATAGCGAATCCCTAATAACAAAAGCCTTCATCGGTATCCTGGTCAAGACCCCATTTAGTGGACAGATAAAAAAGCCTAGGCTACAAGCTGGCGTCGGTATT